>NZ_MJWW01000059.1:0-224456 GCF_001762445.1 Campylobacter sp. BCW_6877 | reverse complement strand
AAACGAAAAAGAAGACTTAAGCCAAGAACATACAGCTTTGGATACTGAGCCTAGTTTAGATGAGCTAGATGATAAAAATGATGAAGATTTAGAAATCAAAGAAGATGATAAAAATGAAGAAATAGAAAAGCAAGAATTATTAGACGATTCTAAAACAAATGCATTAGAAATGCAAGAAGAGCTTAGTGAATCTCAAGATGATAATGCAAACAAAGCTTTAGAAGTTCAAAATTTAGAAGATGAAAATTTAGAACAAGAAACAACTAAAGAACAGATTCAAGAAGACACTCAAACTGATTTAGATTTAACTTTAGAAGATGGCAAAAACGAAAAAGAAGACTTAAGCCAAGAACATACAGCTTTGGATACTGAGCCTAGTTTAGATGAACTAGATGATAAAAATGATGAAGATTTAGAAGATAACAAAGAATTACAAGCTAATATAAGCGACTTTGATGATCTTCCTGTGGTCGAAGAGCAAGAAAAAGAAATGGATTTTGATGATCTTCCTGAGGATGCTGAATTTTTAGGTCAAGCAAAAGATAATGAAGAATCAGAGGAAATTTTAGAGGAGTTTGCTCCTGTTGTGGAAGAAGATGTTCAAGATGAAATGGATGATTTTATTTCAAATTTGAGCACTCAAGATCAGATTAAAGAAGAACTAGCTCAACTTGATGAGCTTGATTATGGTATTGATAGTGATAATAGTAGCAAGGTTTTAGAAGATTTTAAAGATGAGCCAATTTTAAACGATAAAGAATTAGGAACAAATGAAGAGGAAGTGGTTGTGCCAAATTTAAATATAAGTGATTTTGATGCATTGAAAGAAAGTGATATACAAGAAGCTCTTGGAGAGGAAATTGTAGAAAAAAATGAAGAGTCTATAGTAAGTAATGCAACTAAAGATGATAATGGTGAAGAAATAGTTAATGAGCTTAGCCAAAGCATAGTAGGAGCGATCACTTCAAGTATTAAGGATGATACCTTAAAAGCTGCTCTTAAGGGTATGAATATGAACATAAATATAAACATTAGTTTTAAAGAGGATTAAAATTGCAAGGTTTTATTTTGTTGATTTCAGGTCCTAGTGGAGCTGGAAAATCAACTCTTTTAAAAAAACTTTTTGATGAATTTGAAGATGAGCTTTATTTTTCTATTTCTTCAACAACTCGCAAACCAAGAGAGGGCGAAAAAAATGGAATACATTATCATTTTATATCCCATGAAGAATTTCAAAAAGGTATAGATGGTGATCATTTTTTAGAATGGGCTAAGGTGCATGAAAATTTTTATGGCACTTCTTTAAAGCACACTCAAGATGCTTTAGATAATGGAAAAATAGTTGTTTTTGATATTGATGTGCAAGGATTTAAAATAGCCAGAAAAAAAATGGCTGATAAGATTGTTTCTGTTTTTATTACTACAAAAAATAAAGATGAGTTAAAAAAAAGACTTATTAAGCGAAATACTGATACAATAATACAACTAGAAAAAAGATTACAAAACGCTAGTGATGAAATGAAAGAGCTTAGTGAGTATGATTATCTTATCATTAACGATGAGTTAAGGCGAAGTTATGAAGCATTGCGAGCGATTTTAATTGCCCATAAATTTAGAACCAAAGGGCAGAATCTAGGACAAATTCAAAATATTTGGAATGAAGGAGAATAAAATGGGTGGTTGGTCAAGTCCAAGTCATTGGTTGATTATTTTATTGATTGTTGTATTGCTTTTTGGAGCAAAAAAAATTCCAGAACTTGCAAAGGGTTTAGGCAAAGGTATTAAAACTTTTAAAGATGAAATGAATAATGATGATGAAGTAGCAAAAAATACTCAAAAAATAGAAGAAAACAAAAACACAACTAATAATACAAATGCTGATGCAAGTATAGACGAAACAAAAAAAGCTTAAGGTTTAGTCTTTTGAAAAGTATTATTTTTAATGAAATTAAAAAGATTTTAGAGTGTGATTTTACACTTGAAAATCCAAAGGATAAAAATTTAGCACATTTTGCTACCCCTTTGGCTTTTTCACTGGCTAAGGAATTAAAAAAATCTCCTATGTTGATTGCTAGCGACTTAGCGAGCAAATTTCAAAATCATGATTGCTTTGAATCGGTTGAAGCTGTAAATGGGTATTTAAATTTTAGAATTTCCAAAACTTTTTTAAATGAACTTGCAAATCAAGCTTTAGCAAATCCAAATGATTTTACTAAAGGAGAAAAAAAACAAGAAAGTTTTTTGCTTGAATATGTGAGTGCAAATCCTACCGGACCTTTACACATAGGACATGCAAGAGGCGCTGTTTTTGGAGACACCTTAACAAGACTTGCAAGACATTTGGGCTATAAATTTGATACAGAATACTATGTCAATGATGCGGGTAATCAAATTTATTTACTAGGGCTTTCTATTTTACTAAGTGTGAAAGAAAATATACTTCATGAAAATGTTGAATATCCAGAGCAATATTACAAAGGCGAGTATATAGCAGATTTGGCAAAAGAAGCTTTTGAAAAATTTGGTAAAGAATTTTTTAGTGAAGAAAATATCCCTAGTTTAGCTGATTGGGCAAAAGATAAAATGCTTGTTTTGATTAAACAAAATTTAGAACAAGCAAAGATTAAAATTGACAGCTATGTAAGCGAGAGATCGTATTATGACGCTTTAAATGCAACTTTAGAATCTTTAAAAAAACATAAAGGAATTTACGAGCAAGAAGGTAAAATTTGGCTTGCTTCTTCGCAAAAAGGTGATGAAAAAGATAGGGTAATTATCCGTGAAGATGGACGCGGGACTTATTTGGCAGCAGATATTGTTTATCATAAGGATAAAATGAGTCGTGGTTATGGCAAGTGTATTAATATCTGGGGAGCAGATCATCATGGTTATATCCCTAGAATGAAAGCTGCGATGGAGTTTTTGGGATTTGACTCTAATAATCTTGAGATTATTTTAGCACAAATGGTTTCCTTGCTTAAAGATGGAGAGCCTTATAAAATGAGTAAAAGAGCAGGAAATTTTATCTTGATGAGCGATGTGATTGATGAAATAGGAAGTGATGCTTTGCGTTATATCTTTTTGAGTAAAAAGTGCGATACTCATTTGGAATTTGATATTAGTGATTTGCAAAAAGAAGATAGTTCTAATCCTGTGTATTATATCAACTACGCACACGCTAGAATTCATCAAGTGTTTGCTAAAGCTGGTAAAAAAATCGATGATGTAATGAGAGCTGATTTACAAAGTTTAAATCAAGATGGTGTAAATTTACTTTTTGAAGCTTTGAATTTAAAAGCTATTTTAAACGATGCTTTTGAGGCTAGAGCTTTGCAAAAAATTCCTGATTATCTTAAAAATTTAGCTGCAAATTTTCATAAATTCTACAATGAAAATAAAGTTGTAGGTTCTATAAATGAAAATGATTTGCTTAAATTATTTTCTTTAGTTGCTCTTAGTATTAAAACCGCATTTTCTTTAATGGGTATTGAAGCGAAAAACAAAATGGAACATTAAAACAGCATTTTGCTGTTTTAATAATTTAGTAAAAATACTGCTATTATTACGATAATGATGCCTAAAATTCCTATTTTGTTTAATTTTTCTTTATATAAAATCCATCCACCAAGACAAGTTCCTATGATGCCTATAGCACCCCAAGTTGAGTAAGCTATGCTTAAAGGAACGTATTTTAAAGAAAAAGAAAGTAGAAAAAAAGCAAGTATAGCATTGACAATCGCAGCCAAGCCCCAAATTTTATGCTTAAAACCATCTGATTTTTTTAGCAATAAATTTGCTATGATATCTAAGAATGCTGATAAAACAATGATAAAAATATACATTATTCTTTAACCTCGCCTATATTAATCATGATAATTCCAACGATAGAAAGAACAATGCCTAGAATTTGAGTTAAGGTTAAACTCTCTTTAAAAACTATAAAAGAAACTAAAAGTATAAGAATAATCCCTAAAAGTTCCCATACAGCATAGGCTATGCCTACTTGAATTTTTTTAATCGCTTTGCCCATAAAAAAATAAGAAAAAGCTATAAATAAAGCCATAAATATATAGCCTAAAATTTGATTTTCCATTTTTAAAAAACTAGTACCTAAAACTTCAAATACAATAGCAACAATCAAGAAAAACCAAGCAACAAAAAGTTCTTTTTTTGCGATATTCAAAAACTTCTCCTAAAATAAATGGTAAAATCATACCATTTAAAGCTTTAATTAGCCTTTTTAGTTTATACTTTTAAGTTTGAAAATCTTTAAAGAAAGTGAGAATTTATGGGACGAGCATTTGAATACCGAAGAGCTTCTAAAGAGGCTAGATGGGATAAAATGAGTAAGCTTTTTCCTAAGCTTGCTAAAGCCATACAAGTAGCTGCTAAAGAAGGTGGCACTGATCCTGATATGAATCCAAAATTAAGAAGTGCTATGGCTACAGCAAAAGCAAATAATATGCCAAAAGATAATATAGATGCGGCTATTAAGCGTGCGAGCGGAAAAGATAGCGCAGATATTAAAAACATTCATTATGAAGGAAAAGCTGCACATGGAGCTTTGGTTATAGTTGAATGTATGAGTGATAACCCTACACGCACCGTGGCTAATGTAAAAGCTATTTTTAGTAAAAATGGTGGAGAAGTTTTGCAAAATGGATCTTTAGGCTTTATGTTTACTAGAAAAGCGGTTTTTCATCTTGAAAAATTTGCAGGAGATTTAGAAGAATTAGAACTTGATTTGATCGATGCAGGGCTTGAAGAATTAGAACAAAATGAAGAAGAGTTGGTAATTAGCGGTGATTATACTGCTTTTGGTGAGCTAAGCTCTGCTATAGAAACTAAGGGTTTAGTTCTTAAAAAAGCAGGACTTGAGTATATACCAAACAATCCTGTAAGCTTTAGCGAAGAACAGCTTAGTGATATAGAAAAACTTTTAGATAAGTTAGAAGATGATGATGATGTTCAAGCTGTTTATACAAATATAGATTAAGGAGAAAATATGATAAAAACAATTGACACAAGCAAAGTAAATGAATACAAATTTGCTCTTATAGAAACTGAAAAAGGCACAATGAAGCTAAAACTTTTTGGTGATGAGGCTCCACAAACGGTTTGTAATTTTGCTACTTTGGCTAATGAAGGATTTTATAAAGATTTAAATTTTCATCGTGTGATCCCAAATTTTGTCATACAAGGGGGTTGTCCACACGGCAATGGTATAGGTGGGCCTGGATATGAAATCATTTGTGAATGTGATGATCAAGAACATAAACATGAGCGTGGAACCTTATCTATGGCGCATGCAGGACGCGATACGGGTGGATCCCAATTTTTCATTTGTCACAGCCCTCAAGCTCATTTAGATGGGGTTCATACTGTTTTTGGGCAAATTGATCCAAAAGATGAAGAAAGTTTGGAAGTTTTAGACTCTATACGCCAAGGAGATAAAATTCTAGATATAAAAATTTTGTAATTAAATTTAAATCTTATAATGTAAAGCTAGTCATAAAATTTGACTAGCTAAAAATAATTAACACATAATTTTTTTTAAAGCTTTTTTTTCTATAATTATAATTTTATTTCAGTGAAATGTAACAAAATTACAAGGAGTTATGATTATGAAAACTAAGTTTTCACTTATTTTAAGTGCTTGTCTTCTTTCATCTTCACTTTTTGCTAAAAATACAGATGATGAAATAACCAAGCTTCAAAAACAGCTTGCACAAATTCAAGCTGAACTTGCACAAATCAGAAAAGAAAGAGAAGCTCAAGCTAAGCAAAATGAAGCTGTAAAAGCTGAACTTGCTGATCTTAACGATAGAGCTGATGAAACAGAATTTCAAGCTGCTTTAAGCAAGGTTAAATTTGGACTTGAGTTTTCAACAGCGGTTTCAAATACAAACTATAAAGTTGGCGGACAAGATTATAGTGCTAACAACAAATGGATGAATGAGCTTCATTTAAATATGAATGCTGATATTAATGATAAAACCAAATTCTATGGTCGTTTATCTATGGCTAAAAACTGGTCTCAAATGGGTTGGAGTGGAAGTCCTTATGACTTAGATGCAGGAAGAAACACAAGATCAAGTGGGCCTGTGCTTTATGTAGATAGAGCTTATCTTGACTACTATATCACACCTGAGTGGATTGCAACCATAGGAAGACAGCCAGGAACCGATGGTCCAGGAAGTAATCTTAGAAACAATGCTTTAAGACAATCAACTTATCCAGCCTTAGCGATCAATGCTCTAGGTGATGCAGCAGTGATCACTTATAAGCCTGAAAGTTTGCAAGATCATAAGGTGGCTATCCGTGCAGCTTACGGTAAAACTTATCAATGGGATGAAGAAGGCAAGGTAAGAGACTGGATGAGCGATCAAAAAGATGCTGATGCAAATCTTTACTATGCTGCAGTAGAAGGAGAGCTTCCTATAGAAGGCATGGGAGATAATTTAATATTATTTAATATTGCATATTTAAGTGATTTTGCTTTGCCGCTTAACAATGGTCCAATTGCTTTACCACCTGTTGGTGGTGCCGGTACTACTACTATTCTTGATGATGATGGTGTGGTAAATTTAGGAGATTTAACTATAGCAAATCTTCATTTTGAAAATTATAAAGCTTTTGGAACGAATTTTAATTATTTTCTATCTTTAGGTTATTCTCACGGGAACAACAATCAATTAAGTTTGCCATTAAGCGCAATTCTTCAGAAGCAAGGTTATAATGGCAAGTTTAATGAAGAAGACGGCTATGCTGTGCATGTGGGCGGACGCTATGATTTTACCAAGGCTTTAAAAGTGGGGTATGAGTTCTTCTGGGGAAGTAGATACTGGTATACTATGAGCCGTCCAAGTATCAACGATCCACTTAATATAAGAATGACAAGAGGAACGGCTCACGATGTTTATGTGATTTATCAACTTGATAGATATCAATTCTTACGCTTAAGCTATACCAATATCCAAAATAAATGGGGTAATCGTGGCTTACCATTTGGTGGAGCGAAAAAAGATAAAGCAAGAGCTGATAATATCATGTTAATGTATAATGTAAAATTCTAAGGAGCAAAAGATGAGAAAAATACTTTTTGCAAGTTTATTACCTATCATTGCTTTGGCTGATTGTGCAAGTTTGATGGCAAAATACGAAGCTCCAGAGCCAGAGTCAAAAACAATGAAACAAGTTGAACGCTGGATTAATAAAAAAGTTAGCGATCCAGCTGATGCTGCTGTTTTAAAAGAGTGCATGATCGCTCGTGCAGCGGACAATCCAAATCAAGTTTCAGTTGCAGGTAAATAAAAAAAGCGGTGTAAAACCGCTTTTTACTGTTTAATCTTTTAAGCTACAATTTTTTAAAATTTTCTTCAAATAAGGCTAATATGCAAGAAATCATTTCTTTTATTGTTGAGACGGCTAGTGCTTGGGGGTATTTGGGTATTATTATCTTAATGACCTTAGAGAGTTGTTTTATACCTTTTCCAAGTGAAGTTGTTATGATACCTGCTGGATATTTGGCACATAAAGGAGAACTTGATATCACTCTTTGTATACTTAGTGGGACTTTAGGTTCTGTTTTAGGGGCTTTGATTAATTACTATATTTGCTTTTTTTGGGGTAAAAATTTTGTATTAAAATGGGGTAAGTGTTTTGGTATAAACGAAGCCAAATTTGCTAAATTTGAAGAATTTTTTAACAAACATGGAGAATTTTCAACCTTTACTTGTCGTCTTTTACCAGGAATTCGTCAGTACATCTCTATGCCTGCAGGTTTGGTAAAAATGAAACTTGTAAATTTTATACTTTTTACTGCACTTGGTAGTGCTATTTGGATGGCTATACTTGTATTTTTGGGTTATTATATAGGACAAAATGAAGAGTTGATTAAAACTTATTTAACTCAAATTTTAATCATTATAATTGTTTTTGTGATTTTAGCAAGTTTAATTTATATCAAAATCAAAAAGCCTTTTAAAAAGGCTTAAATTTTATCTTTTACGCTTTGTATAGCGTTTTTGATTTGTTGTTTTGAATTTTCTAATTTTATTTTTTCTTTTTCATTGAATTTTAATTCAAAAACCTTTTCTATACCATCTTTTCCTATGATAGCGGGCATTGAAAAAGCTATATCATCAAAAACCACACTTACAGGATGTAAACTTTTTCTATTTTCTAGGATGGCTTTGGCTAAATTTGTACAAGAAGTTCCTATGCCAAATTCTGTTCTTCCTTTGCGTTCATAGATGAAATATCCTTCGCTAATCACAGCTTTTTCGAGTTCTTGTATGTCTAAATCTTTGCCTAATTTTTGCTTATAAAAATCTAATAAATTTTGTCCTAAAACGCTTGCATTAGAAAGTGCTGCAAACTGAGAATCTCCATGTTCGCCAATCATACAAGCAAAAATATCTTTTGAATTTATGTTTAAATCTTTGGCTAAAAATTTCTTAAGTCTTGAACTATCTAAATTTGTTCCACTACCAAAAACATGATTTTTAGGTAATTGGCTTAATACTTGAGTGTAGTAAGTTATGGTGTCATTTGGATTTGTTGCGATAATGTATTTGCCTTTAAAATTAGCATTTTTTAAGGTTAAAACAATGTCTTTAAGTTCGAGGATATTGTTTTGAAGTTCTACTAAGCGACTAGGTAATTCTTTTAAACTTTCTTTTCTAAAAGCTAAAATGATAATATCACAAGAAGCTAAATTTTCTAAATTTAGTGTATGAAAAATTTTTGTATAAGAAAAATGAATGGCTGACATATCTTCCAAATCTCTTGCATGAGCTAGAGCTAAATCTTGTTTTATATCATATAAGTAAAGTTCTGAACAAATACCTTGAGTAACTATGCTATAAGCACTAGCAGCTCCTACATAACCTAAACCAACTATACCGATTTTTGCCATTTTTTCTCCTTATTTATTTTAAAATTTGCTATAATTATAACAAATTCAATCAAAGATTATTAAAATATGGAAAAACCTGATATACAAAGATTAACTAATTTTTTAATCATATATACTAAAACTTTACTAGGTGCTGGAACTTATACAGCTAGGGTGGCAAAATGCGTAGGAAGAATAGCCGAGGTTTATGGCTATGAGATAAATATCAATTTCTTTTTTCATCATATTACTTTAAATGTTGTAGATATGGATGATAACTCCATTCAAAGAACTTATGTCATACCCAATCATCATGCCCATGTTAATTTTAAACTTATTTTTGATTTAAGTGCTTTAAGCTGGGCTATATATGATCACAAATACGATCTTGAAAAAGCAAAAGTCGTTTTTGGGCAAATTTCTCAACAAAAAAAGCATTCTTATTTGCTTAATCTTTTATTTGTTTCTATGGCAAATTCGGCTTTTTGTAGGCTTTTTGGCGGTGATTTTGGCGCTGGAAATTTGGTGTTTTTTGCAACTTTCGTGGGATTGTTGTTAAGATATATTTTAACTAAAGCAAAGATTGATTTAAGAATTCAATACATCCTTTGTTCTTTTATCTCATCGTGGTTTGTATTTTTTGGACTGGATATGGGATATACCAATACTTCTGATGTGGCTTTGGGTTCTAGTATTTTATATCTTATACCAGGGGTATTTTTTATAAATTCTGTGATTGATATATTAAAAGATCATATTTTAATGGGGCTTAGTCGTATTATCAGCGTGGCTATTTTGATTTGTTGTATAGCACTTGGAATTTACATGACGCTTAGTATTTCGGATTTTGGGATTTTAAGATGATTGAATTTATTTTAAGAGATATGTTTTTTGCTGCTGTGGCGGGATTTGGCTTTGCTTATGCTTGCAATCCACCTTTAAAAACCCTTATTTTATCTGCTCTTTTAGCAGCAATTGCACATGGGCTTCGTTTTACCTTGGTGGAATATTTTCATTTTCAAACTTTAGCAATCGCAACTTTTGTTGCTTCATTTTGCATAGGATGTTTAGGAATTGTTCTAGCAAAAATCATTAAAACCCCTGCTGAAATTATCGCTTTTCCTGCTCTTATTCCTATGATACCTGGAATTTATGCTTATAAAGCGATTTTGTATCTTATTTCTTTTATACGCAGTGATGATTTGAAGGCTAAGTCTGAATTTTTGGTTCAATTTTTTGATTATTTTTTTACAACTGTTTCTGTGACTTTGGCTCTAGCTATAGGAGTGAGTGTTACTTTGCTTATATTTTTTGAACAAAGTTTTATGATGACTAGACATGCAAAAAAACATTAAAACTTGTTGTAAAATTGTTTAGTATTTCTTTTTATAATTTTAAATCAAAAATTTAAAAAAAGGCGGTATTGTATGTTATGTCCAGTTTGCAATGTGGATTTGGTTATGAGCGATAGGAGTGGAGTTGAGATTGATTATTGTCCAAAATGTCGTGGCGTTTGGCTTGATCGTGGAGAACTTGACAAAATCATAGAACGCAGTGTCCCTAATACAGCAAATTTTAACCAAGCTTCAAGACAAGAGTCAAGATATAATAACTCAGCTTATCATCAGCACAATGATTACTATAAAAAGAAAAAGAAAGAAAGTTGGTTAGGCGAACTTTTTGACTTTTAATTTTTATAAGAATAACAAATATTTATATTCTTTTTAGCTTAATATCTTAAAATGTCAAGCAAAAAGGATATAAAATGTATAAATTTTTATCACACGAGCCTTTAGCTAACAAATCTTGTAATCATAATCACGAAGAACATTCTCATGAACATCATCATTCCCATGCTGATGCAAGGAGTATGGATAAAAAGATTTTAAAAATTTCTCTTTTAATGACTTTTTCTATGATGCTTGTGCAATTTATTTATTCAATCCTTTCAAATTCTTTGGCACTTTTAAGCGATACTTTGCATATGTTTTCTGATGTTTTTGCCTTAGCTCTTAGTTTTTTAGCCATCATAGCTGTAGAAAAATGGCAAGATCATCAAAAGACCTTTGGGTACTTTCGTCTTGAAGTTTTAGTGGCTTTTGTCAATGCTTTAACCATTATTTTATCGGCTTTATTTATCATTTATGAGGCTATAGAAAAATTTATTAATCCAAAAGAAATTGACGCTAAAACCATGATAATTGTAGCTATTTTGGGCTTTTTGGTAAATGGGATTAATGCTTTGATGATGTTTAAGGGTGCAAATTTAGAAAATGTCAATATGAAGTCCGCTTTTTTACATATGATGAGTGATTTATTGGGTTCTTTAGTGGTTATTATAGGTGGAATAGCGGTGTATTTCAGTGGTATTGTTTATATAGATACGATTTTAGCTATTGTATTATCAATCTTGCTTTTAAGATGGGCAATTATCTTGCTTAAACAAAGCGCTAATGTCTTACTTGAAAGTTCTCCTGTGGATATAGAAAAAGTAAGACAAGTTTTGCTTTTAAATCCTAGTGTGGATGAGGTAGTGGATTTGCATATTACTCAAATCACCAATAAAATGCTAGTAGCTTCTATGCACTTAAAAGTGAAAGTTTACGATCTAAAGGAATTTGAAAAACTATCTCAGGATTTATCCCATAAATTACTACATGAATTTGAAATCGGGCACATTACCATACATCCTATAAGGAGTGAAAATGAAATTTAAAGTAAAAAATGTTAATTGTATGAATTGTGTAAATTTGATCAAAAATTCTCTTGAAGATGAATTTGGTAATATAGAAGTAGATTTGGAGCAAAAAATTTTAAGTTTAAATTTAGAAGAAAATCAAGTATCAAATTTTACAAAAGAATTTCAAGATTTAGGTTTTGAGATCATAGAGCGTTTATAATGGAAGAATTGCGTATAAAAATAGGTAAAATGACTTGCGTTAATTGTTCTAACGCTATAGAAAGAGCTTGTAAAAAAATTGATGGTGTTAAAGATGCTAGTGTTTCTTATGTGAATTCTAGCGGAGTTTTTTTACTTGAAGATCAAGAAAAACGCAAAGATATCATCGCAAAAATTAAAAATTTAGGCTTTGAAATTTTAGAAGATGAACAAAGCTTGAACGCATACAAGGCAAAAAAACACTTAGAATTAAGAAAAAATTTGCTTTTAAGTATAGTTTTGAGTGTGATTATTATGTATTTTGAAATGTTTGTTAAAAGTTCTTTTTCGCAAAATATCCAAATGGCTTTGAGTTTTTTTGGGATATTTTATTGCGGGAGAGACTTTTTTTCTCATGCTTTTTTAGGACTTAAAAGTAAAAATTTAGATATGAATACCCTTGTAGCTTTAGGGACTTTGAGTGCTTTTGTGTATTCTTTTTTAGTGTATTTGCAAATTTTTAAAGAAGAAGATTTGTATTTTAGTGGTGCAATGATGATTATTTCCTTTGTGCTTTTAGGAAAATATCTTGAAAGTAAAGCTAAATTTAAAGCACAAGATTATCAAAGAATTTTGGAAAATATAGATACAAAAAAGACAAAAATTTTGCTTGAAGATGAAAGTATTAAAGAAATTCCAAGTTCTTTTGTCAAAAGTGGCGATGTGCTTTTGGTAAAAGAAGGAGAAAGCATTGTTGCAGATGGAGTAGTGCTTTTAGGGAGCGCAGAGCTTGATATGAGTTTTTTAAATGGAGAGTTTTTGCCTGTTTTAAAAAAAGAAGGCGATGAAGTTCAAGCAGGAGCAGTAGTTTTAAATGGCGCTTTAAGGATCAAAGCAAACAAAAAGGCTATGGATAGTACTTTAGAACAAATCAAAAATCTAGTTTTTGAAGCAGGAAATATCAAAAGTCCTTTGGCAAATTTAGCAGATCAAATTTCTAAATACTTTGTAGGGGGTATAATATTTTTTGCTTTTTTAGTTTTTGTTTTTTGGGCGGTAAAAGCGGATTTAAATATAGCTTTTTTACACGCTTGTGCTGTGCTTTTGATTTCTTGTCCTTGTGCTTTAGGGCTTGCAACGCCTATAGCTTTGGTTGTGGCAAGTGCAAATGCGGCAAAAAATTTCATTCTTATTAAAAATCCTGCTGCTTTAGAAAAATTAGCCTTAGTTAAGTACGCTTTTTTTGATAAAACAGGTACATTAACAAAGGAAAATTTGAGTATTTTTAAGCACAATCTTTCTAAAGATGATTTTGATAAATTATGTCAAATTGAAAGTTTAAGCTCTCATCCTATAGCCAAGGCTTTGCATAAAGATCAAATTTTTGATTTAAAGGGCGAGGGAAGAGTGATTGTGGGTTCTGGTATAAAATACAAAGAAGATAATGATATTTATCTTGTAGGTAGTGCGGAGTTTTTGCACGAAAATGAAATTGACACAAAAGAAAGCGATATCTTTTTTGATTCTTTTAAAGAATATGTTAGGGTGTATTTTGCTAAGAATAAAAAGTGTTTAGGTGGTGTTTTGTTAAGCAATGCTTTAAAAGATGGGGCCAAAGAGCTTGTGTTAAATTTAAAAGGGCAAAATCTTAAAACTTTTATTTTAAGTGGTGATCATATAAAAAATGTAGAAAAAATAGCTAAAGAATTACAAATAGACGAATTTCATGCCCAACTTAAGAGTGAAGAAAAACTACAAATCATTCAAAAATTTAAAAAAACTCTTTTTGTAGGAGATGGGATCAATGATGCGGCGGCTTTATCTGCTGCAAGCGTGAGTATGAGTTTTTCAAAGGCAAATGAACTTGCAAAAAAAACAGGAGATTTTATCTTGATAAAAGATGATTTATCAGCGATTTTTAAATGTTTTAAACTTGCTAAAAAAACACGCAGGATTATTAAGCTAAATCTTTTTTGGGCTTTTATTTATAATGTACTTTGCATTCCTATCGCAGCAGGATTTGTACCTTTTATCACTTTAAGTCCTCATATAGCAGCACTTGCAATGTGTTTTAGTTCTGTTGCTGTGGTACTTAATTCTTTAAGGCTTAAAAGAATTTAAAAATTTAATTTTTATTAATAATATATTATTAAAATGGTATAAATGTAACAAAAATGTTTTTGCATAAGTAAAATGATTTGATTTTCAAAAATTATTATTTTGCTTATTGTTGCATCGTTAGCAGGTATAGTGGTTTTTAGAAATGTGACAGATTATAATTCTAATTTCCAATTTGTTTCGCATGTGATGAGTACGGATATAAAGTCTGATTATTTAGGTAATGCTATAGTTTATGGGGTTATTACTTCTCCTGTGATTCATCATATAGGCTATATAATAATTATTCTTTTTGAAATTTTTATTACCTTAACAGCCCTAAAAGGTGCTTATGATATGTTTAAAGCTAGAAATTTAGATGCTCAAAGCTTTCTTAACGCTAAGATTTTTGGGATTATTTCCTTAACTTGTTGCTGCAGAATGGTTTGAAATGTGGATGAGTAATGTTTGGAATGGTTTGCCTGGTGCTACAAGATTGGTAACTTATATGTTTTTAGCTTTGATTTTCATCTCTCTTAAAAATGATGATTAATTTTCTATACTAGGCTCCCCAAAACAATCTTTAAGAGCCTCTTTAAGATCTTCTTGTGGGTCAAATTTTTTAGCTCCTTCTTTAAGCATATTAATAGAACTTTGAATATTGTTTTTATTTTCACTGTTTGGTAATTCTTGAGTTAAGGATTGAAGCTTATTTTCATCAATTGTTAGTGCTTTTTGCACATTAATTTTTGCATTTTCTCCAAATTTAGCTTTAAAAAGTTCTTGTATGAGTTTAAAACCTTTATTGAGCGTATCGCGATTTTGTCCTTGTGCGTTTGAGCTTATATTTAAAGTATTGCTTTCAAAACTAATAAATTTTGTGCTTTGTTTAAAGCATTCTGCAAGATCAAAATCCCTATCATAAATACTATCAAGCAAGATTTCATAAGCATTTTTTTCTATTTTTTTCTCAAGATTAGGCATGATAGGAGAAGGTGTGATCTTAGGTGTAGTATTTGTTATATTTTCTTGTTTGATTTCTTGGATTTGTGCGTCAATTTCTTTTAAATGACTTGCTTCCATCATCATAAAAGCCATAACACAAAGCGTAAAGCCATCATCATCGCAAAGCATATTTTTAGCTTTTGATAAAATACGGAAAAATCTTTCATAAATTAAAGTAGAAAATTCTGTACTTTTTGCAAAAAAACTTTCTTTTAAATAAAAAAGCATTTCATCAATCACGCTTGAAGCTTCATAGTCTTGCAATTCTTCTAAATATGCAAAAACTTTTTCTTTGTCTTTTGTTAAAATAGCCTGATAAAAGGCTTTGATTTTTTGAGGATCTAAAAAGCCTAACATATCTGTAATTTTACTAATGCTGATTTCATTTTGACAAAAAATAATGGCTTGATCAAGCAAGGTTAAAGTATCTCTTAAAGATCCATTGCCACTTCTTGCTATGAATTTTAAAGCTTCTTCTTCAAATTTAACATTTTCTTTAAGTAAAATTTTTTTAAGATGATTTAAAATTTCACTTTGTGGAATTTGTTTAAAGCGAAAATGTTGTGTTCTAGAAAGCACAGTGGCTGGAAGTTTTAAAGGATCTGTGGTTGCAAGTATAAATTTAACATAGCTTGGTGGTTCTTCTAAGGTTTTTAAAAGTGCATTTGCAGCTTGTGGGGTAAGCATATGCACTTCATCGATGATGAAAATTTTAAATCTTGCCATGGAAGGGGTGTATTTGGTTTGTTCGATTAAGGTTTGTATGTCTTCAAGTCCACGGTTGCTTGCAGCATCCATTTCTATAATGTCTATATGTTTGCCTTCAAGTGCTGCAAGACAGTGCTTGCAAGTGCCACATGGAGTATCACTTGGCCCTTGTTCGCAAACTAAAGCACGAGAAAAAATTCTAGCACTCGAAGTTTTTCCACTTCCTCTAAGTCCTGAAAAAAGATAAGCATGAGCTAAGCGATTATGATTTAGAGCGTATTTTAAACTTACGCTAACTGTTTTTTGTCCTATGAGTTCATCAAAGGTTTTTGGTCTGTATTTAATCGCTAAAGCTTGAAGCATTTTCTACTCGTTCATTATAGATAAAAGTTCTACATTATCTTTGGTTTTAAGCATTTTAGAATATAAAAATTTCAATGCCTCAACATCATCCATTTGAGAAATCGCCGAACGGATCGCCCAAATTTTTTGAAGATTTGCTACGCCTTGGAGTAATTCTTCTTTTCTTGTTCCTGATTTGATAATATTAATCGCAGGATAAATTCTTCTATCAGCAATATTTCTATCAAGAACTATTTCGCTATTTCCTGTGCCTTTAAATTCTTCAAAAATCACATCATCCATTCTTGAACCTGTGTCAATTAAAGCTGTAGCAACTATGGTTAAAGAGCCTCCATTTTCTATATTTCTAGCTGCACCAAAAAAGCGTTTTGGTTTGTGCAAAGCATTAGCATCTACCCCACCGCTTAGGACTTTTCCACTGCTTGGAGTTGCGGTGTTATAAGCACGTGCCAGTCTTGTGATACTATCAAGTAAGATGATAACATCTTTTCCTGTTTCTACCATTCTTTTGGCTTTTTCTATCACGAGTTCAGCTACACGCACATGATTATAAGCAGGTAAATCAAAAGTAGAACTAAAAACTTCGCCTTTTACACATCTTTGCATATCGGTAACTTCTTCAGGTCTTTCATCGACTAAAAGCACGATTAAATGCATTTCTGGGTGGTTTTTTGCAATAGCAGTAGCAAGTTCTTTCATAAGCTCTGTTTTACCTGTGCGTGGTGGAGCAACGATGAGTCCGCGTTGCCCTTTTCCTATAGGAGTAAAAAGATCCAAAACACGACCTGTAAGCTTCATAGCATCGTATTCGAGTTTGATTTTTTCTGTTGGAAAAATAGGGGTTAAGTTATCAAATAAAGGTCTTTCTTTGGCTTCTTGTAAAGGCAGATAATTGATCGCTTCAATTTTTAAAAGAGCGTAGTATTTTTCTTGATCTTTAGGTTCTCTAACTTGTCCTGTAACGATATCGCCTACACGCAGAGCAAATTTTCTAATTTGCGAATTTGAAACATAAGCGTCATTAACACTATCGCTAAGATTGGAGTCCATGCCTCTTAAAAAGCCATAACCTTCAGAAGAAATTTCTAAAATCCCTGTAAAAAGTATGAAACCGCCTTTTTTTGTTTGTGCTTTTAAAATTTCAAAAATAAGTTCTTGACGGCGAAATTCTCTTGGGTTTTCGATTTCACATTCATTAGCGATTTTAACTAGATTTTCTAAATCTAATAATTTTAATTCTTCGATTTTATAACCTTCCACTGGAACGTGGGTTCTTTGATGTTGTTTTTTTTCTTTTTCCATAAGTCCTCGTAAGATTTAGCAGAATAATTTTTGTAAAATGTGATTTTAGTAAAAAAGTACACTTTTTGTCAAATTTGTTTATAATTATAAAAAATATTTTTTTAAAGAATGATTATGAAATGTGAACATTGCAGACTTGATTATAAACAAGCTCAAATGATAGAGTATAAGGGTAAATTTTTTTGTTGTAAGGGTTGTGAGAGCGTTTGGGAAATTTTACATGAAAGTGGATTAGATGAGTTTTATGAAAAGCTTGGAAATCAAACTTTAAGCCCTGTAAATTTCCAAAATGAAATGAAAAATTATGATGAGTTTATTACTAAAACTAAAGAAGGATTTAGTGAAATTTATCTCATGATACACGGTATAGAATGTGCAGCTTGTGTGTGGCTTAATGAGAAAATTTTAACCAAGCAAGAAGGAATTTTAGAACTTGATATCAATCATTTAAGCCATAAAGCACGCATTGTTTTTGATGAACAAAGTATTTCTTTGGTGCAAATTTTAAGACTTATTGAAAGTATAGGCTATAAAGCGAGTGCTTATGATGCGAGCAAGGCTTCAAAAAAAGCGGATTTATTAAAAAGGGAATTTTATTCTAAGCTTGTTGTGGCTATAGCTTGTGTGATGAATATCATGTGGATAGCAGTGGCAAAATACGCAGGATTTTTTAGCGGTATGGATAAGGATACTAAGGATATTTTAAATTTTGCTGAATTTATCCTTTGTTCTCCTGTGCTTTTTTATACGGGATCTCATTTTTATAAAAGCGCTTTTAAAACTTTAAAAATGCATAGTTTAAATATGGATGTATTGGTAATTAGTGGAGCGAGTTTGGCTTATATTTATTCTTTATGGGCTATGTTTTTTAGGGTAGGGGAGGTGTATTTTGACTCTGTGGCGATGATAGTTTGCTTTGTATTTATAGGTAAATATCTTGAGATGTTTAGTAAAAAGCGTGCTTTAGATACTATAGATGGGCTTAATGATTTTTTGCAAAATGAAGTTTTGGTTTTTGATGGTAAAGAATTTGTTCCTAAAGAAGTGCAAAAGGTTTGTTTAGGGGATAGAATTTTGCTTAAAACTGGAGATAAAATTTTAATCGATGGGATCTGTAAAAGTGGTGAAATGAGTGTGGATACTTCTTCTTTAAACGGAGAAAGTATTCCAAAACTCATACAAAAAGAAGATGAAATTTTTTCAGCTTGTATAGTGCTTGATGGAAGTGTGGAGTATGAAGCAACAAAGCTTTACAAGGATTCAAAACTCAGTCAAATTATCCAGCTTTTAGAACTTGCAAGTTCTAAAAAAGCAAAACTTGAAAGTTTGGTCAATAGTCTTTCGGCTTATTTTTCTAGAACGGTTTTATTGATCGCTTTTGTTTGTTTTGCTTTTTGGTTTTTTTATAAGGAAGAGAGTTTTGAAATTTCTTTAGTCAATGCGATTGCAGTTTTGATTATCGCTTGTCCTTGTGCTTTGGCTTTAGCAACACCAGTGAGCAATCTTGTAGCTTTAGGTAGAGCTTTGAAAAAACATATTTTGTTTAAAAGTTCTAGCGTGATAGAAGATTTAAGCAAATGTGATTGCGTGGTGTTTGATAAAACGGGTATTTTAACCAAAATAGAGCTTGAACTTAAAGAGGTTTTTTTAGATGAAGCGCTTGATTTAAATGAGCTTTATAATTTTGTAAAACTTTCTAAACATCCTATCTCTCAAAATATTGCGTCGTATTTAAAGCAAAAAGGAGCTAAGAATTTAAATTTGGATTTTAAAAAGCATTCGAGCATTCAAGCTAAAGGTTTAAGTGCTGAGTTAAATGAAGGGTTGCTTTTAGGCGGAAGTTCTAAATTTTTGCAAGAAAAGGGTATTGTGGCTAAAGAATTTGATAATACACATTTTATTTTTGCTAAGGAAGGTAAAATTTTAGCTTCTTTTGAGTTTGATAGTGTTTTAAGAGAAGGTGCAAAAGAGCTTATCGCTTATCTTAAAAAAGAAAAGAAAGAATTAATGATACTAAGTGGCGATCATCAAAAAGCAGTGGAAAAAATCGCTAAAAAGTTAGAAATTCAAAATTATCAAGCTTCTTGTTTGCCAGAAGATAAAATGAAAACTATAGAAAATTTAAGCAAAAATTACAAAGTTTTATTTGTAGGTGATGGGGTAAATGATGCACTAGCTTTAAAATATGCAAGTGTTTCGATGACTTTAAGAGAAGGAAGTGATCTAGCTATAGAAAGTAGTGATGTTTTACTTTTGAAAAATGACTTGCTTTCTTTAAAAAAAGCCATCAAATTATCTAAAAATACCTTTAAAATTATCAAGCAAAATCTTGCTTTTTCTTTGTTTTATAATGCTTGTACCATACCTTTGGCTTTTTTGGGTATGATTAATCCTTTATTCGCTGCTATTTCTATGTCTTTTAGTAGTATAATAGTTATTTTAAATGCTTTAAGGATTAAAGAATGAATAGTATAATCATGATGATGATAGGGGTTTCTATCTTAGCGTTTTTTATCATTTTGGCAACTTTGCTTTGGGGGATTAAAAATAAACAATTTGATGATGATTATAAATTTACTACTTTAAATGATGATGAGGATTCTTTGCGTGATGCTATAGAATTAGAAAGGCGTAAAAAAGAAGCTTTGGATAAAAAAAGGCTTTCTTAAAAAGAAAAGCCTTTTTTAGAAATTATTTTAAAGTTTCAATATGAGCTTCGATAGCTTTAAAATCTTCTTCAGTTAAACCTTTAAGGTTAAGTTTCATGATCGCACCTTGACCATAAGCATTTCTTTTGCCTTCTGAATATTCTTTCATGTATTGAAGTCTTTCAGCAGAAGAAAGAGTTTTTAAAGCTGGAACTTTGTTTAAATAAACTTTATCTGCTTTTGCACCATGACATACTGCACATTTTTTAAAAAGTGTAGCACCATCTGCAGCAAAAGCAGAAACACCAAGACATGCCAAAGCAGAAACTACTAATAATTTTTTCATTTGTTTTCTCCTTAGTAAAAATTAGATTGCTAGGTATTATATATCTTTATTTTTATAAAAATCTTAAGAAATTAAAGATAATGTTTATTTTCTTTTTAAAAAAGCTATATTATAATGTTTTTTATGAAAACAAAAGCATTATTTTTAGATAGAGACGGTGTGATTAATATAGATAAAAAATATGTCTATAAAATAGAAGATTTTGAATTTTGTGATGGAATTTTTGAACTTTGTAGATATTTTTTAGCTAAAAAGTATTTGCTTTTTATAGCGACAAATCAATCAGGCATTGCAAGAGGATATTACAAGGAAAGTGATTTTTTTAAGCTTTGTGATTATATGCTTAAAGAATTTGCTAAACAAGATATAAAAATTGATAAAATTTATCATTGTCCGCATTTAGAAGGTTGTGAATGTCGCAAACCTAAAGCAGGAATGCTTTTAAAAGCAAAAGATGAGTTTGATTTAGATATGAAAAATTCTATTTTTATCGGAGATAATCTAAGCGATATGCAAGCAGGATTAAATGCTGATATTGGCACTTTGATTTTAGTCAATGAAGAAAAAAAAGAAGGCGATTTTTTTAAGCAATTTAAGAATTTAAAAGAAATTTTAAGCTTTTTTAAAGAAAAGGACATTTAAATGAGAATAGCAATCACAGGTGGTGCGGGATTTATAGGTTCGCAGCTAGCTTTAAACTTGCAAGAAAAACATGAAATTTTAATTATAGATAAAATGCGTAGTAGTGCGACTTTTGAAAATGGAAATTTGCAAAGTTTTGGACATTTTAAAAATTTACTTGAATTTGATGGAGAACTTTTTACAGGTGATATTAATGATGAAAAAGTTTTAAAAAAGATTGAAGATTTTAAGCCAGAGATTATTTTTCATCAAGCAGCAATTTCAGACACTACAGTTTTTGATCAAACTAAGGTTTTACAAACCAATCTAAATACTTTTAAAGATTTTATAGAACTTAGCATAGATCTTAATGCAAAGCTTATTTATGCAAGTTCAGCTTCGGTTTATGGTGATGCAAAAAGTCCACAAACTGTAGGTAAAGATGAAGAACCAAAAAATCCTTATGCTTTTTCAAAATTGATGATGGACAAGCTAGCGAAAAAATACTACGATAAAGCCCATTTAGTAGGACTTAGATATTTTAATGTTTATGGAAAAGGCGAATTTTATAAAAACAAAACCGCTTCTATGGTTTTGCAATTTGGCCATCAAATTTTAGCAGGAAAAAATCCACGCTTGTTTGAAGGAAGTGATAAAATTTATAGAGATTTTACCTATATCAAAGATGTTATTAATGCCAATTTAATCGCCCTTGATTCAAAATGTGGAGTTTATAATGTAGGCAGTGGTAAAGCAAGAACTTTTCAAGATATAGTTGATATTTTGCAAAAAGAGTTAAAGACTGATTTGCCTTGCGAATATATCCCAAATCCTTATGTAAAATCTTATCAATTCCACACTGAAGCAAAACTAGATCAAACTTGGGATTATCAGCCAAAATTCACTTTAGAAGAAGGGGTAAAAGATTATTTAGGTGAGATAAAAAGACTTTTTGAAAAGGAAGCAAATGCTTGAGTTTTTAAGTCAGCAAAAACCTAAAATTTTAATTATAGGGGATTTTATGGTGGATAATTACACTTGGTGTGATTGTTCGCGTATCAGCCCTGAAGCCCCTGTTTTGGTAGCTAAAACTCTTAAAGAAGATAAAAGATTAGGCGGGGCTGCGAATGTTTATGCAAATTTGAAAAGTTTAGGTGCTGATGTTTTTGCACTTGGTGTTGTGGGCGATGATGAGAGTGGGAAATTTTTACAAGAAAATTTAAAAGGAGAATTTTTGATCCAAAAAGGACGCAAAACCCCTTTTAAAAATCGCATTATGGCGCACAATCAGCAGGTTTTAAGACTAGATGAAGAAGATATAAGTGAAATTTTACTTGAAAATG
This sequence comes from Campylobacter sp. BCW_6877, assembly GCF_001762445.1. Classification (NCBI taxonomy): domain Bacteria; kingdom Pseudomonadati; phylum Campylobacterota; class Epsilonproteobacteria; order Campylobacterales; family Campylobacteraceae; genus Campylobacter; species Campylobacter sp. BCW_6877. The sequence continues at coordinate 202,246 of NZ_MJWW01000059.1, read as the reverse complement.
AACTTATAGCTTTGTTTGATGAAAAGATCAAAGATTTTAAAGCTGTGGTTTTAAGCGATTATGCTAAGGGTATTTTAACGCCTAAGGTTTGCAAGGCTGTGATAGAAAAAGCAAATTTCTTAAACATCCCTGTTTTAGTTGATCCTAAAGGTAGTGATTTTAGTAAATATAGCGGTGCAACCTTACTTACACCTAATAAAAAAGAAGCTTTAGAGGCTTTGAAATTTGAAAATTTAGAGGGTGAAAATTTAGAAAAAGGGATTAAAAAATTAAAAGAAGATTTTGCTTTGCGTTATTCTATTATCACTCTTTCAGAAGCGGGGATTGCACTTTTTGATGAGAAATTAAAAATCGCACCTGCTAAAGCCTTAGAAGTTTATGATGTAACAGGGGCGGGCGATAGTGTGATCGCCGTTTTAGCTTTTTGTTTGGCAAATGGGATTGAAATTTTTAAAGCTTGTGAACTCGCTAATGAAGCAGCAGCTGTTGTGGTAAGTAAAATAGGTAGCGTGAGTGTGAGTTTTGATGAGATTAAGAGTTTTAAGCGTGTGGATTTTGAGAAAAAAATCAAAAGCAAAGAAGAACTTTTAACACTTTTAAAACAAAATGATAAAAAGATTGTTTTTACAAATGGTTGTTTTGATATAGTGCATTTTGGACATATAAAATATCTTGAGAAAGCTAAAAGATTGGGCGATGTTTTGATTGTGGGCTTAAACTCAGATGCGAGTGTGAAAAGACTCAAAGGTGAGAGTCGTCCTATAAATTCAGAGTTTCAAAGAGCTTGTATGTTGGCAGCTTTTTATTTTGTAGATTTTGTGGTGATTTTTGATGAAGATACGCCTTTAGAGCTTATAAGCTTTTTAAAACCCGATATTTTGGTTAAAGGAGCTGATTATAAAGATAAGCTTGTTGTGGGTGCGGATATCGTTTCAAGGGTTGAATTAATCGACTTTGAAGAAGGATTTAGTACGAGTAAGATCATAGAAAAGATTAAGGATAAAAAATGATAAATTTAGTGGAAAAAGAATGGCAAGAACATCAAAAAATCGTTCAAGAAAGTGAAATTTTAAAAGGACAAATCGCTAAAGTAGGTGAGCTTTTATGTGAATGTCTTAAAAAAGGTGGCAAGATTTTGATTTGCGGAAATGGTGGAAGTGCAGCTGATGCCCAACATTTTGCAGCTGAACTTAGTGGGCGTTATAAAAAAGAACGCAAGGCTTTAGCAGGTATAGCACTTACAACCGATACTTCAGCACTTAGTGCTATAGGAAATGACTATGGTTTTGAGTTTGTTTTTTTAAGACAAGTGGAAGCTTTAGGAAATGAAAATGATGTTTTAATCGGCATTTCAACGAGCGGAAAAAGCCCTAATGTTTTAGAAGCTTTTAAAAAAGCAAAAGAACTTAATATGCTTTGTTTAGGGCTTAGCGGAAAGGGTGGTGGAATGATGAATAAGCTTTGTGATTATAATCTTGTCGTACCAAGCGATGATACGGCTAGAATTCAAGAAATGCATATTTTAATCATACACACACTTTGTCAGATTATAGATGAAGGTTTTTAATTTTCAAAAATTTTGATTTTTTATATACTCTACAAATGGTGTTAAGTCAAATTCTTTAATTTTCCTTTCCATTGTATTAAGATATTTAACTATATTTTGGATATTTAAAATATGCGTATTATCTCTTATGGCATTAAGTTGCATAGAGTTCATATCAGTATTGTAATGTGCAGGATCTTTATAATTTTTTATGTTGTCAGCGTAGTCCAAATCATCAAATCCATATATTTTTACATTAGGATATCTTTGAGTTTCTTGTATAATCCAACTTAAAATAGCATAATAGTTTGAAAATAGAGCACTATCTTTATTATAATATTCCCCATAACTGAGTTTTCTATAGTTTAATCTTGAATAACTTGGTATAATAAGATAAAACTGCGTTTTTTGATATTTTTTAATAAAACTTAAGAGATATTTTTTTGTATAATTTTTAAAATGTGAAATATCTATATCAAAATTTGGTTGAAAATTTTGAGCTTGTAAAATTTCATTTTGAAAATTTTTATCATGCCACCATTCTTTACTCCAGTATTCAATACCTCCAAAGTGGTTTTTATTTTCTAAAAACCAATTTGTTAAAGTATCTAAATTATCTTTTCCTATACATTTTTCTTTTTTTGAAAAAAATATAGCACAATTAATAAAACGACTTGAGAGATATAATTTAAATAAATCAATAGTTTTATCATTGTAGAGTGAAATAAAGTTTTTGTCTTTGGGTGTTTCAAGTTCATTTAAAGCTCTAATGTCTAAAGAATAAATAATGTTTTTAATATCTTTATGTTTAAATAAATAATCTAAAATTACCGCTCTTAATGCAAATGTGCTTCCACCTAAAGATAGATTTATCCAATTACCTCCTAGTTTTTTGTTTGCTTCTTTAGCAGAGGTATTTTCAAGCATAGAAGTGCCTATTATAGCAGAATCAAAATCTTTGTACAGAATGAGTCCTCTAGCTTGCATTCTCATATCTTTCATGTAAGTTTCTTTTCTAAAATATGGTGGATGAAAGAACCAAAAAGGATCGCGAATATAAAGCAATGTAAAAAGAATTATTACGAGAGGCAAAGGACATAATAAAGAAAAAAGAATGAATTTTTTATCAGAAGTAAACAATATTTTTCCTTAAAAATTAAAATAGATAAATTCGGTATATGGTGTAGCAATAAGAGTAATTAAAGCTATATAAAATAAAAACATTATAATAAGGGAATTTTTAAAGCTCGACTTAAAATCTTGAAGCATATTAATGCTATTTTTAAAACAAATACATAGTATAAAGGAGACTAAAATAAAACCTACCATTGTATCATTTCCGCCTATTTTTTTAAATAAAAGCCCTGCTTTGAATTTTAACGGCAATTCCACCCAAACTACCCCAAACATTGATTTTAAGAGGTTTATAGCCCCTTGTAAATTTTCACTTCTAAAGAAAATCCAAGCTATATTGATAAAATTGAAAGTGATAAACCAAGATATAATTTTATAAATTTTCGAATTTAAAAAAGTTTTGCCTTTAGTCCAAAAACTATAAATTCTATGGCTTATCATAGCTATAGCGTGTAAAATTCCCCATATAACAAAACCCCATCCGGCTCCATGCCATACTCCGCTTAAAAAAGCTACGATAAAAAGATTTCGTAGATTGATAAATTTTCCAAAGCGATTTCCTCCAAGAGGGATATATAAATAATCTTTTAAAAATCTTCCTAAAGTAATATGCCATTTTCGCCAAAAATCAGCTATATTTAAAGCTTTATATGGAGAATTAAAATTTATAGGTAAAGCTATGCCGAAAAAAAGAGCTAATCCTATGGCCATATCACAATATCCACTGAAATCAAAATAGAGTTGAAAAGTATACGAAAGGCTTGTTGCCCAAGCCTCAAAAATATTTAAAAAATTTCCATTTTGCACAACTGTAAATCCTGCATTTGCCCAAGAAGCAAAACTATCAGCTATGTAAACTTTTTTAAAAAGTCCTATAGAAAATATAAACAAGCCCTTTGCTATTAATTCCCAATCGATTAAAGCTTTTTCTTTATTAAGTAAAGAATGAAATTGTGGCATCATTTCTTTATGATGGACTATAGGACCTGCGATAAGTTGCGGAAAAAAACTGATAAATAAGCAATAATCTATAAAATCAACTTTTTTATTTTCCAATAAATCCTCAATATTACTTTTTTTATAACAGTCCACTAAAAATGCAATTTGTTGAAAAGTGAAAAATGAAATTCCTAAAGGTAGTAAAATATGTGGTAAAGGAATATTAAAGTCTAAATGAGCAAGTTTGGAAAAAAGATTAAAGTTTTCCAAAAAAAAGTCTGTATATTTAAAGATTGCTAGCAAGCAAAGGTTGAAGATAATACCTAGATAAAGTAAAGTATATCCTGTCCCATTATTTTCTTTTCTTAAGATAAGGTTTGCAAGAAAAAAATTTATCAAGGTTGAAAAGGTTAAGATGAAAATATAATCAATTTTAAAATAGGCATAAAAAAATAAACTAGCTAATATTAGAAATATTTTTGCACTTGTATAATATTGCAAAGCTTTTAATACATAAAAACCTAATAAGGTTAAAGGCAGGAAAATAAAAATAAAAATAAAAGAGCTAAAAAGCATAAGCAACCCTATAAAATTTTTGCAATAAATTTTTATTCTAACTAAAATTTTTTTATGGAGTGCTTAATTTTTTAATTTCTTCTATCACCTTTTCAGGCTTTAAATCTTTCATGCATTTGTGGTGTTCTAAAGGACAGGTTTTTTGCATACAAGGCATACAAGCTAGATTTAAATGCACTAATTTTGCGTTTTCATTTTGCCAAGGTGAAGTTTGAGTAAATTTCGTAGGGCCAAAAATAGCTACGGTTTTTACCTTATAAACCGCACTTATGTGCATAGGTCCACTGTCATTTGTGATGAAAAGATCGCAAAAAGCGATATTTTGACAAAGGGTTTTGATGGTGGTTTTATTGCAAAGATTTTTTACTTTTATGTTTTGTTCTTTTAAAATTTGATAAATTTCATTACAAAGTTCTTGTTCGGCTTTTCCTGCGCCAAAGATTAAAATTTCATGACTTTGGCTGAAATTTAAAGCCACTTTAGCAAAATAATTCGCATCCCATCTTTTTGCACTTCCAAAGCTTGCACCAGGGTTGAGTCCTAGAATTTTTTTACCATTTCTTAAGATAAGAGGGTTTTGAAATTTTAGTTTAAAGGGAAGTTTTAAGTCTTTAAAATGAGCTTTTATACTAAGTGAGTTTTCTATAAAATAAAGGTATTTTAATACTTGATGTTCTTCTTTGTGCTTGTTTTTGTCAAAAAAATATCTTTGTTTTGTTTTGAGAATATGCAAGATAATCTTAGAAGAAAACGCAGATCTAAAAGCAAAGCTAAAATCGATTTTGCCAAGTTCTTTGCGTAAAGATAGGGCTTGTTTATAGCGGGATTGTTTATTTTCTATGATGATTTTAGAATTAGGAAATTCCTTAAAAAGTGCCGTGGAAACCAAAGAGCCATAAAGGATAAATTGAGCATTTTTAAAATGTTCTTTTATAACGTATAAAGCAGGTGAAGCCATTACCGCATCGCCTAGCCAAGTGGGAAGGTGTATAAAAATTTTCATAAATTTCCTAAACTTTGATAGAATTGTTTTTATTATTTTAACAAAATTTAGGAAAAATATGCCACAACTTTCTATCATAATCCCGCTTTTTAATTCTTGCGATTTTATCTTAAGAGCTTTGCAAAGTTGCATAAATCAGACTTTAAAAGATATTGAAATTTTGATTATCGATGATAAAAGTAAAGATGATAGTTTAAATATGGTTTTAGAATTTGCTAAAAAAGATCCAAGAATAAACATCTTTCAAAATGAGGAAAATTTAGGCACTTTTGCAAGTAGAAATTTGGGGGTTTTGCATTCTAGTTCTGATTTTATAATGTTTTTGGATAGCGATGATTTTTTGACACCTGATGCTTGTGAAATAGCGTTTAAAGAGATGAAAAAAGGTTTTGATTTGCTTTGTTTTGATGCCTTTGTGCATAGGGTAAAAACCAAACAATTTTATCGTTTTAAACAAGATGAAGTTTTTAATCAAAAGGAATTTTTAGATTTTTTAAATAACCAAAGGCATTTTTGCTGGTCGGTTTGGGCGAAATGTTTTAGAAAAGATATGATCTTAAAAAGTTTTGAAAAAATTAAAATAGATGAGCGTTTGAGTTATGGTGAAGATGTGCTTTTTTGTTATGTTTATTTTATGTTTTGTGATAAAATAGCTGTTTTTAAAACTTGTATTTATCATTATGAATTTAATCCAAATGGAAGATATGAAAACAAAAATAAAGAAATTTTAAATCAAAATTATCACGATAAAAAGAAAAGCAATGAAATTATAAAAAAACTATCAAAAGAGTTTTTACATGATGAATTTCATCAGAAATTATTTGAAGTTTTGGAGAGAGAGGAAAAGAGTTTATGTATGAGAGCAAATAAGATTTAGCTTTATAATACTTTATGATTTTTATTTATAAATTTAAAATAGCAATATTTAATTAAATTTATAAATATATTTTTTATATTTTTATTATTAAAATCTTCTTTTAATTTTTCTTTGATTATTTTATAATACTTAATTTGATTTGTATTTATTTTTAATTTTTTTGCAATATTTTGTGGTATAAAATGATATAAAGAATCAAACCAAAAATAAACTTTTATAATGTTATAATTTTTTCGATAATTTCTAGCACACCATAAAAGCATTATTTGATCGTCATCAATTATTCCAAATGAGGTAAAATATTTTATACATTTTTGCATATGATGTTTAAATAAGAGCCAATTTTTTGATTTTGCGAATATAATACCACCTATTAAAAATGTTTCCATGGAAAAGTAAATGTTTGCTAAAGTTTGTTTATCATCATTTTTTATTGAAAAGAGATTAATTTTATTTTCATCTATACTATTTTGTTTTTGTAGATAAAAGTTAAATTGATCTTTATCTACGAAAAAATTTCCTCCATGATTAAAACCAAAATCAAGCCACATTATATTCTCATCAGTCAAACCTCTTTGTATAGCATCACATACAAAAAAAGGTTTTAAATACATAAGGTAGCAATACATAGGAGAAATACATTCTATATTATTTGGATTTTTTCTATTTATACCTTGATTATAATCTTTAAAAGTATCTATTATTTTTTTATAACCTTGCTCATCAAATTCTTGTAATTCTTTGGTTATTATTATGGTTTTGTCTTCTAAATTATGTTTTTTTCTTGTATCTAAAATTTTTTCCTTTATATTTTCTTGGGTGTATATAATCATTTTATTTTTGATACCTGCTAAAAATTCAAAATAAGATAAATATTTATCATTATCTCTTTCAAAATTTTTAATATCTTTTCTACCTATATCATAAAAAGCTGTTACTATCGTAATTTCATTATCGATCATATTGTATCCTTAAATAATATTTTATCTATCATGGAATGTTTTCTAATTTTTTTAAAAATTTTTAATGAATGTATGCTTGTTTTATTTTTTATATCATTCCATAATTTATCACTATATTTATCTTTTGCATGATATTGCAAGAGATGAATATCTGTATCATTTGTTATGTATAAATTTAAATTTAAATACTTTTTCTTTAAGGTGTCAAACAATATTTGAAACATAAAATAATATACTAATTTATTCTCATATTTCCAATAATTAATCAATATATCTTGCATTATCTTCATAATCTCATTATTTTTATTTGATAATATAAAACCATTTACAATATTAACTTTAAATTTCTCATCCCAAGAAAAAAAATTGTAATTAAAATTTATCCAATTTTTGTAATCTTGCGGTTTTTTTGTAGATCTATGAAAAATAAAAAAATCTTGATCTAAAATTTCTTTTTGAATTTCTCCGCTTAAAAACATACCAGCGTCTAGCCAAATTCCACCATAATTATTGAGCAAAGAAACTCTTAATAAATCAGAAAAAATAGTTATCGTTTTTTCTCCAAATTTTTTATCATCAATTTTTTGATAAATAAAATCAGGAAATATTAAATAATCTTTTATATTATCTTTATCAAGTAAAACAACTTCATAATTACCTTTATATTTTTGAACAGATTTAAAACACTTTTTTATAATGCAAGGTGCATTATCAATACCTTGATACCAAAATTGCCATATTATTTTTTTACCATTTATATTCCGTGTTTTTTTTATCTGTATGTTATCTAATTTATTTTCAAAGTATTTTTTTATATAAGTATTTTCCAAATAATTAGCTATATTCTCATGTTCTTTTTGATATAAGATCTTACCTTTTATAATTCTTCTATGTTTATTTAAGAAAAATGCAGAATAAATAAAATACAAGCTATATAATACAAAATTATTCATATTTTCTCAATTTTTTTAAACTAGGTATAAAAAATATGATTTTATTTTTTATCTTTTTTATATATTTTGAAATTTTACTTCTTTTTCTATATCTTCTTTTATTATCATCTTGCACATAAGTTTGGGCTCCAAATATCTCATCAGTAGTTATAACAACAGGATATAAAGCATATACATTTATTATATTATCATTACTAGTACAATGATCATATGGAAATATTATTTTTTCTAAGTATTTATACATTTTTAAGGCACCATTTTTATTGATATAATATCCATGGGTTCCATTGCCACCACTAACTAATCTTTTTGCATGATAAAAATCATCTATTTTATAATCATATCTTAAAGAAAATGGGCTTTCTATACGAAATCCATCATCTAAATAAACTTGCCTATAATGACCAAGTAAGAATAATTCTAAATCTTTTGGAAATTTATCTTTTAAACTTAAAATATAATTTAATTTTTCATCAAAATAAGCATCATCTTCTAGTATTAAACACTCATTTAAATTTAGCTCAAACATTCTTTCAAAACATTTTTTATGGGATAAAGCACACCCTATCTCACCAAGACTTAAAGTTCTACCTAAATATTTTTCCGATAAAGAAAAATCACTGATATTTTTTACAAAATCACTATCCAACTCTTTTCCATCAACAGCTTGTATGATTTCATAATCTAAATTATGCTTTAAACATAAATTCTGCATATATTCTTTTCTATCTTCGGCTATTTTTAAATTGATTATAAAAAATTTCATAAATAAAAACCTATCATAATAATTTATAAGATAAAATTATACTATAATATAAATAAAAAAGGTTATGGCAATGATATATTATCCGTATTATTTAAAAAAATATTTAGCGAAGATTGTATGCTTGTTTATACCAAATAAAAATATAAGAGCAATAATTAGAGAAAAATTACTCAATCAATTTATGCAAATAAAACTTGATAATTTAAATTCGTATATTCCAAAAGATATAGTAGATAATATAGAAAAATATGATAATGAACATTTTTATAAAATAAATCACATTATAAAATCTAAACACAAAGGATTTTTTGATTTTGATGAAAATTCGAAAAATCCAAAATCCCCTTTAAATCCATGGGCTTATATAAGAGTAAAAAATGAAGCATTAACTTTGAAAGCTTCGTTAAAAAGTATACTTCCGGCTATACAAAGAGGGATTATAGGATATAATGATTGTAATGATGGAAGCGAAGAGATAATCTTAGAATTTTGCAAACAGTATCCTTCTTTTATACCAGTAAAATACCCTTATGAAGTACAAATTGAAAATCCGCAAAGCGAAAAGAATAAATTTTACCAATTTTGTAATTATGTAATGAATTATATCCCAAAAAACGAATGGCTTATAAAAATAGATGTTGATCATATTTATGATGCTAAAAGATTATACAAAAGTTTTTATATACCTAAAAAAGACTATGATATACTTTGTTATTCTCGAATAGATTTTTATTATAAAGATGATGATAGAGCTGAGGTATTTATAGTAAAGTATAAGAGTATCAATAATATCTTGAATAACAAGAGTAATGATCAATGGTTGATAAAAAATAATCATCTTAAATGGGCAGAAAGTATGCATGAAGATAGGTATTGTATGGAGTATTTGGATATAAAAAAGTTAAAAATTTATCAAACAGAATTTTTAAATTATCATTTTCCATATTTTAAGAGAAGCTTAGATAAAAATGAGATAGAATTAATTCCCATAGATGATTTTAGTATCAAAGAATATAAAGATATAATATCACCTGATATGGTAACTAAAGAAAAATTGCTATATTTAAAAAAATATATAAAGGAAAATCAATGAAAAAATCGAAATCCATACAAATAATCAAACAACAAGGAATAGCTGAATTTATAAAATATAAAAAAATAAAAATATACACTAAATATGAGAAAAAATTTAATATCAATATTTTTACTCCTTATTTATTAAAATTTTGCAAACCTTTAAAAGATGATTATAAATTTATATTATTTAGTTATGGTGTAAGTGGGCATTGGGCTTTTAAAAGTTTTTTAAAATATTGTGAATTAGATGACTTTGTCTTATATCAGAATAATTATAGTTATTATAAAGAATATAAGAATTTTAATAAAAAAAATTATTATGTAGAAATAGCTTGGTATCAAAGTATGCAGCCAAAATATAAGCATATAAGTAAAATTTTAAATAAAAATAAGCCTGTTGTAATTTTGACAAGAGATCCTATATCTAGATTAAAAACAATGGTTAATCATGGTTCTTATAAGATTGAAGAACTTGGTAAAAATGAATTAAAAAATTTTTATATAAATGAAGATATATTTGAAAATTTAGATAGAATAAGATATACAGATAAAAATGGACATAATGCTAATCTTAAAAAACCTGATTTATCATCTATCTATTTTATCGTAAACGAAGAGCTAAGTTTTAGCTATTTTTCAAATATAAACTTGATTAAAAACAAAAATATATTATATGTAGACACGAAATCAATTTCAAAAGATAATGCATTTGCCACTATAAAAACTCTTGCTAAAGAGCTTAATTTTAAAGAACCAAATGATAATGATGAATATAAATTTAAGCAGAAATTTTGGAACGAATTGTATTATTTACTACCTTATAGACTTATTGTCAATAATGATATTTTGATAATAGTATCTGATGAAAATAAAGTATTTTTAGACAATGATAAGCATTATAATGAGATAAAAGATGATTTAATTGATATAAAAAAAGAACTTGTAAATACAAAAAGCAAGTTATTTGATAAAATTTCGATTAATATAGAAAATAAAAATTGGACCATTATTAAAGATGATAAAGCTTTAATCAATGATCTTAGAGAATATTTTGAAAAATTTATGATTATTTTAGAGAAAAAAGCGAATGAAAGACTTGAAAATATGGTAAAAGAAGAAGATGTTTTAAATTATTTAAAGGAGCATCAAGATTTAGGAAAAAAAATTAAAAATATTTTGGATTATGAATTGCAACATATAAAAGAGCATAGACCAGATATTATTAATAGTTGGGAATACTATAAAAAATTTCTTGAAATTTTTTAAAGAATAAGCGAATAAAATGGAGAGCGATCTATCAGACTTTCCATTTGTTTAATATATCAGCCACTTTTTTAAAATCATTTTCTTTCATGGTTGGCGATATAGGTAATGACAAAACTTCTTGATGGATGTTTTCTGTTACGGGTAGTTGTAAATGATTTAAATCTTTATAGCATTTTTGCTTATGAGGAGGGATAGGATAGTGTATAATAGTTTGAATATCATGATTATTTAGATAGTGTTGTAATTCATCTCTAAGCTTTGTTTTGACTACAAATAGATGCCAAACATGATCAAATTTATTACTAGGTAATATAATATTTTCATTTTTTATATTTTGTAGATAAAAATTTGCTATATTTTTTCTTTTATTATTGTCTTCATCTAAATATTTTAATTTTATATCCAAAAAAGCAGCTTGTATCTCATCTAATCTAGAATTTAATCCTATATATAAATTTTCATATTTTTTATGAGAGCCATAGTTTGCTAAAGCTCTAATTTTGGATGCAAAATTATCATCATTGGTGCAAATACACCCAGCATCCCCTAAAGCACCTAAATTTTTACCAGGGTAAAAAGAAAAACCGGCGGCATCTCCCAAATTTCCAACTCGTTTATCTTTATAAATAGCACCATGTGCTTGAGCACAATCTTCTATAATTTTTAAATTGTATTTATTAGCTAACAACTGAATTTTTTCCATATCACAAACTTGACCATAAAGATGAACAACCATGATAGCTTTAGTTTTTTTTGTGATCTTTTCTTCTATTAAATCAGGATTTATGTTGTAAGTATTGATATCAGGCTCTATCAGTATAGGTTTGCATTTATTATCAGTTATAGCTAAAATTGATGCTATGTATGTATTTGCGGGAACTATGATTTCGTCATTTTCTTTAAAGTTATAAGCTTTTATGATCAATCTTAAAGCATCAAGCCCATTTGCAACGCCTATGCAATGTTTAACCCCACAATATTTTGCAAAATTATTTTCAAATTTTTCACATTGCTTTCCAAGTATATACCAACCACTTTCTAGAATTTCTTTAAATTTTGTTATAAATTCAGTATTAAATCTATCATTTATTTGTTTTAAGTCTAAAAATTTTATCATTTGATTTCCATTATTATAAAATTAAAAATTAAAATAAATACAATTATACCCAATAATAAAGCTGTATAATTAAACATTTTTTTATATTTTCTATATTTTTTTATAAAAATATCCCCTGTATCACATTTTTTTGCTAATTGTAGATAGTCTTTAAATGTAAAATTATATTTTTCATATAAAATTTTAGCATTGGCATCATTTTTATAAAATTCCATTATTTTATGATAACCCCAATATTTTTTATATATGTTGTCAGATTCTAAAGCCATTATTCCTAAAAAAAAAGGCAATGTCTCTTGATAAGGTTTTATATTTGTTTTATTTACTTCTTTATGAAAAATTTGCTCTAATAAAAATATATTATCAAATTTTAAGTAAGTATCTAAGAGCATTTCTGTTTCTAGGTTTTCTCGAGTTGTTGTGATGCTATTATGAGAACTTATATTTGTTTTGTCCCTAGTTCTTCTGTATCTTATAAGTTGTGTTTCAAGTATTTTAATTTCGCCAATATTTAATATATCAATATGCATCTTCATATCTTGATAGTTGCACATTGAATTTGGTAAAGGATATAATTTTTCAAAAACATCTCTTTTTAAAGATAATCCAACTGATGTTAAGCAGTTGTATCGCATAAATAAATAATATAATAATTCTACCTTATTTCTTTGTTTTAATGGATATAAGCTCCCTAAAATTTCATTATTTTCATCTATACAAATCAAATTTGGATATACAGCTATAATATCATTATCTTTAAATGTTTTATAGATAATTTCTAAAGCATTTTTTTCTAATATATCATCACTTGCACAAAATACTATGTATTCTCCATTTGAGTTTTCAAAAGCTGTATTTAATGTCGCATTTATACCTTTGTTAAATTCATGTTTTATAAGTTTTATTTTTGGATCTTTAAATTTTTGAATTTCTTTTGTGCTATTATCACTTGAACAATCATCTACTATAATGAGCTCAAAATCACTAAAACTTTGCTCTAAAACACTTTGTAAAAAATAACTCACATATTTTTCATGATTAAAACATGGGGTTATGATAGATATTTTTTTCATTTTTTTACTTTATGTAAAAAATTTATTTTTGGCGAACAACTACACCCTATACTTTCTTTATAATCACATAATCCAAAATTTGGAGTAGTATGTAGAGTTGATGTGCCTATGTCAACTATTTTGAAATTCTGATTTTTATAATATAAAAATAAATTATAAGATAAAAAATTCATAGGGCGATATTTATTGCTATTTGTAGTATTTCCCCAATATACCACTCTAGTTATATTTTGGCTCATTATATGAACAATAGCAGATGCTATAGGTATATCATCTTTATATACTAAAAACAAATCTGTAGGTATAATTTTTGATGTCTGTTCTACATCTTCAATTGTCATATTTAAATTATAGTTTTTACTTTCTCTATTTTCTTTTATTATGTTAAAAACAATTTCTAATTTATTTGTTTTAATAAATTTTAATTTGTGCTCTAAAGATGAGTTTAAATTTTTTTTAGCTGCATGTTTTATTGTATTCAGATAATCATCTATATTTTCTAAATAAATTTCATAATTTACATCATAATCATTTATGCTAAAATTATTAGATATTAACGCATTTTGTAATTTTGTTATATGGCTGTAATTATAAAATAATGGTGGTGTATTAAAATATATATTTTTTTTACAATTTTCGTTAGCCCATTTAATTGTAAGTTTAATAGCTTCATGATAATATAACATCTTATTATCTTTTGATATGTTTGTTAAACATGAAAATGGTGCTGAAAAAGGAAATAGCATATCATTTTCTTTAATACCACAAGAAATAATAAATCTATTTTTATTATTTTTAAATAAAAAATATTTCACATCATTTACTTTATATTTATTATAATTTATAAAACTGACCAAGTCAAAATATGAAAATGTTAAATCAAAATTATGATATTCGCTTTCTGTTATTTCTAATATATCCATTCAAATCCTAATATTTACAAAAATTTCAGCACCAAATTCATGCATATAATCATTTAATTTGTATAAACCATCTAGTAATTTTTCATCTATAATTCCATTTTCTAAGCATAATGACATTTTAGAATGATTAAAAGGTTTTATAAAATACGAACCACTATCTAATATACACCCCGCCCCGCCAATATGATTTTTTACGAATTGTGTGAGTTTATTTAAATCAAATGTTGTATTTTGTTGAAATTTTATGGCTGTATTTGTCAAATTTCCAAGTTTATTTATCAAACCACTCTCATAAGCCCAAAGCAAATGAAAAGAATTTGAATTCGGGACATTTATATGAATTATAGTTTCTTTAATACATATTTTTAAAATATCTTTTAAAAAACTATCAGGATTATTTACTTCGTGCAATAAGCTGCTACATATTATAAAATCAAAATTATTATTTTTCAATGTTTTTGTTATATTTTCTAAGAAATCATTAAAAATTTCTATATTATCCTTTTCTTTAAAATCGCTTATAGCTTTATTATAAAATGCATCAGATGGTTCTATTATAGTTGCTTTATTAAAATTTTTATAATAATTAAAAATAGAATCCATGCCACATCCTATTTCTAAAATGTTTCTAGGATTGTATTTATTTAAAATTTCTAATACTTTTTTTCTTCTGTAATAAACCATTATTTCTTCAAAATCATGCTCTTTGCTTGTGTAATTTTTAGTATATTGTTTGATATTTCTTTTCATAGTATTTTCTTTATTTTTTTTGCTGGGGTACCAGCATAAATTGTATATTCTTCTGTATCTTTTGTTACAAGTGAACAAGCGCCTATTATACTTCCTTTTTTTATCTTTACATTTGGCATAATTGTTACATTTGCTCCAATCCATACATCATCTTCTATAATAATTTTTGCATCTCCATCATGTATTAATTTATTTTTGACATACTCACAATCTAGTAAAAAACTATTATTACATGGTCCACTATCAACTATTAAAGTGCAATCTCTAGCAATAGAAACATTATTGCCTATAAACACTTTTATGTTTTCTATCCTATTAAAAATTATATTTAAACCAATGTTTGCAAAAGAATTTTTACCAAATTGAACTCCCATTCTCTCCCAATATAATTTTCTTATTCTTGCATCTGGATAATAAACAGCAATAAATTTGCATAATCTAATAGGCATTATGCCAACATTTTTATATAGAAAATTGTAAATAAATTGATCCAAATATTCTAAAAAATATTTTTTAAGCATTATAAAACCTTTAAAAACTCATCATAATTTCTTATATACTCTTTTTCATCATAAAAATCACTTGCCAAAACTAGCAATTTTGCTCCATAAGAAAAATTTTTCATTTCTCTCCACATATTTTTACCTATATAAAGACCCATATCAGGACGATTTAAACAAATTTTTTCACAATTTTTTCCATCATTTAGTATTATATCACAAGAACCACTCATCATTATAAGCACTTGCTCTAAATTTTTATGTGCATGTGCTCCTCTTGGAAAATTTGGTTCTGTATCAAATATATAATACACCCTTTTTATCTCAAATGGAATTTCTTTATTGCTTTCTAAAGCTACTAATTTACCTCTATCATCTTTTATGGCATCTAACTTTAAAATTTTATAACTTTTCATGCCGCTTTTAAGGCATGGTTTTTATAGCATACCCCCCCCATATTATTTTTTAATTCACAAAAATACTTATAATCATAAATATACTCTTTTTCATCATAATAAGTATTTGTTAATACCAATAAAATACAATCTTTAGAAAAATTATACATTTGTTTCCATATCATTTTATCTATATATAAGCCTTTGGTTTTGTTGTTTAATATTATTTTTTGTTTTGTTTTTCCATCGTCTATTAAAATTTCGCAACTTCCATTTAAAGCTATAAAAATAAATTCTGAATTTAAATTAGCATGATCACCTCTTATTGAATCATCTAAAAAATCATATATATAAAAAATTCTTTTAATTTCAAATGGACAATTTACATCTTTTTGATGGACATTTAATATTGAATTTTTACTATTTATGGCTTTGAATTTTAATATTGTATAGTTCAAATTTAACCCCTGTATTTTTTAATGTACCATTGTATAGTTTTATCTAAACCGCTATTAAAATTTTCTTGTGCTTTCCAATCTATAACCCTTTGTAATTTTGTCGAATCTATGGCATATCTTCTATCATGACCGACTCTATCCTTTACAAAAATAATTTGTTCTTTATAAGAAGTCTTTTTTGGCAATACATTATCTAAATAAGAACAAATTTTATTAGCTATGTCTATATTTTGCCATTCTTCATTTGTTCCTATATTAAAGGAATCAAAAAAAATATCATTTTTGTTTATTTTTTCAAAAGTATATTTATAAATATTTTCTATAGCTATGCAATGATCTTTTACATATAGCCAATCTCTTATATTTTTACCATCTCCATATATAGGAATCGGAGTCCCATTTAAAGCATTTCTTATTATAGTGGGTATAAGTTTTTCATCGTGCTGAAAAGGTCCATAGTTATTAGAACAATTAGAGATAACAGCATTTAATCCATAAGTATAATGATAACTTCTAACAAGCATATCAGCACTTGCTTTTGAAGCTGAATAAGGGGAATTTGGAGCATAAGCGTTATCTTCTGTAAATTTTCCATTTTCTCCTAAAGATCCATAAACTTCATCTGTACTTATTTGATAAAAGAAACTTTGTTTAAATTCGTCTTTTTTAAGAAAAGGTTCGAGAAACCAAGTTTTATAAGCTGAGTTTAATAAATTCCAAGTTCCGTATATATTTGTTTTTATAAAAATATCTGGATTTTTTATGGAATTATCTACATGTGATTCTGCTGCAAAATTTATAACCGCATTTATTTTATATTTTCTGAAAATTTCATTAATCAAAAAAACATCACTTATATCTCCTTGAATAAATATATAATTAGGATTATTTTTTAATTCATTTAAATTTGATATATCGCTAGCATATGTTAAAAAATCTAAATTTATAATTTTAGCATCTGGATTTTTCTCAAAAAAATATAATAAAAAATTACTACCTATAAAACCAGCTCCGCCAGTAACTAAAATATACATTATTTTCCTTGACTAAGTATTTTATATAAATATTGACCATAATTACTTTTTGAAAGTAACAATGCTCTTTTTTCTAGGACTTCATTATCTATCCAGTTGTTATTGTAGGCTATTTCTTCCAAGCAGGCAATCTTATAACCCTGCCTTAATTCTATGGTTTGCACAAACGAACTAGCTTCTATAAGACTATCGTGAGTTCCTGTGTCAATCCAAGCAAAACCTCTTCCTAAATGTTGTGATTTTAGCTTATTTAACCTTAAATATTCTATATTTACATCTGTTATTTCAAGTTCTCCTCTTGCACTTGGTCTTACATTTTTTGCAATATCTATAGCATCATTATTATAAAAATATAAACCAGTTGCCACATGGTTGCTTTTTGGATTTTTGGGTTTTTCTTCCAGGCTTAAAACATTTCCATTTTGATCTATTTCTACCACTCCAAATCTTTCTGGATCTTTTACATGATAAGAAAAAATACTAGCAAATCCTTTTTTTAAGTCATCTTTTGCATTTTCCAAAATATCACTAAAGCCTTGTCCGTAAAAAATATTATCTCCTAAAATTAATGCAATATCATCATCTTGAATAAAATCTTGCGCCAAAATAAGTCCTTGTGCTAAACCTTCTGGACGCTCTTGAATTTTATACTGAATTTGCATTCCAAGAAAAGAACCATCTTTGAATAGCTCTTTAAATCTATCAATATCTTTTGGAGTAGAAATAATCAAAACTTCTTTAATTTTTGCAAGCATTAAAACAGACATAGGATAATAAATCATTGGTTTATCGTATATAGGTAAAAGTTGCTTGCATAAAGTTAATGTGCTAGGATAAAGTCTAGTTCCACTACCTCCAGCTAAAATAATGCCTTTCATTGTTGCACTCCTATTTAATATATTTCCAAAAAGTATATTGTGCATAAAGCTTTGCTATGATAAAACCTCTTTTGCCTTCTAAAAAACCTAATTTTACAAAATAAAGTTTAAAAAAAGTCCAATAAGGATTTATTAAAGCTTTAAGAAGGTTATTTTTTTTAGGATTTAGACTTGAGTATTTGTTTTGCTTATCTATAAATTGCTCGATATTTTCATAAGCATAATGTAAAAAATGATGTTTTAATTTCCCTATTTTTTCTTGACAGATTATGCTTTCATGAACTTCTCTTTCATTAAATTTGGCATATTTTTTATGAAATAATCTTATGTTATAATCAGGATATAGCCCCATTTTTGTTATTGCTTCTCCAAAGAAAAAATTTAATCTTGCTACTTTGTATGCTTTAAATGATGGATTTTTGATTATTTGCAATACTTCCTCTTTTAATTCTTCAGTAAAAACTTCATCACTATCTAAAACAAATATCCAGTCATTATTTGCTTTTTCAACTCCAAATTGTTTTTGCTTTCCAAAACCAAGCCAATCTTGATGGAAAATTTTCACATTTTTAAAAGCTTTTGCTATTATTAAACTATCATCCGTGCTTCCGCTATCTATTAAAATAATTTCATTAGCAAAATTAACACTTTGCAATACTTCTTGAAGATATTTTTGGCTATTAAAAGTTAGTATTACTATTGAAATATTCATGAGTATATTCCTTGATTATAACTAGCAAAGCGTCTATGGAAAAAAAAGTATTCCCAAGGTCTTTTTTTAATCATTTCTTCGCAACTTTGTGCTTGATAAAGTGTCAGTTCTTCTAAACTTGCATTTTGAGAATCTTTTGCTTTAAAAAACTCTATGCAAAATTTACTATCTTCTTTATAGGCATAAACAGGGATGATTAAAGCATTGCTTCTTTGTGCGATAAGGCTTGCTCCTATTTGATAATTCACTTCTTTGTTAAAAAATTTCAATCTTACGCTTTCGTTTTCTACGCAGTCTTGATCGGTTAAAATTCCTAAAGTTCGCCCCTTTTTTAGAGCACTTAGCATTCGTCTTAACCCCCCTTTTTTGTCAATAAGCTCTATGTCAAATTGGGTACGATTTTTACTTAAAATTTCATACATAACTTCGCTTTTTAACTTTTTCCCCACTATAGAAATCGCACCATATTTAGCTGCATAAGCAAGGCTTAAAATTTCCCAGTTTCCATAGTGTGCAGTTGTGAAGATAATAGGACGCTTTAAAGCTAGAGCGTCTGTAAGTAAATTTTCATTGATAAATTTTACTTTATTGAGAATTTTTTCTTTGGTAGTGTTTTGATTTTGCAAACAATCAATTCCAAATTGAGCAAAATTTTCATAAATTTTCAAAGACAATTTATCGCGTTCTTTTTGAGTGTATTGAGGAAAACAGATTTGCAAATTTATATCGATGATTTTGCGATGTTTTTTGTTAAGATGAAAAGTGATTCTTGCCGCAATTAAAGTTAAAAAATGCAAGATACAATCAGGCATAAAAGTAACAAAAAATTTCAAAATATAATAAAGACTAAGATATATTCTATCGCTATTTTTCATTAAGTAAGCCTTTGGCAAGTTTGAAGATATCTTCTTCTTCTATGCGCGTGATACAAAAATCACTTTTATCGATATGCTTGGCATTTTGGATTTTTTTACCTGCGTCAATGATTTTATTGATATGAGTTTGAAAAGCATTGCGGTAGCTTGGTGTTGCTCCAAAAATCGTAATAGATGCTTTGTTTAAAGCAAAAGCTAAATGTGTTGGACCGCTATCATTTCCTATGATTAAATTCATCATTTTTGTAAAAGCCATTAGCTCTTCAAGACTGAATTTTGGCGCTAATTCTATATGTGTTTCATCAATACCACTAAGATTTAAAACCTCTTTAGCAAATTCATATTCTTTTACATTTCCCCAAGCGAGCCAAATTTTTGCTTGTTGAAATTCATTGATTAAAAGTTTGCAAAGTATAGCAAGTTTGGTTTTAGGATAGATTTTATTTTCTACGCTTGAACCTACATGTATGAGTATGTTTTTTTCGTTTTTATCGAGTTTGAGTTTATTGTTTAAGAGTTGTTTTAAATTTTCATCTACGCTAAAAATATCTTGTTTAAAGGCTAAATTTTTGACATTAAAATCAGTATTTAACATAAAGGAGGTAAGACTTAAGTATCTTACAAATACATTTTCATTGTAATCTAACTCAAGTTTTTGGTTATAGAAATTATGAGCAAAACTTTCTTTAAGGCTATTTTTATCAAAACCAAAATTATTTCTACTTAAAATTCGACTTACAATAGCAGATTTTATAAGCCCTTGTAGATCTATTACTGTATTATAGTTGTTTTTTCTTGCTTTAAGAAGAATTTTTAGGCTTTTTAAAATTTTTTTGTCTTTTAAGGGCAGGGCATAGAGTTTGTCTATTAAAGGATGATTTTTGAGTATGCCTTCAAATTTTTCATCTACAAACCAATGAATTTTTATATCTTTTTTAAAATTTTTGACAAATTGCAAAACCACGGCACTTTGGATAATATCACCAAGTGCTGATAAACGAACAATTGCTATTTTCATTAAAAGCCTAATATTTTAAAATTTTTGCTATGATTTTAGCGAAATTATTTAAAAAAAGGTTAAAAATGGCAAAAAATGAAGGTTATATTTGTGTTTTTGATTGTGAGAGTGTGCCAGATGTTGAGCTTATCCGCAAAACTTTAGGTTTTGAAGGAAGTGATTTAGAGGTAAGTTTAAAAGCACTTCAGTGGCAAAAAGAACAAAGCGGAAGTGAGTTTTTGCCTTTGCCTTATCATAAAATCATCAGTATTTGTGCGGTTTTAAGCGATAATTTTGGAAAATTTATCAAAGTAAATAAAATTGATGGGCAAAATGAAAAAGAAATGATTGAGAATTTTTTTAATTTTATAGAAAATTATGAGCCAAAATTAGTCAGTTTTAATGGTAAAAATTTCGATATGCCTGTTCTTGTTTTAAGGGCTTTAAAATACAATTTAAAAGCAGCAACTTATTTAGATACCCAAAGTGATAAATGGAATAATTATAAAACAAGATTTTCAGAATTAAAACATTGTGATTTATTGGAATCCTTAGGTTCTAATGGGCGTGGAATAAAGCTTGATACACTTTGTTCTATGGTGGGTTTGCCAGGAAAATATGATGTACATGGCGATGAGGTAATGAAACTTTTTTATGAAAATGAACTTGAAAAAATTCACGAATATTGTGAAAGTGATGTTTTAAACACCTATATGCTTTTTTTAAAATATGAACTTATTAAAGGTAATGTTAGTGAAGAAGATTATGTTGATTTTCTTTCTTATATGAGAGATTTTTTGCGTGCAAAAAAATCAGATCGTTCTTATGCAGAAGTTTTTGCAAAAGCTTGTGAGAATGAAATTTCAAAAGTTCAATCTTAAGTATTTAAGAAAATATATTAAAATTTATTTTTGACATTTTTAAAAAAAGGAATGATGATGAAAATTCTTATTAGCGGTGGCGCAGGTTATATAGGTTCTCATACTTTAAGACAATTTTTAAAAACAGATCATGAAATTTGTGTTTTAGATAATCTTTCTAAGGGCTCTAAAATCGCAATAGAAGATTTGCAAAAAATAAGAGCTTTTAAATTTTTTGAACAAGATTTAAGTGATTTTCAAGGCGTAAAAGCATTGTTTGAGAGAGAAAAATTTGACGCTATTGTGCATTTTGCAGCGAGCATTGAAGTTTTTGAAAGTATGCAAAATCCTTTAAAATATTATATGAACAACACTGTTAATACAACAAATCTCATCGAAACTTGTTTGCAAACTGGAGTGAATAAATTTATATTTTCTTCAACGGCAGCCACTTATGGCGAACCACAAACTCCTGTTGTGAGCGAAACAAGTCCTTTAGCACCTATTAATCCTTATGGTCGTAGTAAGCTTATGAGCGAAGAAGTTTTGCGTGATGCAAGTATGGCAAATCCTGAATTTAAGCATTGTATTTTAAGATATTTTAATGTTGCAGGTGCTTGTATGGATTATACTTTAGGACAACGCTATCCAAAAGCGACTTTGCTTATAAAAGTTGCAGCTGAATGTGCCGCAGGAAAACGTGAAAAACTTTTCATATTTGGCGATGATTATGATACAAAAGATGGTACTTGCATAAGAGATTTTATCCATGTAGATGATATTTCAAGCGCGCATTTAGCAGCTTTGGATTATTTAAAAGAGAATGAAAGTAATGTTTTTAATGTAGGTTATGGACATGGTTTTAGTGTAAAAGAAGTGATTGAAGCGATGAAAAAAGTTAGCGGAGCGGATTTTAAAGTAGAACTTGCCCCACGCCGTGCGGGCGATCCTAGTGTATTGATTTCTGATGCAAGTAAAATCAGAAATCTTACTTCTTGGCAGCCTAAATACGATGATTTAGAGCTTATTTGTAAATCTGCTTTTGATTGGGAAAAACAGTGTTAAAAAAACTTTTTTTTATTTTAAGCAAGGAAGATAAAAATTTTTTATTTTTCTTGCTTGTTTTTTCAGTATTTGTTTCTTTTATAGAAACTTTTGCAATTTCTTTGGTAATGCCTTTTATCACTTTGGCTAGTGATTTTTCTTATTTTGATCGTAATAAATATTTAATCAGCCTAAAAGAATATCTTAATATCCCTGTTTTTGAAATCATTGTTTATTTTGGAGTGGGGCTTATTGTTTTTTATGTATTTAGAGCTTTGTTAAATGCGTATTATTTTCATCTTTTGGCAAGATTTTCTAAAGGACGTTATCACGCGATCGCTTATAAGGTTTTTTCTAAATTTTTAAATATTAATTATGAAAAATTTACTCAAAAAAATCAATCTGAAATTTTAAAGTCCATTACAGGAGAAGTTTATAATCTAAGCACTATGATTTCATCATTTTTACTTTTGATGAGTGAAATTTTTGTAGTGCTTTTGCTTTATGCTTTAATGCTTTTGATTAATTATAAAATCACTTTATTTTTAAGTATTTTTATGGTGTTAAATGCCTTTATTTTAGTGAAAATTTTAAGCCCTATCATTAAAAAAGCAGGACTAAAACGTGAAGAAGCGATGAAAAATTTCTTCGAAATTTTAAATACAAATTTAAATAATTTCAAATTTATCAAGCTTAAAACCAAAGAAGATGGAGTATTAAGCCTTTTTAAAGCACAAAGTGAAGCTTTTTCTAAAGCAAATATTACCAATGAAAGCGTAGCTGCGGTGCCTAGAATTTATCTTGAAGGAATAGGTTTTTGCGTACTTGTTTTTATCGTGGTATTTTTGGTTTTGAAAAATGAAAGTGATATTTCAGGTATTTTATCCACGATTTCTATTTTTGTTTTAGCGCTTTATCGCTTAATGCCAAGTGCAAATCGTATTATCACAAGTTATCATGATTTGCTTTATTATCATTCTTCTTTGGATATTATTTACCAAAATTTAAGACAAGAAGAAGAAAATTTGGGCGAGGAAAAATTAAGCTTTAATCAAGAGCTTAAAATTTGCAATCTTAGCTTTGGTTATGAGGGAAAAAAACATTTATTTAAAAATCTTAACTTAAACATTAAAAAAGGCGAAAAAATCGCTTTTATAGGGGAGAGTGGTTGCGGAAAAAGTACCTTAGTAGATCTTATCATAGGACTTTTAAAACCAAAAGAAGGGCAAATTTTAATTGATGAGCAAGAATTAAATGCAAGCAATGCAAAAAATTATCGCCAAAAAATAGGCTATATTCCGCAAAATATCTATCTTTTTAATGACAGCATAGCTAAAAATATCACTTTTACAGATGCGGTTGATGAAGAAAAACTTAACAGGGTTATCAAACAAGCAAATTTAGAGCATTTTATAAAAAATTTACCTCAAGGAGTGCAAACAAAAGTGGGCGATGGGGGGAGTAATTTAAGCGGGGGGCAAAAACAACGCATAGCCATAGCAAGAGCTTTATATTTAGAGCCTGAAATTTTAGTGCTTGATGAAGCAACTTCTGCGCTTGATACTCAAAGTGAAGCAAAAATCATGGATGAAATTTATAAAATTTCTAAAGATAAAACCATGATTATTATCGCACATCGCCTTTCTACGATAACGCAATGTGATAAGGTTTATCGTTTAGAACACGGTAAGCTTAAAGAGGAGAAATGATGAAAATAAGCTTTATTATCGCAACTTTAAATTCAGGAGGCGCTGAGCGTGTTTTGGTAACCTTGGCTAATGCACTTTGCAAAGAGCATGAAGTAAGTATTATTAAATTTCATGCAGGAAAATCTTT
The DNA here is from genome assembly GCF_001762445.1 of Campylobacter sp. BCW_6877. Classification (NCBI taxonomy): domain Bacteria; kingdom Pseudomonadati; phylum Campylobacterota; class Epsilonproteobacteria; order Campylobacterales; family Campylobacteraceae; genus Campylobacter; species Campylobacter sp. BCW_6877. Next base: position 177,695 of record NZ_MJWW01000059.1, on the reverse strand, counting down.
TTATAAGCTTGAAAATGAAGTTAAAGTTACAAGTTTAAAACAATTTAGATTTGACACATTTTATCATAAAATCGCAAGTCGTTTTAAGAAATTTTTTGCTTTAAGAAAGGCTTTAAAAGAAAGTAAGGCTGATGTTTTTATTTCTTTTTTGGATACGACTAATATTGCTTGTATTGCTGCGAAAATAGGGCTTAAAACTCCACTCATTATAAGTGAGCATAGCAATGAGGCGTATTTAAAACCTAAAATTTGGCGTTTTTTAAGAAGGGTAAGCTATCCTTTTTGTGATGCTTTAAGTGTGCTTGGAAGCAGTGATAAGGTGTATTATGAAAGATTTGTAAAAAGGGTTAAGCTTTTATTAAATCCTTGTCATTTTAGCGATGAAATTCCTTTTGATTCTAGTTTTAAAAAGGAAAATTTGGTTCTTTTTATAGGGCGTTTAGATCACAACAAAAACCCTGCAATGTTTTTAAAAGCTATAGCGCATTTGGATAAAAATTTGCAAGAAAATTATAAATTTGTTATAGCAGGAGATGGAGAGTTAAGGCAAGAACTTGAATATAAGGTAAAATCTTTAGGAATAAAAGTTGATTTTTTAGGACGCATTGAAAATGTCAAGGCTCTTTATGAAAAAGCAAAAGCGCTTTGCCTTTGTTCTTTTGTAGAGGGTTTGCCAACGGTTTTAATTGAAAGTTTGTATTTTGAGGTTTGTAGAATTTCAAGTTCTTATTATAATGGTGCTAAGGATTTGATCAAAGATAATCATGACGGGCTTTTGGTAGGTTGTGATGATGAAATAGCACTTGCTAAAAAACTCGAACTTGTTTTAAATGATGAAAATTTTAGAAAAGAACTTGTAAATAATGCCAAACAAAGGTGTAAAGATTTTGAAATTTCTCATATCAAAGAAGAATGGCTTAAGCTTATAGTCGAGGTTAAAAATGCCTAAACTTTCTGTTATAGTACCAACTTTTAATCGTCAAGTTTTGTTAGAAAAGGCTATTAAAAGCATACAAAATCAAGATTTTAAAGATTTAGAAATTATTATAAGCGATGATAATTCTAGCGATGATACTAAAAGTGTGGTGCAAAATTTACAAAAAAATGATGATCGCATTAAGTATTTTTTAAATCAAAACTACAAACAAGGTCCAAATGGCAATAAAAATAATGGCTTAGATCAAGCAAGTGGCGAGTTTGTAACTTTTTTAGATGATGATGATGAACTTTTATCTGGGGCTTTAGGCATCTTAATGCAAAAAGCAAACGAAGGTTATGCTCATGTTTTTGGAAATTGTTTGATAGAAAAAGAAGGAAATTTAAGCAAGGAATTTAGCGGCAAGGGTTTGGAAAAAGATAGCGAAATTTCTAAAAAAGATTTTTTAATGGCTAAATTTAGCGGAGAGTTTTTTTCTGTTTTTAAAAAATCTCTACTTGAAAACAAGCGTTTTAATGAAGAATTTTATGGCAATGAAGCCACGCTTTGGGTAAATTTATACAAGGAAAAAAGTTTTTATATTCATAAGGCTTTTAGGATTTATAGGATTTTTAGGCAAGATAGCGTGACTTTAGGGGCGAGTAAAAATGCTTATAGGGTGTATTTGGGATATTTAGAGCTTGCTAAAATTTTAGAAAATGAACTTAGAATGAGTAAGGATAAAGATTATAAAAAAACTTGTGCGAGTTATTATAAAATGGCAGCTTATTATGCAAAACTTGCAAAAAATTATAAAGCTCTTTATAAATGTTTGTTTAAAAGCCTGAGTATAAAAATCAACGCTCCTGCTTTGATATTACTCATTTTAAGTATAATTCCAAATAATATGATTGAAAAATTATCGAAAATTCGGGTGGCTTTATGCAAAAATTAGGAATTTTTATTTATTCTTTAGGAAGTGGTGGTGCTGAAAGAGTTGTGGCGACTTTATTGCCTATTTTAAGTTTGAAATTTGAAGTGCATTTGATCTTGATGAATGATAAAATTTCTTATGAAATTCCAGAGTGTCAAATTCATTTTTTAGAATATTCAAAACCTAGTGAAAATCCTATTTTGAAATTTTTAAAATTACCTTTTTTGGCTTTAAAATACAAAAAACTTTGCAGAAATTTAGGCATTGATACAGAATTTGTTTTTTTAAATCGACCTAATTATATAGCTTTAATGGCAAGAATGTTTGGAAATAAAACTCGCCTTGTGATCAATGAATGCACTACGCCAAGTGTGATGTATGCGAAAAATAATTTTAATTCTTTGGCAAATAAATTTTTAATTTCTTTGCTTTACCCAAAAGCTGATTTAATCTTGCCTAATTCTAAGGGAAATTTAGAAGATTTAGTGCAAAATTTTAGTATAAATCCAAAAAAATGTGAAATTTTGTACAATGCCATCGATTTAGAAAACATAGAGCAAAAAGCCCTTGAAGACATAGCTTTAAAAGATAAATTTATTTTAAGTGTAGGCAGACTTGATAAAGGTAAAAATCATGCTTTATTAATTCGTGCTTATGCGAGATTGAAAACAGATTTAAAGCTTGTGATTTTAGGTGAAGGTGTGCTTAAAGATGAGCTTTTAGCTTTGATTAAAGAGTTAAATTTAGAAGAAAAGGTTTTGCTTTTAGGATTTGATAATAATCCTTATAAATACATGGCTAAATGCGAATTTTTTGCTTTTGCTTCTGTATTTGAAGGCTTTTCAAATGTTTTAATTGAAAGCTTAGCTTGTTCTTGTGCGGTGGTTTGCACTGATCATAAAAGTGGCGCAAGAGAGCTTTTTGGCGATGATGAATTTGGACTTTTAGTAGAAGTAGATAATGAAAACTCCATGTTTCAGGGTTTAAAAACTATGCTTGAAGACGATAAATTAAGAAAAGCGTATAAAAATAAGGCTAAAACTAGGGCTAAGGCCTTTGATAAAGTAAAAATTGCACGCGATGCTTTGAAATATTTATTAGGATAGAAGATGTTGAAAAAAGAGTATTTAAAAAACCCTTATTTAGTTTTATTTGTGATGATTATATTAGCTTATGTTTTTAGTGTATTTTGCAGGTTTTATTGGGTTTGGTGGGCAAGTGAGTTTAATGAGTATTTTTTCAATAATCAATTAATGATCATTTCAAACGATGGCTATGCCTTTGCTGAGGGCGCAAGAGATATGATAGCAGGTTTTCATCAGCCTAATGATTTGAGTTATTATGGATCTTCTTTATCCGCGCTTACTTATTGGCTTTATAAAGTCACACCTTTTTCTTTTGAAAGTATCATTTTATATATGAGTACTTTTTTATCTTCTTTGGTGGTGATTCCTATTATTTTGCTAGCTAATGAATACAAACGTCCTTTAATGGGCTTTGTAGCTGCTTTTTTAGCAAGCATAGCAAACAGTTATTATAATCGCACTATGAGCGGGTATTATGATACGGATATGCTGGTAATTGTTTTGCCTATGTTTATTTTATTTTTTATGGTAAGAATGATTTTAAAAAAAGACTTTTTTTCATTGATTGCCTTGCCGTTATTTATAGGAATTTATCTTTGGTGGTATCCTTCAAGTTATACTTTAAATGTAGCTTTAATTGGACTTTTTTTAATTTATACACTTATTTTTCATAGAAAAGAAAAGATTTTTTATATAGCTGTGATTTTGTCTTCTCTTACTCTTTCAAATATAGCATGGTTTTATCAAAGTGCCATTATAGTAATACTTTTTGCTTTATTCGCCTTAGAGCAAAAACGCTTAAATTTTATGATTATAGGAATTTTAGGTAGTGCAACTTTGATATTTTTGATTTTAAGCGGTGGGGTTGATCCTATACTTTATCAGCTTAAATTTTATATTTTTAGAAGTGATGAAAGTGCGAATTTAACACAGGGCTTTATGTATTTTAATGTCAATCAAACCATACAAGAAGTTGAAAATGTAGATCTTAGCGAATTTATGCGAAGAATTAGTGGTAGTGAAATTGTTTTCTTGTTTTCTTTGTTTGGTTTTGTATGGCTTTTGAGAAAACATAAAAGTATGATTATGGCTTTACCTATATTGGTGCTCGGGTTTTTAGCCTTAAAAGGGGGGCTTAGATTTACCATTTATTCTGTACCTGTAATGGCCTTAGGATTTGGTTTTTTATTGAGCGAGTTTAAGGCTATATTGGTTAAAAAATATAGCCAATTAACTTCAAATGTTTGTATTGTTTTTGCAACTATTTTGACTTTAGCTCCAGTATTTATCCATATTTACAACTATAAAGCACCAACAGTTTTTTCTCAAAATGAAGCATCATTATTAAATCAATTAAAGAATATAGCCAATAGAGAAGATTATGTGGTAACTTGGTGGGATTATGGTTATCCTGTGCGTTATTATAGCGATGTGAAAACTTTAGTAGATGGTGGAAAGCATTTAGGTAAGGATAATTTTTTCCCTTCTTTTGCTTTAAGCAAAGATGAACAAGCTGCAGCTAATATGGCAAGACTTAGTGTAGAATATACAGAAAAAAGCTTTTATGCTCCGCAAAATGATATTTTAAAAACAGACATTTTACAAGCCATGATGAAAGATTATAATCAAAGCAATGTGGATTTGTTTCTAGCTTCATTATCAAAACCTGATTTTAAAATCGATACGCCAAAAACTCGTGATATTTATCTTTATATGCCTGCTAGAATGTCTTTGATTTTTTCTACGGTGGCTAGTTTTTCTTTTATTAATTTAGATACAGGGGTTTTGGATAAACCTTTTACCTTTAGCACAGCTTATCCACTTGATGTTAAAAATGGAGAAATTTATCTTAGCAACGGAGTGGTTTTAAGCGATGATTTTAGAAGTTTTAAAATAGGTGATAATGTGGTTTCTGTAAATAGTATCGTAGAGATTAATTCTATTAAACAAGGTGAATACAAAATCACTCCAATCGATGATAAGGCTCAGTTTTATATTTTTTATTTAAAGGATAGTGCTATTCCTTATGCACAATTTATTTTAATGGATAAAACCATGTTTAATAGTGCTTATGTGCAAATGTTTTTTTTAGGAAATTATGATAAGAATTTATTTGACTTGGTGATTAATTCTAGAGATGCTAAGGTTTTTAAACTTAAAATTTAAGGGTTGAAAATGAGAATAGGATTTTTATCACATGCAGGAGCAAGTATTTATCATTTTAGAATGCCTATTATAAAAGCATTAAAAGATAGAAAAGATGAAGTTTTTGTTATAGTGCCACAAGATGAATACACGCAAAAACTTAGAGATCTTGGCTTAAAAGTAATTGTTTATGAGCTTTCAAGAGCTAGCTTAAATCCTTTTGTGGTTTTAAAGAATTTTTTTTATCTTGCTAAGGTTTTGAAAAATTTAAATCTTGATCTTATTCAAAGTGCGGCACATAAAAGCAATACCTTTGGAATTTTAGCGGCAAAATGGGCAAAAATTCCTTATCGTTTTGCCTTAGTAGAAGGCTTGGGTTCTTTTTATATAGATCAAGGTTTTAAGGCAAATTTAGTGCGTTTTGTTATTAATAATCTTTATAAATTAAGTTTTAAATTTGCACACCAATTTATTTTTGTCAATGAAAGTAATGCTGAGTTTATGCGGAATTTAGGACTTAAAGAAAATAAAATTTGCGTGATAAAATCTGTAGGGATCAATTTAAAAAAATTTTTTCCTATTTATGTAGAATCGGAAAAAAAAGAGCTTTTTTGGAAAAATTTAAACATAGATAAAAAACCAATTGTGCTTATGATAGCAAGAGCTTTATGGCATAAAGGTGTAAAAGAATTTTATGAAAGTGCTACTATGCTAAAAGACAAGGCAAATTTTGTTTTAGTTGGTGGAAGAGATGAAAATCCTTTTTGTGCAAGTTTGGAGTTTTTAAACTCGGGTGTGGTGTATTATTTGGGTGCTAGAAGTGATATAGTCGAGCTTTTACAAAATTGTGATATTTTTGTTTTACCAAGCTATAAAGAAGGCTTTCCTGTAAGTGTTTTGGAGGCAAAAGCTTGTGGTAAGGCTATAGTGGTGAGTGATTGTGAAGGTTGTGTGGAGGCTATTTCTAATGCTTATGATGGACTTTGGGCAAAAACAAAAGATGCCAAGGATTTAAGCGAAAAAATTTCACTTTTATTAGAAGATGAAAAATTAAGATTAAATTTAGCTAAAAATGCCGCCCAAGATGTTTTGCAATACGATGAAAATAATATCGCACAGCGTTATTTAAAACTTTATGATAGGGTAATTAAGAATGTATGAAAAAGTTTTTAAAAGAATTTTTGATTTTATTTTAGCTTTAGTGCTTTTAGTGCTTTTTTCTCCGGTGATTTTACTCACTGCTTTACTTTTAAAAATCACTCAAGGAAGTGTGTTTTTTACCCAAAATCGCCCTGGTTTAGATGAAAAAATTTTTAAAATTTATAAATTTAAAACCATGAGTGATGAAAGAGATGAAAAGGGTGAGCTATTGAGCGATGAATTGCGTTTGAAAGCTTTTGGAAAAATTGTTAGAAGCTTAAGTTTGGATGAGCTTTTGCAACTTTTTAATGTTTTAAAAGGGGATATGAGTTTTGTGGGGCCTAGACCTCTTTTGGTTGAGTATTTATCCCTTTATAATGAAGAGCAAAAATTGCGTCATAAAGTGCGTCCAGGTATAACAGGATGGGCGCAGGTAAATGGAAGAAATGCTATTTCTTGGCAGAAAAAATTCGAACTTGATGTGTATTATGTGAAAAATATTTCTTTTTTACTTGATTTAAAAATCATATTTTTAACAGCCTTAAAGGTTTTAAAACGAAGCGGGGTAAGCAAAGAAGGCCATGTTACAACAGAGAAATTTAATGGCAAGAACTGAAAAAATTTATATTTATGGTGCTAGTGGTCATGGGCTTGTTTGTGAAGATGTGGCTAAAAATATGGGTTATAAAGAATGTATTTTTTTAGATGATTTTAAAGGAATGAAATTTGAAAGCACCTTACCTAAATATGATTTTTTTATAGCCATAGGAAACAATGAAATTCGAAAAAAGATTTATCAAAAAATTTTAGAAAATGGCTTTAAAATCGTTAATCTTATTCATAAAAGCGCGCTTATAAGTTCTAGTGCAAGTGTGGAAGAAAATGCAGGAATTTTAATCATGCCTTATGTAGTAGTTAATGCTAAAGCCAAAATAGAAAAAGGCGTGATTTTAAATACTTCAAGCGTGATTGAACATGAATGCGTGATAGGGGAATTTTCTCATGTGAGTGTGGGGGCTAAATGTGCGGGCAATGTAAAAATCGGTAAAAATTGTTTTTTAGGGATTAATTCTTGTGTTTTGCCTAATTTAAGCTTAGCAGATGGTAGTATTTTAGGTGGTGGAGCAACTTTGGTTAAAAGTCAAGATGAAAAAGGTGTTTTTATAGGAATACCTGCAAAAAGGATGTAAATTGCATTTTAATAACAATCTTGTTGTTCACTATATAGTAAATCCTTCGCCTTTGGGGTGGATTGTCATTAATTTACTAACCATATGTCTAATATGCTACATATTTCCTTTGAAAAATTCTTTAAAACACAAAAAACTTTTTAGTCTTAAAGCAAATGTAAATTCTAAAAATAGTAGGATTGTAAAATATACAGGTATTGCTGCTTTTTTGGGTGGATTAATAGGAATTTGGTATAATTTTGAAGGTTTTTATCAACTTCTTTTTTTCTTTGAATTAGAAAATGAAAATTTAAAAACACTTTGGAGTTTGCAAGTATCAGTTTCTTCTGTGATAACAGGTATGTTATTATTGTTGATGTACGTTATAAATTTAGCAATAGTTTGTGAAAATGGAATTTATATAGTTAGTAAATTTAATCTTTTTTATATGTATTTTATAAAACGAGAAGATTTGGAAATTGTTAAAATAGAAAAAATGAAATTTTTAAATCAAGTTGAAGTTTGTTTTGTTATCAAAACAAAAAATAAAATACTCCTTAAATGCTTTGAAAGTATTTATAAAAAAGAAGACTTAGAAAAGCTTAAAAATTGGTATGAAAACAAGCTTTGACTATAAAAAGAATTTAAATATTTGAATCTTGGTAATTTTTTTTAGATAAAATATATAAGGATAAAAAATTCTGCTTTATATAAAGGATAAAAAATGAGATTTTTTCTTTCTCCTCCGCATATGGGTGGTAATGAATTAAAATACATAGAAGAAGTTTTCAAAAGCAATTATATAGCACCTTTGGGTGAATTTGTAAATCGCTTTGAGCAAAGTGTAAAAGATTATAGCAAAAGTGAAAATGCCTTAGCTTTAAATTCAGCCACAGCGGCTTTGCATTTAGCTTTAAGGGTGGCAGGGGTAAAACAAGATGATATTGTTTTGGCTTCTTCTTTTACTTTTATCGCTTCAGTAGCACCTATTTGTTATCTTAAAGCAAAGCCTGTATTTATAGATTGTGATGAAACTTATAATATTGATGTAGATTTGTTAAAACTTGCTATTAAAGAATGTGAAAAAAAACCAAAAGCATTGATTTTAACTCATCTTTATGGTAATGCTGCAAAAATGGATGAAATTGTTGAAATTTGCAAAGAAAATGACATTGTTTTAATCGAAGATGCTGCCGAAGCTTTAGGAAGTTTTTATAAGAATAAAGCTTTAGGAACTTTTGGAGAATTTGGAGCTTATTCTTATAATGGCAATAAAATCATCACCACTTCAGGTGGAGGTATGCTTATAGGAAAAAATAAAGAAAAGATTGAAAAAGCAAGATTTTATAGCACTCAAGCAAGGGAAAATTGTTTGCATTATGAACATTTAGATTATGGTTATAATTACCGTTTAAGCAATGTTTTAGGAGCTATTGGTGTAGCACAAATGGAGGTTTTAGAACAAAGAGTGCTTAAAAAAAGAGAAATTTATGAGTGGTATAAAGAATTTTTAGAAGAGCATTTTAGCTTTTTAGATGAATTAGAAAATTCAAGAAGCAATCGCTGGTTAAGTACAGCTTTGATTGATTTTGATAAAAATGAACTTAATGCTTGTCAAAAAGATATAAATATCAGTCAAAAAAATATCGCTTTGCATCCAAAAATTTCAAAACTCATAGAAGATTTGAAAAATGAACAAATAGAAACAAGACCATTATGGAAAGCTATGCACACTCAAGAAGTATTTAAAGGAGCTAAGGCTTATCTTAATGGCAATAGTGAGTTATTTTTCCAAAAAGGAATTTGTTTGCCAAGTGGCACGGCGATGAGTAAAGATGATGTTTATGAAATTTCAAAACTGATCTTAAAGAGCATAAAGGCTTAAAATGATTTTTTATAAAAGCAAAAGATTAGCATTTTTTTTAACTTCAGATATTGTTTTAATTTTACTTAGCGTTTATCTGGCTTTTTCTTTGAGATTTAGTGGAGATATTCCGAGTATTTTTTATCATGGTATGATGATTTCTGCTATTATTTTGCTTGTTTTAAAACTTTCATTTTTGTTTGTTTTTAGAATTTATAAAGTAGCTTGGAGATTTTTTTCTCTCAATGAAGCAAGAAAAATTTTTATTGCTTTGCTTTTAGCTGAGTTTTGTTTTTTTCTTATTTTTTATTTTTTTAGTGATTTTTTTAATCCTTTTCCAAGAAGTGCTATTGTGATAGATTTTGTTCTTTCTTATATGTTTATAGGTACTTTAAGAATTAGCAAAAGAATGCTTGTGGATTTTAAACCTTCTAAAATGAAAGAAGAAGAAACTCCTTGTGTTGTAGTAGGGGCAACTTCTAAGGCTTTGCATTTGTTAAAAGGCGCAAAAGAAGGTTCTTTAGGACTTTTTCCTGTGGGTGTAGTTGATGCGAGGAAAGAGCTTATAGGGACTTATTGTGATAAATTTATTGTAGAAGAAAAAGAAAAAATAAAATCTTATGTAGAACAAGGGGTAAAAACTGCCATTATTGCTTTAAGACTTGAACAAGAAGAGCTTAAAAAACTTTTTGAAGAACTTGTAGCTTATGGTATTTGCGATGTAAAAATATTTTCTTTTACAAGAAATGAAGCAAGAGATATCAGTATAGAAGACTTGCTTGCTAGAAAACCAAAAGATTTAGACGATAGTGCTGTGGCGACTTTTTTAAAAGACAAGGTAGTTTTGGTAAGTGGAGCAGGTGGAACTATAGGCAGTGAACTTTGTAAGCAATGTATTAAATTTGGCGCTAAGCATCTTATCATGGTTGATCATAGTGAGTATAATCTTTATAAAATCAATGATGATTTAAATTTATATAAAGAAAAAATTACTCCTATTTTGTTAAGTATTTTAGATAAGCAAAGTTTAGATGAGGTATTAAAAACTTATAAACCTGAGCTTATTTTACATGCAGCCGCTTATAAACATGTGCCTCTTTGCGAACAAAATCCACATTCAGCAGTAATTAATAATATTTTAGGAACTAAAATTTTATGCGATAGTGCTAAAGAAAATAAAGTAGCTAAATTTGTGATGATAAGTACAGATAAAGCAGTGCGACCAACAAATATTATGGGTTGCACTAAGAGAGTTTGCGAGCTTTATACTTTAAGTATGAGTGATGAAAATTTTGAAGTTGCTTGTGTGCGTTTTGGTAATGTTTTAGGTTCTAGTGGTAGTGTGATACCGAAATTTAAAGCACAAATTGCCAATAATGAGCCTTTAACTTTAACACACCCTGATATAGTGCGTTATTTTATGCTTGTGGCTGAGGCAGTGCAACTTGTTTTACAAGCTGGAGCTATTGCAAAAGGGGGAGAACTTTTTGTTTTGGATATGGGTAAGCCTGTAAAAATCATAGATTTAGCTAAAAAAATGCTTTTACTTTCTAATCGTAATGATTTAGAAATTAAAATCACAGGCTTAAGAAAAGGCGAGAAGCTTTATGAAGAGCTTTTGATTGATGAAAATGATGCTAAAACGCAATATGAGAGTATTTTTGTAGCAAAGAATGAAAAGGTTGATCTTGATTGGCTTAATAAAGAGATAGAAAATTTACAAATATGTGAAGATATTTCAGAAGCTTTATTAAAGATTGTGCCTGAATTTAAACACAATAAAGAAGGTGTATAATGTATATAAAAGATATACAAAGATTTGAAGATAATCGCTATCGCGCTAGAGCTTATATGAGTTATATTTTAACAAGAAATTTACCTAATAAACTTCCTGACATTCACCTTGAAACGATTAAAACAGCTTTAGATAAAATAGCTCATGAAGTTGTTGTTTTTGATGCTCTGTATATTTTAGATATTTCAGGCATGCAAATAGAAAATGCAATTTCCTTAAATAAGGCTCATGAAATAGGGCAGGGTGAGGATAGAAGTACTCGTTCTTATTTTTATAGAGCTGTAAAATTAAGACGATGCGTTTTAAGCGATCCTTATCCTTCGGTTTTAAACAACGAACTTTGCGTGACAGCTTCTATGCCAATTTACGATGATAAAAATAACTTGCTTTTTGTTGTTTGTATCGATATCAAGCTTGAAGATATTTTAAGGATTATTCAAGCAGGAAAATTTGAGTTTGTTTTTACTCAATTTAGTCGTTTGGTATATTTTTGTTTCGCACTGGTTTTATTTGTGATTACTTGCTTTTTATTTCAAAAAGGTTTTTTTAGTCTTTTTGATAATCAAGCTATAGGTATAGAACATATGTTTGAAAGTACTATTGCTATAACTTTAGCTTTAGCTATTTTCGATTTGGCAAAAACTTTGATCGAACAAGAAGTATTAGGAAAAACAAAAAAAGAAGAAGGCGGAATTCAAAAAACTATGGTGAGATTTTTAGGTTCTATTATCATTGCTTTGGCTATAGAAGCTTTGATGTTGGTATTTAAACTTGCTATTGGTGATTTTTCTCAGATGATTTATGCGATTTATCTTATCGGTGGAGTGAGCTTGCTTCTTTTAGGTTTAAGTGTATATTTATTTACGGTTAAGTATAAAAATAATAATATTTGAGTAAAATTTTAAATAAAAGATGATATAATGCTATTTTTTAAAATTTTTTAGCTTGATTAATAAGGCTAAAAAGGGTAAAATAAAACTATAAAAACTTTGAAAGGACGAAATTGTGAAATTGTTAGTTGTTGATGACAGTTCTACTATGAGAAGGATTATTAAAAATACCCTAACAAGACTTGGACACGATGATGTTTTAGAAGCCGAGCATGGCGTTGAGGCTTGGGATTTATTAACTAAAAATGAAGATGTAAAAGTTTTAATTACAGATTGGAATATGCCAGAAATGAATGGCTTGGAGTTGGTAAAAAAAGTAAGAGCAGAGAAAAAATATGAAGATATGCCTATTATCATGGTTACAACTGAGGGCGGAAAAGCTGAAGTGATTACTGCTTTAAAAGCTGGCGTAAATAACTATATTGTAAAACCTTTTACTCCACAAGTTTTAAAAGAAAAGCTTGAAGATGTTTTAGGAATAGGAAGTGGAGAAGGTACAGCTGAGTAAAGGCTGATTTTTAAAATTCTAAATGCAAAAAAAATATTACGAATTGTTCTTTATCGTAGAAGAGCAGTATAAAAATTTATTTCTTGATTTTGCTTTTGATTTAGGTATAGAAGCTATAGAAGAGAAAGATAATGGTGTTTATATTAGATCCCATGAGAGTTTAGAAGAGCTTTCATGGGCACTTGAAATATTTGCTCAAAAACTTACAACTACTTTCAATTTAAACCATAAAATTATTTCTAATTTAAGTCTTGTAGAGAAAGAAAACAAGGACTGGATACAAGAATATAAAAACGGCATAAAACCTATTTTAGTGGATAATGTTTATATCCATACCACTTGGCAAGAAGAAAAAAAGAATTATATAAATATAAAGATTAATCCAGCCTTAGCCTTTGGCTCAGGACATCATGAAAGCACATATTCTTGTGTAAAATTTTTACAAAAATTTTCTAAAAGTAAATTAAGAGCCTTAGATCTTGGTTGCGGTAGTGGAATTTTAGGTATTATCATGGCAAAGTTTGGCTGTAATGTTGAAATTTGTGATACTGATGAGTTGGCTATTGATAGTTCTTTGGAAAATGCAAGATTAAATGATGTCGATTTTCATAAGACTTGGTGTGGATCTATAGATAAAGCAAATGGTTTATATAACCTAATTGTTGCAAATATCATTGCAGATGTGATTTTAATTTTAGAAAAAGATATTAAAAACCATTTAGAAGATAATGCTATACTTATTTTGTCAGGAATTTTAGATAAATATTCAACAAGAATTAAAGAAAAATTTCAAGATTTAGAACTCATTGATGAAATGCAAATCAATGAGTGGTGTAGTTTTGTATATAAAAACAATAAAAAGGATAAGTAATGAATAATAATACCCCAAATAATAAGGGTAATCCGCAGGGTAATAATTTTTTTAACAAAAATCCCATTTTTATTTTTGCGATTTTTGCAATTGTAATGATAATTATTTTTAAGGGATTTTTTGATGGCAATGGTTCTTTTGGTGGGGCATTGAATGGTAATGAAGTAAATAAAAATGTCCCTTATTCTGAGTTAAAAAAGCTTATTGAAAGTGGACAAATCAATCAAGTTAGTATAGGACAAACAACAATCAAAGCAATTTCAAGCTCTCACAATACTGTTTATACAGCAAAAAAAGTTAACGATCCTGAGCTTGTGAGTTTACTAGATAGTAAAAATATCGCTTATGGTGCCTATTCTGAAACAAATTGGTTTACGGACATACTTTTTTCATGGGTTTTGCCAGTATTTATTTTCTTTGGTATTTGGATGTTTTTGGCAAGTCGTATGCAAAAAAATATGGGAAGTTCTATATTGGGTATAGGAAGTTCTAAGAAGCTTGTAAATTCAGAAAAACCTAAAGTAAAATTTAGCGATGTAGCTGGTGTTGAAGAAGCTAAAGAAGAAGTAAAAGAAATTGTAGATTTTTTAAAGTATCCTGAAAGATATATTAAATTGGGAGCGAAAATTCCAAAAGGACTTTTGCTTGTTGGACCTCCAGGTACAGGAAAAACTTTGCTTGCAAAAGCAGTTGCAGGTGAAGCTGATGTGCCGTTTTTTAGTGTTTCAGGTTCGTCTTTTATAGAAATGTTTGTGGGTGTAGGTGCTTCTCGTGTGAGAGATTTGTTTGAAAATGCAAAAAAAGAAGCTCCTGCTATTGTTTTTATAGATGAAATAGATGCTATTGGTAAAAGTCGTGCAGCAAGTGGCATGATGGGTGGAAACGATGAAAGAGAACAAACTTTAAATCAGCTTTTGGCTGAAATGGATGGCTTTGGGACAGAAAGTTCCCCAGTTATTGTTTTAGCAGCAACAAATCGCCCAGAAGTTTTAGATGCAGCGCTTTTAAGACCAGGAAGGTTTGATAGACAAGTTTTAGTTGATAAACCTGATTTTAAAGGTAGGTGTGATATTTTAAAAGTGCACATGAAAGATGTCAAAATTTCCCCAAAAGTTAAGGTAGAAGACATAGCACGCTTAACCGCAGGGCTTGCAGGAGCTGATCTTGCAAATATTATTAATGAAGCGGCACTTTTAGCAGGTAGGGATTCTAAAAAATATGTAGAACAAAATGATTTAGTTGAAGCTGTTGAAAGAGCTATAGCAGGACTTGAGAAGAAATCACGTCGTATTAATGAAAAAGAAAAGAAAATTGTTACTTATCATGAATGCGGTCATGCTTTAATCGCTGAAACTACCAAAGGTGCAAAACGTGTAAGTAAGGTTTCTGTGATTCCGCGTGGTCTTGCGGCTTTAGGTTATACTTTAAATACTCCTGAGGAAAATAAATTTTTAATGCAAAAACATGAACTTATCGCTGAAGTAGATGTACTTTTAGGTGGTCGTGCAGCTGAAGAAGTGTTTATAGGTGAAATTTCAACGGGTGCAAGTAATGATTTAGAAAGAGCAACCGATATCATAAAAGCTATGATTTCTATGTATGGTATGAGTGAAATTGCAGGACTTATGGTGCTTGAAAAACAAAGAAATACTTTCTTAAGTGGTGGACAAACCATAAAAGATTATTCTGAAAAGATGGCAGAATCTTTAGATGATTATGTAAAGAAAACCTTAGATGAACGCTATAAAGATGTTAAAGATACTTTAAATACTTATAAAGGAGCGATTGAGACTATGGTTGCAGCCCTTTATGAAGAAGAAACTATTGAAGGTACTAAAGTGCGCGAGATTATTAAAGAGTTTGAGGATCAAAATAGTCTACCAAGTCGTTTACAAGAACTTGAAGAAGTTAAAACTGAAGTTAAAGTAGAAGAATGAAAGATTTTATTGCAAAAGATGGATATTTAAGTCTTATTATTTTAAGCTTGATTTTTATTTTTGTGTGGATTTTTTATTCTTTTTCCATCTTGCTATTAACATTAATTGTAATTTGTATTTTTCTTTTTAGAGTGCCTAAAAGAGAACTTGTTTGTAGTGATGAAAAAGCTATTTTTGCACCTATAGATGGTAGGGTTACTAAAATAGAAAATATTCATCATAAAGATTTGGGTGAATGTGTTGAAATTACTATTAAAAATGCTCTTTATGATGCTGGAAATTTTAATACACCTTTTGCAATGACTATAACAGATATTCGTTTACGACATGGCCTTTTTTTGTGCAGTGAATTAAAATCTGCAAAAATGATGAATCAAAGAGTTTTTATTTTGGCAAAAGTTAAAGAGAATAAAACGATAGCTTTGCGAATCTATGCAGGTTCTTTTGATAGAAAATTAAAGCTCGATAATATTTCTCATGATTTAAAAGCAGGAGATAGAATGGGTTTTTTAATTAATGGCTCTATAAGTTTACTTTTACCAAAAGATACTAGAATTCATATAGGCTTAAATGATGAAATTAAAGCAGGTTCATTGTTAGGCTATTTTGCGTAAGGAAAAATAATGAATAACAGACCGCAATTAATTTATATTTTACCCAATCTTTTTACAGCTGCTTCAGCTTTTTTAGGGGTTATTTCTATTATAGCTTCAATACATGGAAATTATTATACAGCTTTGATTTATATTATTTTATCTTTGATTTGCGATGGGCTTGATGGCCGTGTTGCAAGACTTACAAATTCTACTTCAAAATTTGGAGTAGAATTTGATTCTTTAGCCGATCTAGTAGCTTTTGGAGTTGCTCCAGCGGTTCTTTTTTATATGGCTATAGGTTATGATTTTGGAAAACTTGGATCTTTGATTACGGCTTTTTTTGTGGTTTTTGGAGCCATTCGTTTGGCGAGATTTAATGTTACCACGGGTACTTATGAACCTTCTGTTTTTATAGGTCTTCCTATACCTACTGCAGCAGTTGTGAGTGCTATATGGACTTATGCGTTTATCAGTTATGATTTTTTAAAGCCTTATGGTGTAGTTTTTTTGGTGCTTCAAGCAATTTTAGGGCTTTTAATGGTAAGTAATATACGCTATCCCAGCTTTAAAAAGCTTGATTTTAATCGTTCTAGCGTTTTAAAAGTTTTGATTATTTTAATTATAATATTTTCATTTTTATATCTTTACCCCCTTGAAAGTTTAGTAATTTTAGCAAGCTTGTATGTGCTTTATGGAATTATTCGGGTTTTATATACCATTATTGTTTCAAAATTTAAGATAAGAAATCAAGAGTAAAATTTTTCAATGACTTCGCATTCTTCTTGAGTAAAACCAGCTTTGATTCTTGCCTGAATGTTAAGTTTTTTTCCTGCAAGAGAGAATTGTTTAAACGTTTTACAAAGCTCGATAAAATCATACTTGTTTTGATTTGCAAATTTCCACCAAGTATCTCCTTTTTTAACGTGTTTTATTTCATCATTAAGTATAATTTCAAGATATTCCATTAAAAGATTTTTAATGGAATGATTGGAACTTTGAAGTTTTTGAACAACAAAGGGGTTGGCATCAAGCCCTTTAGCTTCTAAACCTCTATGAACTATTCCCATTCTAAAGCTTAAAGAGTCTTTTGTAGCTTCTAGAGCAGATTCTAAATTATCATGCACTGGAAAATTTCCATATTTGTAACCAAGTTCTTCAAGTACTGAATTTAAAAGTTTGAAATGTTTAATTTCCTCATCTGCTACCTCCAGCCAATCGTAATAAAATTGCAAAGGTAGATTTTTAAAGCGATAACTCGCATCTAAAGCCAGGTTAATTGCATTAAATTCTATATGAGCGACTGAATGAATTATTTTAGCAAGCGCATGAGTTGAATTGACAAATTTAGGCCTTCTTATACGCGTAGGATGAAGCAAGGTAATTTGTTGTGATGTATTTTTTTTGAAAATGCTTTGATTCTCGTGATTAAAATTAAATTTGTGGCTTTTAAAGTCTTCATAAAAATTTTGAAAAGAGTGAAATTTTATAGTTATATTTTTTTCATATAAAATATCTTGAAGTTCTTGAAAAAATTCTTTTTGCATTTAAAACTTTCTTGAAAATTATAAAAATTTATCATTTAAAATTGAAATTTTAATTATATAATATAAAAATTATTTTACAAGGGTAGATCATGAAAGAATTAAATGAAGAAGAAAAAAAAGTAATTTTAAATAAAGGAACAGAAGCTCCTTTTAGTGGGAAATATAATGATTTTTATGAAAAAGGAATTTATCAATGCAAGCAATGTGGAGCTTCGCTTTATAAATCCGAAGATAAATTTAAATCAGGTTGTGGATGGCCTAGCTTTGATGATGAAATAAGAGGGGCTATTAAAAGAATTCCTGATAAAGATGGGATTAGAACCGAGATTGTGTGTGCAAACTGCAATGGACATTTAGGTCATGTTTTTGAAGGAGAAGGGTTTTCTGCTAAAAATGTAAGACATTGTGTAAATTCTATTTCTTTGGAATTTGTAAAAACTAAGGATTGATAGTGTTTTCTAGTATGGGTTCTGAGCTTTATTTGATATTTTTTGCTGCAATTACTTTACTTGCCATCTTAAATCCTTTTGGTAATTTAACTCAATTTTTGGCTATGAGCGATGGATTACCTATAATGCTTCGGAAAAAACTTTTTAGAACTATTGTCTATACAGCTTTTACTATAGTTTTGGTATTTTTATTATCAGGACCTTTATTTATGAACTATATTTTTAGAGTTTCATTAGATGATTTAAGGGTTTCTGGTGGTTTGGTTCTTATTGTAATGGCTATTAAAAATTTACTTTTTTCAACAAAAATTGTAACTAAGGATTTTAGTTCTTATCAGGATATGGATGATAAGGAAATTTTAAGACAGAGTTTAATACCTATGGCATTTCCTATGCTTGTTGGACCTGGAACTTTAGCTAGTATTGTCGTTATAGCAGAAGATGGTGGGCTTGATGTTGCTCTTGGCGGAGTAATGATAGCTTTTATTTTTATGTTTGTACTTTTTCATTTTGCAGCTACTATAGAAAAAATAGTTGGAAAATTGATTTTGCATGTTTTTTCTCGTATAGCACAAGTGTTTATTGCTGCTATGGGGTTTAAGATGGTTATTGTAGGTTTAAAGGATATATTTAACTTATAAATTAATATAATTTTAAGTAAATAATACTATATAAATATGATATAATTTTAAAATAATTTATTATTAAAAAGGTGAGTTTTATGTTTGGTGCTAAGAAAAATAATACTGAAATAATTGAACAACTTGAAAAAAAGTGTAATGGTTTAGGAGATATTTTAAGATCTATTGGGAATACCATGGCAGTAATTGAATTTACCACCGATGGCGTTATTTTAGAGGCAAATCAAAATTTTTTAACAACTATGAAATACTCCCTTTCAGAGATCAAGGGCAAGCATCATAGTATGTTCTGTTTGCCTGAAGTTGTTAATTCTTCAGCATATAGTGATTTTTGGAAAGATTTAAGAGATGGAAAAGCTAGAAGTGGTCTTTTTAGACGTATAGCTAAGGGAGGGATAGATGTTTATTTAGAAGCAAATTATCTTCCAATTAGTGATAATAATGGCCATGTTTATAAAATTATTAAATTTGCCAATGATATAACTCAAAGACATTATGAAATGCTTGATCTTAGAAATACTATTGCTGCTGCTAATCGTTCCATGGCTATTATTGAATTTAAACCTGATGGGACTATTATTACGGCTAATGAAAATTTTTTAAGAACTATGGATTTTAATATTGATGAGATTAAAGGAAAGCATCATAGTATGTTCTGTGATTCTAATTATAGACACTCTAAGGACTATGTTCAATTTTGGGAAGATTTAAGAGAGGGCAAATTTCAATCAGGTAAATATATAAGATACGGAAGAAATAATAAAAAAGTATACCTTGAAGCAAGTTATAATCCGGTTAAAAATGATGATGGGAAAATTTACAAGGTTATTAAATTTGCTACAGATATAAGCGAACAAGTTAAAAAAGATCAAGAAAAACTTCGCCTCATAAGCGAACTTGCAGAAAAAAATGATAATCTTACTCAAGATGGAGATCGTGTAATTGAAAACACTGTTTCAAATGTTCAGAATATTGCTGATATGATGTCTCAAAGTTCAAATCTTGTTTCTTCATTAAATCAACAATCAGATGAAATTAAATCTATTATTCAGACTATTAGTGATATTGCTGATCAGACTAATCTGCTTGCTTTAAATGCTGCTATTGAGGCAGCGCGTGCTGGTGAACATGGTAGAGGTTTTGCTGTTGTTGCTGATGAAGTAAGAAATTTAGCCGAAAGAACAGGGCATTCAGTTAATGAAATTACCACTACGATTAATTCTATTCGTAATGTTACATCACAAGTGGTTGAGAGTATTAAAAGCGGTTTAGAGGATGTTAATCAGAGTGTTGAACTTGCAAAAGAAGCAAGAGAATGTATGGAGAAAATTCGTGAAAGCTCTACTGAAGTTGCTAAAGCAATGTCATAAGCGTGATTTTCACGCTTATTTTTTAAGTCATTAAATCTTTAAAATTTTTAAAACCACTTTCTTGATTGCATTTTTCTTTTAAAATATTTAAAAATTCTTTCCTAGAAATATTATGAGCACCCATGAATTCTAAATGTTGGTTATAAACTTGACAATCTATGATAAAATCATAAGGTTTTAATAAATCACAAAGCTTAATCATGGCAACTTTAGATGCATTTTTTTTAATGCTTACCATGCTTTCACCAAAGAAAACCTTGCCTAAAATTAAACCATAAATTCCACCTATAAGTTCATTATTTTCATAAAGTTCAAGGCTATGCGCATAGCCTTGGGTAAATAACTTATAATAAGTGGTAATAAATTCATCATCTATCCAGCTTTGAGAGCGTGTATCGCGACATAATGTAATTAATTTTAAAAAATCATAATCAAGTTTAATTTGATAGAGATTAATAAATTTTTTCATATTTTTTTGGATGTGAATTTGATTTGGAATTAAAATGCATCTAGGATCTGGACACCACCAAGTTACAGGTTTACTTGTCCATGGGAATAGACCAAAAGTATAAGCTTTTACAATAAAATCAGCTTCTAAATTTTGACTTAAAAATACAGGAGCATTTTTAGGTGCATTGAGTAATTTAGAATATAAATTCGAGCTTTCCATTTTTACCAAGTTTGATTTTAGCTATACCGCCTTTTTTAAGCTTTCCGAATAAAATTTCATCACTGATTTTTTCTCCTATCTCCTCAGAAATTATGCGTTTTAAAAGCCTTACTCCAAATTCTTTATTATAGGCTTTTTTAGTTAAATAAATTTTGGCTTTATCATCCGCTGATAATTTTATATTGTTTAAATTTTTAGAAATTTCATCAAGTTCTTTTTCGATAATTTTAACAAGTATAGCATCGTTTAAATCATTAAAATGTAAAATTTTATCAATACGATTAATAAATTCTGGAGCAAAAAAGTCTTTGATAGCACGATTACTTTTTTCTTCATTTTTACTTAAAAAACCAAGCTCATTGCTTTCTTTAAGCCCTAGATTAGATGTCATAATAATGATTGTATTTTTAAAATCTACTTTAAGACCGCTATTGTCGGTGAGTTCAGCATTGTCAAAAATCTGTAAAAAGGTATTGCTTAAATCAGGATGAGCCTTTTCTATTTCGTCAAAAAGAACAAGACTAAAAGGATTTTTGCGGATAGCATTGCTTAAAAGTCCACCCTCTTCAAAACCTATATATCCAGCTGGAGATCCTATTAGTTTACTTATAGCATGTTTTTCTGCATATTCACTCATATCAAAGCGTTCTAAATTTAAACCTAAAAATTCAGCTAAAGCTTTGCAAAGTTCTGTTTTTCCAACTCCACTTGATCCAGTAAACAAAAACACTCCGCGTGGTGTATTGGAATTTTTAAATCCTGCGAAACTTTGCTTAAGTGATGAAACAAGACTATCTATAACTTCATCTTGGCCAAAAATTTTTGCTTTTAAATTTGTTTTTAAATTCATTAAAGCTTTATTTTGATCGAATTCAAACATTTTGTGATGGTGGGTCATTTTTGCTAAAACATTTTCTAAATCTTTTAAATTGACATTTTTTTTAGCTTTTGGATTTAAAGCAAAAGAAGCGCCAAGTTCATCGATCAGATCTATAGCACAATCAGGTAAAAATTTATCATTAAAAAATTTTTTACCCCAAATTACAGCATATTGAAGAATTTCATCGTTTAATTTTATATGATGAAATTCTTCATATTTGTTTTTTAATCCTTTAAGAATTTGCAAGCTTTCTTCTTGGCTTGGTTCATCTACATTTATTTTAGCAAAACGGCGACTTAGGGGTTTATTTTTATCAAAAGTATTTTTATATTCCATAAAAGTTGTTGCACCTATGCATTTTAAAGTTCCATTACTTAGAGCTGGTTTTAAAAGATTGGAAAAATCAGTATGAGATTCTCCTGTGCTTCCAGCTCCTACTATAGTGTGAATTTCATCAATAAATAAAATAGCATTGGGTATTTTCTCAAGTTCATTTAAAATTTCTTTAATTCTTTTCTCAAAATCTCCACGGTATTTTGTTCCCGCAAGTATACTAGCCATATCAAGACTAAAAATTTTTGCATTTTGTAAGTTTTTAGGCACCTTTTTTTCCGCAATAGCCAATGCTAATCCTTCTACAATGGCCGTTTTGCCAACTCCTGCTTCTCCTACTAAAATAGGATTATTTTTCTTGCGACGTGAAAGAATTTGCATCATTCTTTCAAGTTCAAATTTTCTTCCTATTAAAGGATCAATCTTGCCATTTTGAGCTAAAAGTGTTAAATCACTTGTGTGGTTGCTTAAATTTTGTATATTTTTATGATTTTGAAGTTCTTGAATTTTGTTAAGATTTATGTTGTGTTTTTTTAAGAGATAGCTAGAATAACTTCTTGAATCCTGTATGAGCTTTTCTAAAAAATCTATAATTTTAATTTCATTATTTTTATTTTTAAGTGAAAGTAAGATTTCATCTAAAACAACAGATATTGTAGGTTCTATTTCTTGTTTAATAATTTGATTGTTTTGAGAAATGTAATTTTTTAATTCAGTTTCTAGAAGTTCAAGATCTCCATCTGAAAATTCTTCAAATATATCCTTAAAATCAGTGCTTAGTTTTAGTAATGCAAACAGCACATGCTCACAGGTAACAAATTCATGGTGGTTTATTAAGCTTAGATTTTTGGCATTATCAAGATATTTTTGTAAATTTTCTTGGTATTTCATTCTTCTTCTACCTTCGCTTGTAGTGGAAAATTAGCAAGTTTAGCCGCATCTATAACTTTTTTTTGTTTTGAAAGAGCTATTTCTTGAGTGTAAATGCCACAAATTCCAGAACCATTGTGATGAATTTCTAACATTGTTTGACTTGCTTTCTCAAGGTTTTGATGAAAAATATTCATCAAAATTTCTATAACAAAATCCATAGTTGTTATATCATCATTTAAGAGTATAACTTTATACATTTTTGGTTCACTAAGTTTTATTTGTTCTAGAGTTTGGGTTTTTGGCATTATTTTCCTTTGTAGATTTTATTTAAATCTTCTTGCATGAGTTCTGTTGGAATTTTACCAAGATAAAAATTTGTTGGAGCATTATTATTCCAGTAATCGCTTATTTTTTGATAAATTCCATTTTTTAAAACGACCTTAAAAGGAAGTTGCTCCATATTTTGATAGTCTATATCTTTTAAAATTTGAGCAATAATACGATCGTTAGAGCTGCCATTGCTTAGAAAATAGTAAGCACCATAATCATCTGCGAATTTTTTAACTGTTTCATCGCTAACATCTTCAAAATGCGTAAGTCCTATAATGATAAATTTGCTAGAATTATTTTTCCAAAGTTTGCTAAGATCTAAAGCTTCTTCTTTACATGGGGTGCAAAAAGTGCCAAAAAAATCAAACATTAGAACTTTTCCTTCCTCTCCTTCTACCACAAAACCTTTATCTGTTCTTATTAAAGTTTTGCTTCCACCATTTACACTATTTAATACTATTTTATCTCCTTTGTGATACTCTTCAAACATAAAATCATTTTGAATTTCTTCTTTTTTGGAGCAAGCATTAAGAAAAAATGCTAAACTTATTAAAAATAGGGTTAAAATTTTTTTCATTTAATTTCCTTTATTTATAATTTTTCATAGCAGCTCTAGCTTCTAAATCGGCTTGCTTTTTCTTTAAAGTTTCACGCTTGTCGTGCAAATTTTTCCCTTTAGCTAAAGCAAGAGTGGCTTTTACTTTATTTTTTGTGTTAAAATAAAGATCTAATGCAACGATAGTATATCCTTCTATACTTACTTTACCTAATAATTTATCAATTTGCTTTCTATGCATTAAAAGCTTTCTAGCACCTCTTTCTTCGTGTTTATAGAAAGAATGTGTAGTATGAAGCAATGAAATATGAGAATTAAGTAAAAAAATCTCATTTTTTATAATGCGAACAAAAGAGTCTTTAAGATTTGCTCTTCCTGCTCTTAAGGCTACAACTTCACTTCCCTTAAGGACAATTCCGGCTTCAAAGCGTTCTATGATGCTATAATCAAATAAAGCTTTTTTATTTCTCGCAATAATTTTCATCGATCAACCTTAAAAACACTACTACCGCTACCGCTTAGAAAAAAATCTTCTTGTAAGTAAGACTTCATTTTAGGATATAAAGTTGCACAAGGAGTAAATAAATCATTTAATTCTTTGTTTTTAAAGTTTTGTAACAACTCTTTTGTGCTGAGTTTTTTGTAGATTTGCGCTTGATTATTGTTTTTTTGAAAGTCAAATATTCCTCTATCAAATTCATCATAAACAGCTTTAGTTTGGCAAGATATTTGTGGAAAAGTCCATTTTAAATTAGGTATGTCATCTTCAAATTCTTTTATAATTTCACCACAGCCACTTACATTAGCAGAGTGAAAGCCACTTAAAAAAAAGGCAATATCACTTCCTAGTTGTATGCTTAAATTTATAAGTTCTTGTAGGTTTAATTTTAATTTTAGGGTTTCATTCATTAGTAGTAAAAAACTCGCACAATCGCTACTTCCACCACCAAGCCCAGCACATACTGGGATATTTTTTGTGAGTTTTAGGCTTTTTTTGCTAAATAATTCTTTTAATTCGTTATTATATCTTTTAGAAAGTAGCAAATAAGCCTTTTGAATAATATTATTTTCGCATTTAAAATTACTAATGATTTCAAATTCTTTTTTAGAGTCTGATTCTTTATCAACAAGCTCAAGCTCATCAAAAAGATCTTTTAAAAGTATAAATCGTGATTCTAAAAGATGATATTTTCTTGAGTCAAAACCGGTAAGTTTTAAAAAAATATTTGCTTTAGCGTAAGCTTTCATTTGATTAGTTTTTTGCTTAAGTCATCAAGTTTAATATCATTCTGAACAACAGAATGCAAATTTTCATCCTTTACTTGTTGAACAAGTTCTTTTCTAAGTATCATAAGAGATTTTGGAGCTTCTATGCCTATTTTGGCATATCCTTTCCCTGTTTGAACGACTTTGATTTCTATACCTTCTCCGATAATTATACTTTCATTTTCTTTTCTTGATAATATTAACATTTTTCAACCTTATTTAGAAGATATTTTACTGTATTTTCTTTAATATTAATTACGCTAAAATATTTTTCTGTTTCAATATAATAATCTCCTTCATCATGAAATTCTAATTCTTCGACAAAAATTTTAGCACCATTTTCGAGTTTACTTAAATTCTTGATAAAATTTGGCTTTAGGTTAATGTATTTTAACACATTTAAGCTTTTCTCATTATTATAAACAAATTTACCTTCTTTAATGCGCTCTAAAGAGCTTAAAGTCGCATTAATACCTAGTTTTCTAGCAAAAAGTTCGCAATAAGATCTTATATAAGCACCTTCACTGACTGTGATTTCAATATTTAAAAAAGGATGATTATAGCTTAAGATCTTGCAATCAAATACTTCCATTTGACAAGGTTTTAAATTTACTTCTATACCTTTTTTTGCAAGTTCATAGGCGCGAGTTCCATTGATTCTTTTGGCGCTAAATTGCGGTGGTGTATAGGAGATAATTCCTTGCATTTGATCAACGATTTGTTGTAAATTTGCAAGATCAAATTCTTTTATATTTTTAATTTCTTTTATATTTTGATCATCAAGACTTAAGGAGTAAACTCCAAGCCATAAAGTAGCTTTATAGGTTTTTGGAGTTTTTTTTAAAAAACGGAAAAGTTTTGTGTATTGTCCAAATGCAACGATTAAAATCCCTTTGGCGAAAGGATCAAGAGTGCCAGAATATCCTGCTTTTTTATTTTTATATTTTTTCTTTAAAGTGCTTAAAAAGGCATTAGAGCTCAAACCCCTTGGTTTAAAGGCTGCAAAGATCTTGTTCATACTGCTTTTTCCACAAAGCTTGCCATGATTACACGCATTATGCCGCCAAAATTAATATTAAGCTGTTCCTCTTTTCCTCTTTTATTAACTTCAACAACCCTGCCAATGCCAAAAATTTTATGTTTAACTAGATCTCCTTTACAAAAGCTAGTTTTTTGTATATTTTGATTTTTTGATTTTTCATTGATTAATTTACTTTCTTCTAAGAAGCGACTAGGATTGATATTTGCTCTTGAACCATGATAAAAACGAGAATTTGCAACACTTATTGTGAGAAATTTTTTGGCGCGAGTGATGGCAACATAAGCAAGACGGCGTTCTTCTTCGAGATTTTCTTCGCTATTTAAAGGAAAAAATCCTTCATCAAAGCCTATTATAAAAACATAATCAAATTCCAAACCTTTGCTAGCATGAATACTCATCAAGCAAACACATTCTTCATCTAAATTATCTTGATCACTTAATAAAGAAATTTCACTAAGTAGATCTTCTAAAGAAGCTTCGGGATCTTCTTTGAGTTTTTCTCTTAGATTAGCATAAAACTCATCAAGATTTCTGATTCTTTCATCTCCATCATCTTGCTCTGAAAAATAATCTTTGATTTTAAATAATTCTTCTATATTGTCAAAAACTTTTTTTGCATTATCGTAGCTTTTTAGAGTGTGAATATTTTGTATAAAAATATTTGCTTCATTTTGTGCTTTTTTTGTTGTTAAAATTCCTACACCGCCATCGCTTTCACATAAGGCATCAAAAAGTGAAATTTGACGTTTTTTTGCATATTCTTCTAAATTTTTTAAGGCTTTTTCTCCTATGGATCTTTTAGGGCGATTAATAATACGCCTAAATGACAAATCATCGTTTGGATTTAAGATAAGTCTAAGATACGAGATTAAATCTTTTATTTCTAATCTTTCATAAAAACGCATACCGCTAAGCAGTTTATAAGAAATTTTTTCCTTCATAAATGCTTCTTCTATTGCTCTTGATAGTGCATTAACTCGAAATAAAACGGCGATCTCTTTAGCTTCTACTCCAGAATTTAGCAATTTTTTCACTTCTTGAGCGATATATAAACCTTCATCTTTTTCGTTTTCGTTTTTTAATATTTTAATATTTTCCCCAGTATCTTTAGTGCAGATTAAAGTTTTTCCAAGTCGTTGCTCATTGTGAGATATGAGATTATTTGCTGCTTGTAAAATAGTCCCTACTGAACGATAGTTTTGTTCAAGTTTTACAAGTTTAACATTTTTAAAATCGTTTTGAAAATTTAAAATATTTTCAATTTTTGCTCCACGCCAACTATAAATACTTTGATCATCATCACCAACAACTGTGATATTTTCATGCATACAACATAGATTTTTTAGAATTTTATATTGCAAGGTATTAGTATCTTGATACTCATCAACTGTAATGTAATTATAAAGTAAGCTTTGTTCTTTGGCAAAATTTATATCATTTTCTAAAATGAGATTGCTTAGCAATAAAAGATCATCAAAATCTACAAAATTTTGTTTTAATAAGTATTCTTCATAAGCACGGTAATAGTTGGCAAATTTGTATTCATTTTGATATTTTTCAAAATTATGTTCTTTTAGTAAATTTAAATCTTCAAAGACATTGCTTACTCTTTTGCCTTCATTTTTGCAATAAGATATGTATTTGATAATATCATAGACATTATCTTTGTTTTTATCATGGATTAAGTCTTTAATTATTTTTTTTGTATCATCTGTATCGATAACAATAAAACTATTTTTACGCTCCAATCTTTCAAAATGGAGTTTTAAAAATAAAAGTCCAAATTTATGAAAGGTGCAAAGCAAAGGATTGTGATTGCCTTGTAGAAAATTTAATGCTCTATGACGCATAACACTAGCTGCTTTATTTGTAAAAGTAAGAGTAAGAGTGTTATGCGAGGGGATGCCTACTTCACCGATAAGATAAGCAAGACGAGTGGTGATAGTTTTGGTTTTTCCACTACCTGCACCCGCTAGGATAAGCATAGCTCCATCAATGTGGCTTGCTGCCTGTTTTTGACTATAATTTAAATCTTCAAATAGATTCATTTTTTGAAAATATCTTTATTTTTTGGATTATTTAAAAATATATTTTTAGATTTTTGTAAATTTTTACTATCTTCGCGTTTATAAAGGCTAAAATTAACAAATAAAATGCTATTTTCTATTTGAATTTGCGTGATAGCTCCTAAATCAACCTTTACAAAACTATCAAAATCATCATTTCCAAAACCTGCGTGAAATTGAATGAAATCTTTATTTAGTTGTATGGATTCAAAGGTGTATCCTCCAAGAGCAAAAAGAGCATAAGGATTTTGTTTAACATCAAGCTCTTTGGGAAGTTCAGGGCTAAAATCTATGAAATTTGTATTTGCAACTATGGAAAATTCTATATTTTCTTCTATAAGGTGTGAAATAACTTCATAACAATGCTTTTGCATGGTATGGATAAAATTTTCATTTTTTAAGATTGTTTCTAGCATGATTGTAACTCCATAAATTCATTGATGAGTTTTTGAATTTCTTTTATGCCTATTTCCCAAAAATTTTCATCTTCTATATCAAAGCCAAACATTCCTACTAGTTCTTTTGGACTCACGCTTCCACCTAAAGAAAGCATTTTGATATAAAGTTCTTTAAAATTTTCACATTTTTTACTTTTGTAAAGTCCATAAAGAGCTAAAACTAAAAGTTGTGCATAAGCATAAGCATAGCAGTAAAA
Organism: Campylobacter sp. BCW_6877; assembly: GCF_001762445.1. Classification (NCBI taxonomy): domain Bacteria; kingdom Pseudomonadati; phylum Campylobacterota; class Epsilonproteobacteria; order Campylobacterales; family Campylobacteraceae; genus Campylobacter; species Campylobacter sp. BCW_6877. Next base: position 149,170 of record NZ_MJWW01000059.1, on the reverse strand, counting down.
AGGAGAATGGATAAAATGAGGAATATAACTCCACCAAGAAGCATAATTTTTTGTAAGTTTTACGCTGTCTTGAAACATCTTTTGAGATTCTTCCATCCAAATTTTATTGATTTCTTCGGTGCTAAGTTCATTTTCTTGAGCATGTAAGCGTCTTTCAAAACAAGTAAAATTAATTTGTCTATAAAAAGTTGCAAAAATATCTTCGATTTTATTTGCATATAAAGATAGGAGTTCTTCTTTTTTTAACTTATCTTTAATAAAATCAAATACGAGCATTTCAGCAAAAACTGAAGCTGTTTCTGCGGTGGTTAAAGGTGTGTTTTGATTTAAGTAGCTTACATTGTAAGAAAGTTTTTGATGGATAGTATGTCCTAATTCATGTGCAAGTGTAAAAAGATCACGCCTTTTATCGGTGTAGTTTAATAAAACAAAAGGATGTGCATCAGAAGTTGCAGAATGTGAAAAAGCACCCCCTTGTTTATTTTCTTGCGGATAAACATCAATCCAACCTTGATCAAAAGCATTTTTTGCTATATCATAAAATTGAGGAGAAAAAGCTTGAAATGCCTCTAAAACAATATTTTTACTTGTTTTAAAATCAAAACTTGCTTCTTTTCCTATGGGTGCATATCTGTCATAGTCTTTAAGCTCATCATAGCCTAAAATTTGTTTTTTTCTTTTGTAAAATTGCGATACTAAGTTAAAATGTTTTTGTGCACTTGCTATCAAAGAATCAACGCTTTTTTGTGAAATTTGATTGCTGATATGTCTTGAAATTTCAGCATTTTCATAACCTCTTAATAAGCTTATGTTTTTTCTTTCTGTTTTTATCATATTGATAATAAAACTTAAAAGTCTGCTATTTTTTTGCAAAACTTTACTGAATTTTTTAGCAGCTTTTTTGCGTATTTTTCTATCTTCATCATACATTTTGCTTAGAACTTCTTCTTCGCTAAGTTTTTTACCTTCAAAAGGGATTTTTAAAGCGCTCATACTTTCATCAAAAAGTCTACTAAAAGCATTTGCACCTGTATTGGAAAGATAGAGCATAATGCGTTCTTCGTTTTTGCTAAGATTATAGCGTTTGTTTTGCAATAAATTAGAAAGATAAAAATCATAATCTTTGCAAAAAGTTGTAAATTTTTGACTTTTCTCAGGAGCTAACTCGCAAAATTCAAGCTCGAAAAAGAGTAAATTTTCTTCTATTTTTTTGCATTCTTCTTCGTATTGTGCGTAAAAAGAACCATTTTGAGTGTTTTTAGCAAAAAGCAAATAAGTATAAGTCATGATTTTGCCAAGAGCTTGATTTAAAATTTCATAATCTTTTAAAGCTTGTAAAAACTCATTAGCATTTAATGTATAAAGTTTATTTTCATAGTTTTTTTTGAAATTTAAACTTTGTTGGATTTGATCTTGTGTAAAATTTTGCAACGCTTCTTTATCGTGAAATAAAGCACTTAAATCCCATTCTAACATTTTTTATCCTTCATTTTCTAATATGAGTTTTTTAAGAACAGCCATTCTAATGGCCACTCCATTTTTAACTTGTTTTAAAACTAAAGTCCTTTCATCGCTCATCATTTCATCGCTTATGTCAATATTGCGATTTACAGGGCCTGGATGTAGTAAAATAAGCTTTTTATCTTTTACTAAGCTTTTTTGAATGCAAAAATCATTTGCATAGTCTTTAAGTGAAGCATAAACGGTTTTATTATGTCTTTCTGTTTGTGTTCTAAGACTCATGATAATATCTGAATTTGCTATGATATTCTCATCAAGCTTATAATGTTTTTTAAGATGGGTATTAGGTATAAAATGTGGTGGAGCTACTAGGGTAATATCAAGATTAAATCTGCTTAAAAGTTCTATATTGGACGCTGCAACGCGGGAATTTTTAATATCACCTACGATGCAAATTTTCTTACCTTCGACATCGCCTTGAAAATGATTATAAATAGTGAATAAATCTAGCAAAGCTTGGGTAGGATGGGCGTGTTTTCCATCTCCTCCATTAACAACTGGACAATGCATATGCTTTGCTAATATCAAAGGAACTCCTGAGTTTGCGTGTCTTATAACAATAGCATTAGGACTCATCGCATCTAAATTAGCAGCAGTATCATAAAGAGTTTCTCCTTTGCTAGAGCTTGATCTTGAAACATCAAGGCGTAAAACCCTAGCACCTAATCTTCTTGCAGCGCTTTCAAAAGATGAAAGGGTGCGTGTAGAGTTTTCAAAAAAAATTGTCGTGATACTTTTTCCTTCAAGAAAAGTTCTAGGTTTTTCATCTAAGAAATCACTTGCTTCTTTAAAAAGCTCCATAATTTCGACTTTATTAAAATCCTTTGTAGTGATGAGATGACGCATGTTTTTACCTTATTTGATATTATAATTTAATTCATTTTTAGAACAAATTGCTGTAAAAAGAACATCTGTAGAACTATTTAAAGCAGTTTCAACACTATCTTGAATAACCCCTATAATAAAACCTATGGCAACTACCTTCATAGCAATATCATAGTCTATATTAAATAAAGAACAAGCCAAAGGTATAAGCAGTAAGGATCCACCCGCAACTCCGCTAGCCCCGCAAGCTGCAAAGGTAGCAATAATGCTTAATAAAAAGGCTTGCAAAAGACTGATTTCTATACCAACAGTATTAGCTGCAGTAAGACTTAAAATAGCTATAGTAACTGCTGCTCCTGCCATGTTGATAGTAGCTCCTAAAGGTATAGAAATACCATAAAATTCTTTATCTATGCCAAGTTTGGCACAAAGTGCCATATTTACAGGAATATTTGCTGCTGAACTTCTTGTAAAAAAAGCAAAAAATGCACTGTGCCTTAAGCAGATAAAAATCAAAGGAAAAGGATTTTTTCTTGTATAAAAAAAGACTATTAAAGCATTGATAACAAAAGTAACAAAAAGCATAGTAGCTACAAGTAAAATTAAGAGTTTTACATAGCTTAGTAAACCTTGTGCTCCTGTTTGTGCTACAGAATTAGCCACAAGTCCAAAAATTCCAAAAGGAGCAAGTTTTACTATAAATTTAACAATTTTCAAAACCCCTTCATTGATATCTATAAAAACTTGTTTTGCTTCGTTAGAACAGTGTTTTAATGCTATACCTCCAGCTATTGCCCAAGTTAAAATTCCTAAATAATTCCCACTTGAAAGAGCATTTATGGGATTATCGACAATTTTAAATAAAAGATCTTTAAAAATCTCACTCATGTGGGTTGGAGATGAGTTTGTAGCAGTTTGAACTCCATCTAAAACAAGCTTTATAGGGAAGAAAAAATTAGCAAGAACCGCACAAGCTGAAGCAAGAAAGGTACCTACTATATACAAAATAATAATATTTTTGATCTTAGCACCACTTTGAGAAAAATCTTTAGTGCAAATTGAGGTTAAAATTAAAATAAAAACAAGCATAGGAGCGATAGCTTTTAAGGCGCTTGTAAAAAGTATTCCGAGTAAATTTGCAATTTCAGATATTTCTTTAGAACTAATGCCTATAAGTATTCCTAGTACTATACCTATGCAAATTTGAACTATGAGGTTGCCTTTAGCGTAGCTTTGAATGATTTTAGAAAACATAAAAACCTTTTAAATATTTTTTATATCAGAAGTTGATTTTAGCTAATTTTTGCTTAATTTTAGAGAATTTTTAATTTATCAAGCTTTGATAAGTTTATTTGGATACAATTGTGGTTCATTTTAAATGAAAGGACTTTTTATGTATCTATTCACTTCAGAAGTCGTAAGTGCAGGTCATCCAGACAAGTGCGCTGATATAATCGCTGATACGATAGTGGATATACTCTTGAAAAATGACAAAAATTCAAGGGTGGCGAGTGAGGTTTTTGTCGCAGGAAATAAGGTTGTGATAGGAGGCGAAGTTAAGTCAAATCACAAACTTAGTAAAGCTGATTACGATAATTTAGTTAAAGATGTTTTAAAAAACATTGGTTATGATGGGGCAGGGCATTTTAACAAAGAGCAGTGTTTGCATCCTGATGAAGTTGATGTTATGGTGTTTTTAAATGAACAAAGCCCTGATATCAATCAAGGTGTTGATCAAGAAGATGGCGAAACAGGGGCAGGTGATCAAGGCATTATGTTTGGTTTTGCAAGTTGTGAGGCTGAAGAATACATGCCAGCAGCCATTAGCTATGCAAGAATGCTATGTGATAAAGTCTACGCTTATGCAAAAGCAAATCCACACGAACTTGGCGTGGATATTAAAACTCAAGTAACTATTGATTATGGCACTAAGGCGAATTTTGAAAATTGCAAACCGCAAAGTATTCATACTATAGTAGTTTCTGCGCCTTGTGTTGAAAGTATGAAAATAGAAGATTTAAGATCTTTGGTGATGAAACTTATCTTAGATAGTAATTTACCAAAAGAACTTTTTGACCCTAATAAGACTAGAATTTTAATCAATCCAACTGGTAAATATATTAATCATTCTTCTTTACATGATAGTGGTTTAACAGGAAGAAAACTTATAGTAGATAGTTTTGGAGGTTATTCTCCAATAGGTGGTGGCGCACAATCGAGCAAAGATTATACTAAAGTTGATAGAAGTGGACTTTATGCAGGTAGATGGCTAGCTAAAAATATAGTTGCAGCAGGGCTTGCTAAAAAATGTATTGTTCAACTTAGTTATGCTATAGGTGTTGCAAAACCTACTTCGGTAAGTGTGGATTGTATGGGCACAAATACCAGTGTAAATGATGATGTTTTAAGTGATTTTGTTATGCAAAACTTCTCTTTAACGCCAAATTGGATCCGTGATAAATTTCATCTGGATAAACCAAGTAAAGAAACTTTTCTTTATGCGGATGTAGCGGCTCGTGGGCAAGTAGGACAAAAGGACTATCCTTGGGAACAACTTGATGCTCTAGAACAGTTTAAAAAGCTGCTTTAAAAAATTAACAATATTATACAAGCTTAAATAAGGCTTGTATAATTATAAAGAATTAATGAAGTTGTATTAATTTTTGACTTAGAGGGATATTTTTCAATATCCCCCATAAATATAAAAGTTAGGAAGGAAGCTAAATTAATTTAGCTTTGGGGTAAAAACCCCTCTAAGTCAAAATATTATTTGACAGAATTATAATATAAAATAACTTAAATTACTTTAAAATTAAAATTTTAATATTATTTTTTATCATTAAATATTTCTTTGGATAAATTTTTTCCAATCTTTACTTAAAAGCTTTTTAGGGAGTATAACTATATTCTCTTTACCATTTGTAGCATGATAAACACTAACCCCATATTTACTTGCATAAAATTTCATTAAGAGTTGTTGGAGTTTGTATTCGCTGCTATTATTAAACCAAGCATTGTTGCTTAGAGCTATAATAATTTGTGAATTTTGATAGTTTTGTTCTTTGGTAGCTTCATAACAAATTGCATTTGTAATAATTTGATTGTCTAATTTATATTTGCTTTGTATAGGACCTTGGGAAAATTCTTCAATATTTTTAAGAAAATATTTTTTTATTAAGTCTTTAAAAAATGGAATTTCTTCACCAAAGGGAACTAAAAAATGCTTATTTAAAATATAGACATTGCCTTTTTTAAAGATATACGTGCTATTGTAAGTATGCTCTTTTTCAGTATAAAATGCTCCCGTAATAATGGTAATTTTATAAGATAATTCTTTAAGCATAAGTTCATATTTGGTATTTTTTAAATCAAAAGCAAAAGCGGTTTCAGGCAAGATTACAAGTTCTTTTTTTTCATTTATAGCTTGAAATATATCTTGAATTAGGATATCAGAATTTGATTTTAAATTTTCTTGTAAAAATTTTTGATCTTGAGAGATATTAGTATTGATGAGTTTGTAGTTTAAATTAAGAGTTTGAGCTTGTTTTTCATTATATTGAAATCCACTAAAGAATAAAACAAGAACAATTGCTATTTTATAATATCTTGATATATAACCCTCATAGATGAAATATGCTATTAAAAATATGCAAATAATACCACGATAACTTGGGTCAAAAAAACCATAAACTGTAAAAATTCCCCAATTAAGCCAATCAAATCCTAAAGGATGGATAAAACTTATGCAAAAAATTCCACAAAGTCTTAAAAAATCAAATTTTAATAAATAACATAATCTAAAAAGTAGTCCATAAATAAAACCAATGATAATTGGTATAATTGGTACTAAATAGTTTAGATTAAAATAAATTGAAGATAAACCAATCCACCAAAACCAAAGAATCCCTACAAAAAAACCTATCCAAAAATATTGTTTAGAATTTTTACTTTTTAGAAGTAAAACTAACCCGTAAATAGCTAAAAATGGGCTAATGGTTTGTGTAAAAATATTTTCAAAAAATGATAGATAAATAGAATTTGAAAGTAAAATTGCAATAAAAAAGACTTTTATTATTTTAAAAATGATAGAATTAGTGTTTAATTTTTTTGGAATAAAGGAAAAATATGGCAGAAAATTCAATTTTAACTTCATTATTACCTCTTGTAGTGTTATTTGCAATTTTTTATTTCTTGGTGATCAGACCGCAACAAAAACAAGCAAAAGCACATAAACAAATGCTTGAGTCTTTGCAAAAAGGAGATAAAATCATCACTAATGGCGGACTTATTTGTGAAGTCGTAAAACCAGAGGAGGATTTTATCAAAGTTAAGCTTAATGAAGACAATGTTACTGCAAAAATTTCAAGAGAATTTATAGCAAAGAAAATTGATGCGTAATTCTAAAATCAATTATCGCTTGATTATTTTTATAGCGGTATTTATTTTTGGAGTGGCTTTTTCACTCCCTTCTTTTTTGCAGTCAGAACGTGGTGTGAAGATTAATTTAGGGCTTGATTTGCAAGGTGGGCTTTATATGCTCTTAGGTGTAGATAATGAAGAAGCTGTAAAATCTAAAATAAAATCAATTGCATCTTCATTGAGTTATTCTTTTAATAAAGAAAATATTTTAAATGACGGCTTAAATACCCATGATGATATTTTAGAATTTACTTTGCTTGATAATGCGGATATTGCAAAAGTTGAAAATTTGCTTAAAGAAATAAAAGGAATTAATATACAAAGTGAAAATATGCACTATAAAATTTCTTTTACCTCAGAAGAAGTAAAAAATATAGAAAATTTTGCACTTTTGCAAGCAGTTGAAACCATAAGAAATAGGCTTGATCAATTTGGTTTAGCAGAGCCAACAGTTGCTAAACAAGGTAATGATAAGATTTTGGTTGAACTTGCAGGGATTAAAACCAAAGAAGATGAACTAAGAGCAAAAGAACGCATCACAAAAGCAGCACATTTACAACTTATGGAAGTTGATGATTCTAAAATGGGTCAAGCTTCCACAATGAGCGACGCTGAGGCTGCGAGTTATGGACTGATTTTAGTGCCTGATTCTAGAAATCCAAATTTAAAATATACCTTAAAAAGTATACCTATTTTAGATGGATCTATGCTTACTGATGCTAGAGTAGGGATTAGTGATAAGAGTAATTATCCTGTGATTAATTTTACTTTAAATGCCGAGGGTTCTAAAAAATTTGCTGATTATACAGGAGCAAATGTTGGAAAGCGTCTTGCTATTGTACTTGATAATAAAGTATATTCTGCTCCATCTATCAATGAACGCATAGGCGGAGGTAGTGGGCAAATCAGTGGAGCTTTTACTCAAGAAGAAGCACGCGATGTGGCGGTAGCTTTAAGAAGTGGAGCTTTGCTTGCGCCTGTAAAATTACTTGAACAAAGAAGCATAGGACCATCTTTAGGTGCTGATAGTATTAAAATGAGTATGATAGCCTTAATCGGTGCATCGGTTTTTATTGTAGTATTTATGATGATGTATTACGGTGTGGCAGGAATTTTTGCAAATATTGCAATGCTAGTTAATGTTTTGGTAGTAGTTGCTGTTATGGCTATGTTTGGAGCAACTTTAACTTTACCAGGGATGGCAGGACTTGTTTTAACTGTGGGTATGGCAGTAGATGCAAATGTGATTATCAATGAGCGTATACGAGAACTCTTGCGAGATGGAGTAAATATAAGAGTTAGTATAGAACAAGGTTATAAAAATGCTATGAGTGCGATTATAGATTCAAATATCACTTCTTTAGTTACTTCGGTAGCACTTTATGCCTATGGAACAGGAGCAGTTAAAGGTTTTGCTGTGACTTTGGGAATTGGTATCGTTGTTTCTATGATTACAGCTATTTTAGGAACTCACGGAATGTTTGATTATTTTATGCAACGCATAGAAAAAAATAATAATACAAGATTTTGGTTTGGCTATAGGAGAAGATAATGCAGTTTTTTAGCGAAAAGAAAATTTATGATTTTATGAGAATGCGTTTTGCTGCTATTTCCCTTTCTTTTATTTTGTTTTTTGGTTCTATTTATTTACTTTGGGATAGGGGTTTACAATATGGCATTGATTTTAGCGGAGGAACTTTAGTTCAGCTTAAATATGAAAATGCAGCTCCTATAACGCAAATTCGAGAAATTTTAGAAAATCAAGGAACTTTTCAAAATTTATCTGTAACTGAGTTTGGAAGCAATGAAGAAGTAACTATACGCTTTTTAGGAAGTAATGATAATGTAAGCAATGATATAGGCGAGCATATAAGCACTCTTTTAAAGGATACGGGAAAATTTGAGGTGCGTCGTGCTGATGTGGTAGGACCAAAAGTAGGTGATGAACTTAGAAATAAAGGACTTATGGCTATAGCTGTATCTTTGATAGCAATTTTAATTTATATAGCGTTGCGTTTTGAGTGGCGTTTTGCTCTTGCGGCTATAATCAGTGAAATTCATGATGTTGTGATTACTTTAGGAGCAATTTCTTTATTTAAAATTGATGTCAATTTAGATACTTTGGCTGCTGTTTTAACTGTGCTTGGATACTCTTTGAATGATACAATTATTATTTTTGATAGAATCAGAGAAGGTATTAAAACAAGTAAAAAAACCGAACTTGCACCTATTATTAATGAAAGTGTTTCAGCAACTTTATCAAGAACGGTTTTAACTTCAGGGTTGACTTTAGCAACCGTTGTGATACTTTATTTCTTTGGCGGGGAAATGATACAAGGATTTTCTTTGGCTTTAATTGTAGGTATTATAGCGGGAACTTTAAGCTCTATCTTTGTTGCAAGTCCGACATTATTATGGTTTAAATTTAGTGTGCTTGAGTTTAGAAATAAAGAAATTGAAAAAGCAAAAAGAAAACAAGATAAAGAACGCAATCGTGCAATGTATGAAAAAGGAACTGTGTAAGGAGAATTTATGGCTTATGAAGCAAGTTTAATAGAAAAAAAATGGCAAAAAATTTGGGATGAAAATGAATATTTTGAGCCAAAAGATGACTTAAATTTGCCTAAAAAATATATTTTATCGATGTTTCCTTATCCTAGTGGACGCATTCATATGGGGCATGTAAGAAATTATACTATAGGTGATGCTTTGGCAAGATATTATCGCAAGATAGGTTTTAATGTTTTACATCCTATAGGTTTTGATAGTTTTGGCATGCCTGCTGAAAATGCAGCTATTAAACATAAAATTCATCCTAAGTCATGGACTTATGAAAATATAGCTTATATGAAAAAAGAACTTTTTTCTTTAGGTTTTTCTTTTTCTAAAAAAAGAATGCTTGCTACTTCAGATCCACTTTATACAAAATTTGAGCAAGAATTTTTTATTAAGATGTTTGAAAAAGGTTTGATTTACACTAAAGAAGCAAATGTAAATTGGTGTGAACAAGATCAAACGGTTTTGGCTAATGAGCAAGTTGAAGACGGAAAATGTTGGCGTTGTGGTCATGAAGTGGTGCAGAAAAAAATGCCAGGTTATTATGTAAAAATCACTGCTTATGCTGAGGAACTTTTAAAAGATTTAGAAGAATTAAAAGATAAATGGCCTAATCAAGTTTTAACTATGCAAGAAAATTGGATTGGTAAAAGCGAAGGTTTGGAATTTTCTTTAAATTTAGACGAAGAAAGCAAGCAAAAAACCAAAGAAAGTTCTTTAGAAGTTTTTACTACAAGAGCAGATACAATTTATGGAGTTTCGTATATCGCTTTAGCTCCAGAACATAAAATTGTTCAAAATTTGCTTTCGCAAAATTTATTAAATCAAGATGTATTAAATAAAATCAAAACTATTCAAAATCAAAGCCCAAGAGAAAGACAAAGTTCTGAAAAAGAAGGTTATTTTCTAGGAATTTATGCCATTCATCCTTTAAGCGGAGAAAAAATTCCTTTGTGGGTGGCTAATTTTGTCTTGGCTGATTATGGTAGTGGAGCGGTTATGGCTGTTCCAGCTCATGATGAAAGAGATTTTGAATTTGCAACAAAATATAATCTTGCCATCAAACAAGTTATTCAAACTCAAGAAAATTTACCTTATACGCAAAAATCAGGAAAATTAATTAATAGCCAAGAGTTTGATAATCTTGATTGTAATGAGGCAAGATTAAAAATCATTTCTCAGTTTGAAGCTAAAAATATAGGAAAAAGGGTTGTAAATTTTAAAATTCGTGATTGGGGTGTTTCACGCCAAAGATATTGGGGTGCGCCTATTCCTATGATTAAATGTCAAATTTGTGGTATAGTGCCTCAAAAACTAGAAAATTTACCTATTATCTTACCTGAAGATGTGCAAATTACAGGTGAGGGTAATCCACTTGATAAACATCCAACTTGGAAAAATTGTATTTGTCCTAAATGTGGCAAAGAGGCTCAAAAAGAAAGTGATACTTTAGATACTTTTTTTGAAAGTTCTTGGTATTTTGCACGTTTTGCAAGTGATGAGAGAACTTGGCAGGAAAAAGCTTTAGATGAAAAAAGTGTAAAGTATTGGATGAGTGTGGATCAATATATAGGTGGTATTGAACATGCAATCTTGCATTTACTTTATGCGAGATTTTTCCAAAAAGCTTTAAGAGACTTGGGTTATTTAACACAAAATGAACCTTTTGATAGACTTTTAACTCAGGGTATGGTGTTAAAAGATGGTGCTAAAATGTCAAAATCAAAAGGCAATGTTGTAGATCCTGATGAGATTATAGAAAAATACGGTGCTGATACCGCAAGACTTTTTATACTTTTTGCTGCGCCTCCGGCTAAAGAGCTTGAATGGAATGATGATGCGGTTGAAGGGGCTTATAGATTTATTTGCAAACTCTATGATAGGGCGCAAAATGTTAAAAAAGGTGAGCTTGTAGAATTAAAACAAGAAAATTTAAATAAAGAAGAAAAATATGCAAGATTAAAGGTATATGAAGCTTTGAAAAAATCTTTTGAAGTTTATCATCAAAGTTTTGCTTTCAATACTTTAATTGCAGCTTGCATGGAAGCTTTAAATGCTTTAGCGCTTTGCAAAAATGAAGCTTTGGAGCAAGAGGCTTTTTATATTATTTTAAATATTTTAGAGCCTATTATTCCTCATGTTTGTTTTGAGCTTAGCGAGGAGCTTTTTAAATGTAAAAATTTCAAAAAATTAGAACTTAAAGAAGAGGTTTTTGTAAAAGATACTTTAAATTTAGCTGTAAGTATTAATGGTAAAAAAAGGGCTGAATTTGAAATTTCAAGTAGTGCGAGTAAAGAAGAAATTTTAGCTTTTGCAAAAGAAAATACTGCTAAATGGCTTGAAGGTAAGAGTATAGTTAAAGAAATTTATGTGGAAGGAAAGCTAGTTAATCTAGTGATTAAATGAAAAAGATTTTAATTTTTTGTATAGGTTTATTTTTAGGTGCTTGTGGATATGTTCCTACATCAAAAATCGCTAATAATATTTTCGATGAGAAGGTTTATGTTAATGTTGAATTAAGTCAACAAGACCCAAAAAATAGTATCTATGTTGCCGATACTTTAAAAGAAATGGTAATTTCAAAATTAGGGCGTAAACTTGCTTTAAAACACGAGGCAGATGATGTAATCAATGTTAAAATGAATAATTTAGAATTTATTCCTTTAGCTTATGATAAAAATGGCTATGTCATTAGTTATAAAGCTAAATTAAATTTAGATTTTAATGTTGTCTTTAAAGATGGTTCAAGTCAGGCTTTTAGTACAAGTGGAAGTTATAATTTTGAAATTTCTCCAAATAGTATTATTAGTGATTCTGCAAGGTATGAGGCTATTCGAGCAGCTTCAAGCGAGGCATTTGATGAGTTTATTTCCGTAATTGCTATTAAAGGGCAAAAACGTGATTCCAAATACTAATGAAATAGCAAAGCAAACTTTAATTGCATTAAAAGAAAGAAAACTAAAACCAACTCCTGAAAATTATACGGAAATTTTTGAAGAACTATCTTTAAAATATGGTATCACAAGCTCAAATAAAGCTAAACTTGACAAATACAAAACCTTACTTTTACCGATTTATCAACAAGAATTAAATTCTAAAACTATAAGAAGTTTAGAAGAACTAATTAGTTTTTTAATTTCTGTTTTAAATAGACAAAGCGGAAAACAATTTAGTGAATTTTTTGATTTTTTATATACCATATCTAAAACTTTGCAAATAAGTAAGGATAAAAAGATAAGAGATTTGGCTAAGGTGACTTCGATTAGAATTTCTAAAACTATGGATAGTGAAAGTATTTACTTGCTTACCAAAAAATGGAAAGAGCTTGAAAGAAATTATGATGAAAATAATTTAGAAGAACAAGCTCGTAAATATGGCATTAGTAAATATGATGATTATGATAGCGTGATTAAAAAACTCTTAGTTAAACTTGAAGAGCGTAGTTATGAGCACTTTAGTGAATTATTATGCTTGGGTTTAAATCCTTCATTGGTGGAAGATTTAAAAATTCAAGGTTTTATACAAAATTTAACACAAAAACCTTTTATAATAGGCGAAGAAAATTTTAAGAACGAATTAATGGAATTTATCAATCATCGCATAATGGTTGATAATATGTATGTCCAAAAAAATTTAAATTTTTTTAATGATAATCTAAAAAAAATCTATGAATTGCTTGTTTTGCTTAATAAATCGAATGAACAAAACATGGATTTTATTAATACCTTAAAACCAGATGAAAATGGGGAAGTAAAACTTAGTTTTGAGGATTTAAAACTAAAATTTAAACAACTTAGAGAAAAAATTACATCTTTAAATAATCAAATTGAATTCACGCAAAGTTTGGAGGAGAGAGAGGCTTGGAGTGTTCTTAAAGAGCTTGATAAAATGGATGAAAATTTTAATAAGTATAAAGTTAATTATTCTTTAGCTTTATTTTCTATAGTAAATTACCGTTTCATTATGGAAAAATATGGTATGGGAAGTTTGAATGAAATTTTTGTTCGATTTAAAAAAATTTTAAAAGATTCTTGTAGCGAATTTGATGAACTGTGGATGATAGATGAAAAGAGTTATTTGATTGTTTCGCCAGGAAAAAGTAAAGATGAAATTACACAGCTTGTAAATACAAATCTTAAAACTATAGAAAATTTTAGATTTATTTATAAGCAAGATATTATAACTCCTAAAATTCAAGTGGCTTATCTTGATAAGCAAAGTAAGCCAAGTATTAATATTTTAGACGAGTTAATAAAGCAAATTACAGCGGTTAATGAGCAATATAATGAAAGTTGAGAATTTTTTAGCCCAAAAAAGTATAAATTACGATAAAATTGACCGTTTTTTGATGTTTAGAATGTATGAAAAATATAAGAAATATTTTAAAAATATTCCTATAATCCAACTTATAGGCACAAACGGTAAAGGTAGCACGGGCAGATATTTAACTCAACTTTTAGAAAATTTAAATTATAAAATAGGGCATTATACTAGCCCGCACATTTTCAGTTTTAATGAAAGATTTTATCTTGATGGTAAGATTGCAAATGATGAAGAATTAGATCAAGCGCATATAAGACTTGAAGAAATTTTTAAACAAGACTTGCAAAAATTAAGTTATTTCGAATATGCTACTTTTTTAGCTATGATTTTATTTCAAAAATGCGATTTCATTGTTTTAGAAGCAGGGGTGGGTGGAGAATATGATGCTACTTCTGTTTTTGAAAGAAGAATGAATATTTTTACAAGAATTGGATTTGACCATGTTCAAATTTTGGGTAATTCTTTAGAAGATATTGCAAGAACCAAGCTTAAAATTATGGCACCTATAGCACTTATAAGTGATGAGCAAGAGCAAAATGTTTTAAACTTAGCAAAAAAAATTGCTTTTTTAAAAAAAGCTGATTTGCAAGTTTCTTCCTTAAATCCTTTTTTGAAAGAAAATTTTGAGATTTATTGTAAAAAGTTTGTTTTACCTTGTTTTTTAAAGCATAATTTAAAGCTTGCATTAAAGGCTTGTGAAATTTTAACTTCGCAAGAAAAAACCTTAGAAGCTTTAAAAAAGTTACAAGAGTTAAATTTACAAGGAAGATGCCAAGAAATTTCTCCAAATTTTTTTGTTGATGTGGGTCATAATCCCATGGCTGCTAAGGCTATGCTTGATAAATTTCAAGGAGAAAAAATAAATCTTATTTATAATGCTTATTTGGATAAGGATATTTTTCAAATTTTAAATGCATTAAAGCCTATTATTGATACAATACAAATATATAAATATAAAAGTGCAGAACGAAAGCTGGCTGATGATGAAATTTATAGTATTGCATCAAAGCTAGGCATACAATGTAAAGAATTTGTAAAATTAGAAGAAAATAAAAAAAATCTAGTTTTTGGCTCTTTTATGCTGGTAGAAAATTTTTTAAAGGAGTGGTGTGGTAAAAAATAAATTCACTATTACCATTACAGATATTAACGGTTCAAGACATTTTTATTTAAATCAAATAATCAAAAAAATAGTTTTTTATACTATTGCTTTTATTGTTTTATTTTTAGTTTTTAGTGGTTTTTATATCAAATATCTCGATAGCAAACTTAGTGATATCAGTGAAAAGCGTGAGGAGCTTTTGAAAAAAAGCAAAGAATTGGAATTATCTAATTCGCAAATGCAAAAAAGCATAGAAGAAAAAACTCAGCAGTATGCAGCTATAGAAGATAAAATAGCTTCTTTTGAAGAGGCTTTGGGCTTAGAAGCAGAAAATAATCTTACAATTAGTGCAAGACTTGATAATCTTCAGCTTACCAATGAGCAGCAGCTTGGAATTTTGGGGCAAATTCCTAATGGATGGCCTATTGAAAATAAAGGCATTACAGGAAATTTTGGCTGGAGAGAGCATCCGCTTTTAAAAAGAAGGGAATTTCATCCTGGTATTGATTTAAGAGCAGAAATTGGTACTCCTATTTATGCACCAGCAAGTGGAGTAGTGGAATTTTCAGGTTATAGTGATAATGGCTATGGCTATAATGTAATTTTATTGCATAATTTTGGTTTTAAAACAGTATTTGCTCATATGATGCGCAAAGAAGTAGTCAAAGCAGGTCAATTTGTTAGCAAGGGGCAGTTGATAGGTTATAGTGGCAATACAGGTCTTTCTACGGGACCGCATTTGCACTATGAGGTAAGGTTTATTAATAAAACTTTAGAACCTTTGTATTTTTTAAATTTGCAAAGAAAAAATATGAATGATTTTTTTAATCAAGAAAGGAGAGTTCCATGGCAATCTTTAATAAAGGCGGTATCAGCCCAACATCCAGTCCTAGCTCAGAAACAACAGTAATTTCTTCAGGTGCGAGAATTGAGGGTAAATTTTATTTTGCTTCTATGCTTCATGTCGATGGAGAGTTAAGTGGTATTATTCATTCTGAAAGCATTGTAGTTATCGGAAAAAATGGAAATTTAAAAGGTGAATTACAAGCAGATAAAATTGTAGTAAATGGGTATTTTGAAGGGCAACTTGAGGCCAATAGTTTAGAAATTTTAGCGGGCGGAGTTGTTAATGGCGATATTTCAACGCAAAAAATTTCTATAGAAAATGGCGGTCGCTTTAATGGAACTAGTAAAATTAAAGAAGATACTATCAAACTTATTGAAAATAACAACGAAGAATAATGCAAGCTTCATTTTATGAATACCTACAAAATCCAAAAATTTGTGAACTTTTGCTTTGTAAAGATGAAAAACAAGCAGATTTGCTCGCTCAAGTTTCACGATTTAAGGGTTTAAAAACCTTTGTTTTACCTGATTTTAGAGCGCAGTTTAGAGATGATTTAAGGGCTTTTTCCAAAGAACTTTTTGATCTTTGCAAGATTTTAAATGCTTATCATAAAGAAGAAGAAAAAAAAATCCTTATTTCTCCTTTAAATACTGTTTTAAAAAAACTTCCTTCAAAAAAACATTTACAAAATTATCATATCGATAAAAAACAAAATTTTGATTTGAAATGTTTTGAAGATGAAATTTCAAGATTGGGATACGAATTTGTAGATATAGTTCAGGATAAAGGTGAAATTTCAATTCGTGCGGATATTATTGATATTTTTTGTATCAATGAAGAAAATCCTATTAGAATTTTACTTTTTGGCGAAGAGATTGAAAGCATAAGATATTTTGATTTGCAAAGTCAAAAGTCTATTCCTAATGAACTAGAATATTTTGAAATTTGTCCTTTTTTAAAATATTTTGACAAAGAAAATTATGAAATTTTTAAGGACAAATTAGAAGATTTTCAAAGCGATACTTTAATACATGATATTAATTCTTTAGGATTTTGGTGTATTGATGATTTTTTTGATTATTTAGAACTTGATTTTTTAGCTTGTGAAAAGTTTGATATTAATGAATATGAAAAAGATATAAGTTTTGTGAATGCAAAAATTTTACCTCAAGCTAAAAAATTTAAAGAATTGCAAAGTTCTTACAATAAAGATTTTTTTGAATTTCATAAAAATAAAAAAATCACACTTTTAGCTAAAAATGAAGCTTTGTTTAAAGCTTTGGAGCTTGAAGATACTCAAAATATCCATTTTGTAAAAAGTGATTTAAGGCTTAATCTTATTAGTCCTGAAGAGCTAATCATTTCTTTAAATCAAAAAGAAAAACAAAAAACAAGAAAAAAAGCTAGTTTGATTATAGATGAGCTTAAAAATGGGGATTATATAGTGCACGAAGATTATGGAGTGGGCAAATTTTTAGGTCTTGAGATGATAGTGATAAGCGGAGCAAAAAAAGAGTTTGTTGCTATAGAGTATCAAAATTCTGATAAGCTTTTATTACCAGTGGAAAATCTTTATTTGATTGATAAATATTTGGGTGTGAGTGGATCTATTCCAAGCTTAGATAAACTAGGTAAAACAAGCTTTATTAAACTTAAAGAAAAATTAAAGACTAAACTTTTAGCTATAGCTTCTGAAATTGTTATTATGGCGGCTAAAAGATCTTTGGTGCAAGCAAAAAAAATTACAGTGGATTTAAATAGACAAGCTGATTTTATAACTAGTGCAGGTTTTATTTATACAAGCGATCAAGAGAAAGCTTGTCATGAAATTTTGCAAGATTTTCAAAGTGGAAAAGTTATGGATAGGCTTTTAAGCGGTGATGTGGGTTTTGGAAAAACAGAAGTTGCCATGAATGCTATTTATCCAGTGGTTAAAAGTGGATTTTGTGCATTTTTATTTGCGCCTACAACTTTGCTTTCTCATCAGCATTATAAAACCTTAAAAAAGCGTTTTGATCCTTTTGATATAAAGGTTTTTAAACTGGATCGCTTTACAAGTAGTGCAGAAAAAAAACAAGTTTTACAAAATTTAAAAGAAAATAAAGCTTGTGTAGTTGTAGGAACTCATGCGCTTTTAAGTGTAGAATGTGAAAATTTAGCTCTTGTTATTATTGATGAAGAGCATAAATTTGGAGTGAAGCAAAAAGAAAAGCTTAAAGAAATCACTCAAAATTCACATATTTTATCCATGTCAGCAACCCCTATACCAAGAAGCTTAAATCAAGCTTTAAGTTCTATAAAATCTTATAGTGTTTTACAAACTCCACCAGAAGATAGAATGGATGTAAGAACTTTTGTCAAAGAAAATGATGACGCACTTTTAAAAGAAGCTATAGCAAGAGAGTTAAGACGTGGTGGGCAAATTTTTTATATTCATAATCATATTGCAAGTATAGAGCAGTGTAAAAAACATTTATTAGAACTTTTTTCTACTTTGCGTATTTTGATTTTACATTCTAAAATCGATGCCAAGGTGCAAGAAGAAGAAATGTTGAAATTTGAAAACAAAGAATATGATTTGCTTTTAAGTACCTCTATCGTAGAAAGTGGGATTGATTTACCTAATGCAAATACTATCATAGTAGAAAAAAGCGATCGTTTTGGTATGGCTGATTTGCACCAATTGCGTGGGCGTGTAGGAAGAAGTGATAAGCAAGGTTATTGTTATTTTTTAATCGAAGATAAAAATGCTATCACAAAAGATGCTTTAAAGCGTCTAGTTTCTTTAGAAAGTAATTCTTTTTTAGGCGCAGGTTCTGTTTTGGCTTATCATGATCTTGAAATTCGTGGCGGTGGAAATTTATTAGGCGTAGATCAAAGTGGACATATCGAGCAAATTGGATATAGTTTATATCTTAAAATGTTAGAAGATGAACTTAATGCTTTAAGTAAAAATGAAGTGGATCAAAAAGAAAATAAACTTGATTTAAAACTCAATGTTAATGCCTTTTTAAATAGTGAGCTTATCAGCGAAGATCGCTTAAGATTAGAACTTTATAGAAGACTTAGCAAGTGTGAGCAAGTTCATGAGGTTTATGAGATCGAAGGTGAAATTGAAGATCGCTTTGGAAAACTTGACGTTTATACTAAGCAATTTTTATCTTTGATTATTATTAAAATTTTAGCTTTAAATAAATTTAAAAGTATTAGCAACTATGAGCAAAATATTCAATTTACTGCTTTAAATGATGAAAAAGAACTCATCAAAGCAAAAAGCAAAGACGATGATGATATTTTAGAGGCAATTTTAACGCATTTAAGAAAGGCTTAAAATGGATTGGAACAAAACTTATGCAGCAATTTATAGAGCAAGAAAAGACTATTTAAAGCCTATTTTTGAAATCGATCCTATTGCTTTAAAAGATTTAGTAGGTATGGAAAAACAAAAAAAAGCACTTTATGAAAATACTTTAAATTTCATTCAAAACAAAGGGGCAAATCACGCACTTTTATGGGGATCTAAGGGTACTGGAAAATCAAGTTTAATTAAGGCTATATTTAACGAATTTAAAGATCAGGGCTTAAGACTTGTTGAATTAAATAAAGAAGATTTATTTGCCTTAGCAGATATCATCGATGAAATCAGATTAGAAAATTTTAAATTCATACTTTTTTGTGATGATTTTTCTTTTGAGAAGGGAGATGATAGTTATAAATTTTTAAAACCTTTACTTGAGGGAAGCATAGAAAAAGCCCCAAATAATGTAATTATTTATGCGAGTTCAAATCGTAGGCATTTATTAAGTGAAAGCATTGCTGATAATCTTGATACGCAAATTGCACATACAGAACTTCATTTAAGCGATGCTGCTGAAGAAAGATTAAGCTTGAGTGATAGATTTGGTTTGTGGTTAAGTTTTTATCAAGGAAATTTAGAAGAGTATTTAAAGATGATAGATTTTTATTTTAAAGATTATTCTTGTGATAAAGAGCTTTTACACGCTAAAGCTAAAGAATTTACTACTCTAAGAGCAAGTAGAAGTGGTCGTACTGTGAAGCAATTTTATTTGGCTTTTAAGGAGAATTTTAAATGACTGGAGCGCAAATTTTTACCAAGCTTTTAAATTTGGATTTAAATTATCATGATTTTGATTGGCTTGAAAATCAAGGATTGAGTGAATTTGAGCTTTTAATTTCTGTGATTTTAACTCAAAATACAAATTGGAAAAATGTCTTAAAAGCTTTAGACAATTTAAAAAAAGAAAATATTGCAAGCTTAGAACAAATCAATACTTTATCCAATTTAGAACTTGCAACTTTAATTAAGCCTAGCGGATTTTACAACACCAAAGCCAAGCGTTTAAAAGGCTTGGTAGAAAGTATCATAAACACTTATAAAAATTTAGAAAATTTTAAAACAAATGTAAGCAGAGAATGGCTTTTAAATATCAAAGGTTTAGGTTTTGAAAGTGTTGATGGTATTTTAAGCTATCTTTGTAAAAGAGAGATTTTGGTTGTAGATAGCTATAGTTTGCGTTTGGCTTTTTACTTAGGTTATGAGTTTGAAAATTATGAAGAATTAAGAGAATTTTTTCAAAGTGGCATAGAAAGTGAGCAAGAAAATTTGTGTAAAATTTTAGGAAAAAAATGCGAACTTTACGAACTTTATCAAATTTTTCATGCTTTGATCGTAGCTTTTGCAAAACAGAGTTTTAAAGGACAAAAATTAAGCCCTAAGGGTGAAGAATGGATCAAAATTTTAAAGGAAGATTTATGAAAGCAAAAGGAAGTGAACTTATACCTGTTTTAACTATAGCAGGGAGTGATTGTAGTGGTGGAGCAGGGATACAAGCCGATCTTAAAACCTTTAGTGCACACAATCTTTTTGGTATGAGTGTGGTTTTAAGTGTGGTAGCTGAAAATACCGCAAGGGTGATTTCTGTACACGATATACCTACTCAAAGCGTGGACGAACAAATGCTTGCCGTGTTTGAAGATATAGCGCCAAAGGCAACTAAAATCGGAATGATAGGTTCTTGTGAATTAATGAGCTGTGTAGCTAAAAATTTAAGCGAGTTTAAACCTCAAAACATAGTGATCGATCCTGTAATGTTTGCTAAAAATGGTTATGCTTTAATGCCTCAAGAAAATTGTGATTTTTTCAAACAAACCATAGTAAAATTTGCAGACATTCTTACGCCTAATATTCCTGAAGCAGAGTTTTTATGTGGTTTTAAGATTGCCAATGAAGAGCAGATGATAAAGGCAGCTAAGCATTTATGTAGCTTGGGAGCTAAGGCAGTTTTACTTAAAGGCGGGCATAGTGAAGAAAATGCCAATGATGTGCTTTATGATGGAAAAGAAATTTATATTTTAAAAGGCGAACGCATAGAAACTAAAAATACTCATGGTACAGGTTGTACGCTTTCTTCGGCTATTGCTGGTAATTTAGCTAAAGGCAAGGATTTATTTTATGCCGTTAGTGAAGCCAAAGAATATGTAAGAAATGCGATTTATTATTCACTCAATCTTGGAAAAGGTTGTGGTCCTACAAATCATTTTTTCAAGTTTTTAGATGAAAAATAAATTAGATCTTAGCCTTTATTTGGTTGCTACTAAGGGAAATAAAAGCGAGGAATGTTTTTTAAATACTTTAGAAAATGCTATAAAAGGCGGAGTGAGTATAGTTCAACTTCGTGAAAAAGAGCTTAATGCAAGAGAATTTTACAAACTAGGTTTAAAGGTGCAAAAACTTTGCAAGGCTTATAAAATACCTTTTTTGATTAACGATAGAGTGGACATAGCTTTAGCCTTAGATGCTGATGGGGTGCATTTAGGGCAGGAAGATTTAGAAGTAAAACTAGCTAGAAAGCTTTTAGGAGATGAAAAAATCATAGGCTTAAGCCTTAAAAAGCTAGAACAACTTGAGTTTATACAAGGAGTAAATTATCTAGGTTGCGGAGCTATCAAGGCAACGCCTACTAAAGAAAGTTCGCTTTTAAGCCTTGAGCTTTTAAGCCAAATTTGTGATAAAAGTCCTATAGGGGTTGTAGCTATAGGAGGGGTTGATAAAGCAGTGCTTGATGAGTTAAAGGGTATAAATTTAAGCGGCGTGGCTGTGGTTAGGGCGATCATGGATGCTAAAGATGCTTTTTTGGCAGCTAAAGAGCTAAAGCGTAAAATCTATGAAAATTTACCTCTTAAATGAAACTCCTTTTAAAGGGGTGGAAAATCTTATTTTAAATGAGATTATTTTTTATGATTTTAGTATAGATTTGAGTTTGTATGATGTTTTAATCTGTACTTCAAAAAATGCTTTAAAAGCTTTACAACATGCAAAAATCACTTTAAATTTCAAACTCAATTTATACGCTGTAGGACAAAGTACAGCTCAATACGCTAAAAATTTAGGTTTTAAAAAGATTAAAATTCCATCAAAGGCTTATGGAAAAGATCTTTTTCTTGAATTTAAAGAGGAATTAAAAACGCAAAAATGTTTGTATTTAAGGGCTAAAAATATTGTTTCGACTTTAAATTTGGATCTTAAAAATGCAGGTGTGGATTTAGATGAAATAATTGTTTATGAAAATGTTTTTAAAAAAGGTGACAAAAAACTTACTCATCCTGCTATTTTTATATTTACCTCTCCTTTAAGTGTAGAAAATTTTTTAAAATTTTATAGCTTAAAAGAAGAAGATAAGGTTGTAGTTATAGGACAAAGCACAGCAAAGAAGCTTTTAAATTTTAAAAATCTTTATATATGCGAAAATCAAAGTCTTTTAGAGTGTGTTAAGCTTGCTAAGACTTTGGTTTAATTTTTTAAATTCCAAAAATTTTCTTTGGGATAAATAATAATGCTTTTTGTGAGTAAAATTTCATCATTGACGTTTTTATCACGATTTAAAGCAATGCTAATGTGGGCTATAATAACACCATCTTTGCTTAAATTTGCATCGGGATTAAAGTTGGAAAATTTAAAATTAACACATTGTGCAATAGGATAAAAATATTTTATTTTAATCAAAGCTTTTGTGTAATTAAAATATATATTATCTAAACATTCTTTATTTTCTTGCTTTGCTTGATATAAAAAATATTTAGAAAATTGTGTTGCATTATGACTTAAAATTTGAGCTTGAAGGTAGTA
The DNA here is from genome assembly GCF_001762445.1 of Campylobacter sp. BCW_6877. Taxonomy (NCBI): domain Bacteria; kingdom Pseudomonadati; phylum Campylobacterota; class Epsilonproteobacteria; order Campylobacterales; family Campylobacteraceae; genus Campylobacter; species Campylobacter sp. BCW_6877. The sequence continues at coordinate 126,430 of NZ_MJWW01000059.1, read as the reverse complement.
ATAACTATCTTGGATTATTTTTGGAGTGTAGCTAGATATGTTTAAGGTCAAGCTCATCCATAGACTTATTAGTAATATTAAAAAAATTGTCCAAATTAAAACATAAGCTTTTTTCATAGTAAAATTCTTTTTTCAAGACAATATTTTGCTTGTCTTTTTAGGCAAATTTTTAATTTATTGTTTTGCAGGTTAAATGAGCTTATGTTTTTAGAAATTAATCCTTGTTGGTTTAATTGTTCATTAAATTTTGGCTTTATTTCATATATAAGTTCTCCATTTTGCAATTTGATAACTAATTGAGCTTGCAAAGGAATAAAACTACCTGTAAAATTTGCAGATATACCATTTTCTAAGATGAATATTTTTTCAACCTTATTAATTTTATAAGCATAGCCAATATGTTCATTGTCATTATATAAATCTTTTCTATTTTGGAGTTGTGTTTTAAAATCAGAATGAGGTGAATAAAGTGTATGATTATTTTCTAAAATAAGAGCAGAGTTAATAAGATAAAGTTTATTATCTTTTAGGCTAATTAACTCATCTTTTAAAAGACATTTTAATGTATTTTGTGAAAATGTAATATTAATACAATTTTGTATTAATTTTTCTATTTTAAGCAAGTTTAAATGTGCTTGAGTGATAAGATTGTTTGTATGTAAAGCAGTGAAATTTAAATGATAAAAATCCATTAAAGGTTTTGAAAGTAAGCTAGTTATAAAAGTAAAAAGTATTAGTGATAATATAAGTTCAAAAAGTGTAAAAGCTTTGCTCATTCTTTAAAATAAACACTATAATTTTGATCTTGAAAATATAATTTTTGAAATTGAAATATACCATCATTAACAAACTGTTCTTGTAAAACTATAGGTTTTAAGGCTGAAGTTTGAAGTATGATGGTTTTAAAAATGGGCTTTTCATATAATTCTTCTTGAAGTCTATAGAGTCTTTCAAAAATATTTAAATTTTCATAGTTTTTGTAAAGTTGAGTATAATAATAAAAAATGCCAATGAAAATTAAAGATATGATCGTTATAGCACTAATACTTTCTATAAGTATGAAAGCCTTTTTCATTTAGCGCTGCTAGCATTTATGGCTTCAAAAAAACTTCCGCGAATTCCTTTTTGTTCGAGTATTTTTATGCCTTTTATTGTAACTCCGCCAGGGGAGCAAATATTTTCTTTGATAATAGCTGGATGTTCATGTTCTAGTAAAGTACTAGAGCTTTTAAATAAAGAGCGCGTAAGATTGAGACTAAGTTCTTTTGACAAACCTTCATAAACTCCAGCATTAGCAATACTTTCTGCTATAAGTGCTAAAAAAGCAGGAGCGCAGCCGCTAATCGCCATAGCTGCATTCATTTGTATTTCATTATCTAATTTATAAGCCGAGCCAAAAGTTTTTAAAATGTCTAAAATTTCATTTTCAAAATGAGAGTTTTTAAGTATATATGGTGTGGTTGAAGCCTTATATTTAGCTGCTGTATTAGGCATTATTCTAACATAATTTTGAGCTTTGATGGTTTGTAGTTTTTCAAAATCAACATTGGCTAAAACAGAGATTAAGATACGTGCTTGTCCTTTTAGCATTTGAGCAATATTTTCTAAAGCATAGGGTTTAAATGCTAAAATAACATCTTTACCTTCTATGTTAAAATCTTTGTAAAGTAAGGTTTTAAAGCCTTCTTTGGTGAGGGCTTGAAGTTTTTCTATGCTTCTTCCTACTATACAAATTTCATAATTATCTTTTAATCCATAGGCTAAGGCTGTTGCCATAGCTCCATTTGCAAGTATATAGAGCATTATTTTTTAATATAATTAGCAATTTGATCAGCTTGAAAAAAGTCCGGATAATTAACTGTATCTAGTATCACTTGTACCATAGTATTATTATCAAGATTAATGACTACTGGAGCTAGAAAATTCACTGTCGATTCTTCAATGCTTTTTGCTATGGCTACTATATTAAAAATTTTCATATTAGATTCAGGTGTTAAAGAAAGAAGCTCTTGATAATAAGTTGGTATATCAAATTCATAATCAGGTCTAATTAAATAAGGATTAATTAAAACAAAAGAAAAGTCTTTACCATCAAGACTTTTAAGTCTTACAAATACTTCATCGATAGTTGAAAATTCCATATTTTTGGTTTCTTCAAAACCTAAGATAGGGCATTTAACAGCTAGGGTCATGTTTTCTCCTCAAGTTATAATGTTTAATATTTTAACATAAAATAAGCAATAATCATTCCAAAATTTTAAATTATTTAATTAATTTTATTATAATTTTAGAAGAACATAATTATAAAATCGTTAAAATATAGATTTTTGAGAATATAAATCAAGGTGAAGTATGAAAAAAGGTATTTTTTTATTGGTTTTTTTAAGTGTTTTTTTTAATGCGTGTAGTACGAAAAATGATGAAGGTTTATACAATCTTAGTGCTAGTGAGTGGTATAAGCAAATTATTAAAGATTTACAGGACAAGGATTTGGAAAAAGCCGATGATCATTATAATGGCATGGCAAGTGAGCACATTGCCGATCCTTTATTGGAAACTACTTTAATTATTTTAGCACAAGCTCATATGGATGAAGAGGAATATAAGTTAGCTGAATTTTATTTAGATGAATATAATAAAAAATTTGGAAATTCACGCAATGCTGATTATATTCGCTATCTTAAAATTAAAGCAAAATTTGATGCATTTGCAGTGCCAAATCGTAATCAGGCTTTAATGCTTGAAAGCCAAAAAGAAATAGATACTTTTTTGAAAGATTATCCTTATACAGAATATGAACCTTTGGTTCAGACAATGCTTACAAAATTTAATTTAGCGGTTTTTTATCTTAATAGTACTATAGAAAATCTATACCAGCGCATAGGGCATGATGAAAGTGCACAAATTTATAAACAAAGACTTCAAGAAAGTGAATTTTATCAGCAAAGTATTATCAAACCTGAGCTTCCTTGGTATAGAAGTATATTTGAAAGATTTTAATAAACAAGGAAAATAAATGCAGATTGAAGAGATACAAAATTATCCAGCAAATTTACCAGTATTGGTTGAAGATGAATTATTTTTATATCCTTTTATGATAACTCCTATTTTTATTAACGATTCATCCAATATGAAAGCTTTAGATCTTGCGATTAAAAATGATAGTATGCTTTTTGTTGCGCCTTCAAGGTTGGAAAATGGAAGAAATTTTGATGAAATTTATAATTGTGGAGTGATTGGGACTATCATGCGAAAAGTTCCTTTACCTGATGGAAGGGTGAAAATACTTTTTCAAGGATATGCTAAGGGTAAAATTATAGAGCAAATTTCTAATAAACCTTTGGAAGCCAAGATAGAACTTATAAAAGAAGACTTTTTAGAAGGAACTAAAAAAGAAGCGCTTCTTGAAGTTTTAAAAGAGAAGGTAAAAAATTTGGCAAATATTAGTCATTATTTTTCTCCGGATCTTTTAAGAACAATTGAAGAAGGTTTTGATGCATCTAGGATTTGTGATTTGATTTTAAATACTGTGCGTATTAAAAAACAAGTTGCTTATGAGTTTTTTGTTTTAACAGATCTTGAGCAAAAATTAGTAAAATTAATAGATTTAATTGCCCAAGAAATAGAAGCCAATAAAATTCAAAAAGAAATTAAAAATAAAGTACATTCTCGTATTGATAAGGTAAATAAAGAATATTTTTTAAAAGAACAATTAAGACAAATTCAAAAAGAGCTTGGTTCTGACACACAAAAAGAAGATGAGGTTAGAGAGTATCAAAAGCGTCTGGAATTAAAGAAGAAATTTATGCACGAAGATGCTTATAAAGAAATCAAAAAACAAATTGAAAAATTCGAACGCATTCATCAAGATAATTCCGAAGCATCGATGATTCAAACTTACATAGAAACAGCATTAGATATTCCTTTTGAAAAAATTTCTAAGAAAAAACTTGATATTAAAGAAGTTTCAAAACAGCTCAACCATGATCATTATGCATTAAATAAACCAAAAGAACGCATAGAAGAATATTTTGCAGTTAGGGAACTTTTAGAAAAAAGAAAAATAGCAGAAAAAGATGGTGCTAAAGTTATACTTTGTCTTTATGGACCTCCTGGCGTGGGTAAAACTTCACTGGCAAATTCTGTTTCAAAAGCTTTAAAAAGAGAGCTTATTCGCATAGCCTTAGGCGGACTTGAAGATGTTAATGAGCTACGTGGTCATCGTAGAACTTATATAGGCGCTATGCCTGGACGTATTACCCAAGGACTTATAGAGGCAAAACAAATTAATCCTGTAATTGTATTGGATGAAATTGATAAATTAAATCGCAGTTTTAGAGGCGATCCAAGTGCGGTGCTTTTAGAAATTTTAGATCCAGAGCAAAATTCTAAATTTAGGGATTATTATTTAAATTTTAATATTGATTTAAGTAAAGTCATTTTTATAGCAACGGCAAATGATATTAGCAATATTCCTGCACCTTTAAGAGATAGAATGGAATTTATAGAACTTAGCTCTTATACTCCAAGTGAAAAATTTCATATAATGAAAAAATATTTAATTCCAGATGAGCTTAAAAAACATGGCTTAAAATCCAATGAATTATCTATTGATGATGAAACTATAGAGTTAATCATTAGTGATTATACTCGTGAATCAGGAGTCAGAAATTTGCGTCGCAAAGTGGCAGAGTTGTGTCGTAAGAGTGCTAAAAAACTACTTTTAGAAAATATTAAAAAAGTCATTATTAATACAAAAAATTTGAATGAATTTTTAGATAAAAAAGTTTTTGAAATAGAAAAAAATAATGGAGAAAATCAAGTAGGTCAGGTTAATGGTTTGGCTTGGACAAGTGTAGGTGGAGATGTTTTAAAAGTAGAGGCTGTAAAAATTAAAGGTAAAGGAGAATTAACGCTCACGGGAAGTTTGGGTGATGTAATGAAAGAATCAGCTAGAATTGCTTTTAGCATGATAAAAGTTTTAATCGATGAAGGAAAAATAAAAATACCTAAAAAAATAATTATCGATCCTAAAGTTAATGTTTATGATAGTTATAATATTCATATACATGTGCCAGATGGAGCTACTCCAAAAGATGGCCCAAGTGCAGGCATTACGATAAGCACAGCCATTGCTTCTATTTTTAGTGATAAAAAGGTTAAAGCAGATGTTGCAATGACAGGTGAAATAGATTTAAAAGGAAAAGTTTTACCAATAGGTGGATTAAAAGAAAAATTAATTGCAGCTTATAAAGCAGATATAAAAATAGCTTTAATCCCAAGAAAAAATTACGAAAGGGATTTAAAAGATATTCCTAGTGAGGTTAGAGACAATATGGAAATCATTGCTGTTGATACTTTTAGTGATGTTTTAAAATATACTTTGGTTTAATTTTATTTTGAGAATAAATGTATATAAAAGCAAACTTTTTACAAGTTTGCTTTTAAAAGATTATAGTCCTTCAAAAGGATTATTGATTACTTCTTTTCTATCCACTATATAAGGGATAAGAGCTACATGTCTTGCACGTTTGATTGCAACTTCTACCATTTCTTGGTATTTTTTGCTTGTACCTGTTAAACGGCGTGGCATGATTTTAAATCTTTCAGATAAAGCATGTTTTAACATTGCTGTATCTTTATAATCAATAAATTCAACTTTTGCTTCAGTGTATTTGCAATATTTGCGAGAGTATTTTCTTTTTTCTGCCATAGTTTATCCTTTAAAATGGTAAATTAGTATCATCGCTATCATAAGCATCGATATCAATTTCTTTTAATTTTTCTTCGTGTTGTGGGTTTTGGTTTCTTTGTGGAGCAGGGTTTGTTTTTGCTTTATTAAAATTTTGATTTTCACTCATATAAGGATCATAGCTTTGATTTTCATAGTTTCCACTATAATTGTTGTTTGAAAAGCTATTATTGCCAAAATTTCCGCCTTGTTGTGGAGCATTGGAATTGCCAAGCATTTCCATATTTTCAACTTGAATGCTATGTTTAGAGCGATTTTGTCCATTTTGATCACTCCATTGTTCAAATCTTAAACGTCCTTCTATGAGTACTTTTGAACCTTTTGTAAGGTATTGGTTTGCAACTTCTGCGGTGCGACCATAAAAGCTTATATCAATAAAGCAAGTTTCTTCTCTTTTTTCTCCATTTGTGGTAAATCTTCTTGTTACTGCTATAGCGGAAGCTCCAATAGCACTACCGCTTTGTGCATAACGCATTTCTATATCACGTGTAAGATTTCCAACCAAAACAACTTTGTTAAACATCTTTTTCCTTATTGAATTTCAGGAGCATCTAAAGGTTTGATTTCTTTTTTAGATTGCTTAATCCCGTGGCTTAGTTTTTCCCAAGCTGCAATTTCTTTTTTGCTTTCATATTTTACGATTAAAAATCTTATTACTTCTTCAGTGATTCTTAACACCCTTTCAAGCTCAGCGATCAAATTTGTAGGAGCTTTGAAATAAATCACAAAATAAGTTCCTCTTTCGTATTTTTTGATTTTATACGCTAATTTTCTAGTGCCCATTGGAACAACAGTTTCAATTTCTGCACCATTTTTGGTTAGGACTTCTTTAACGAATTCCAACTTCGCATTCACTTCCTCTTCGGTAAGTGTTGGTTTTAAGATAAATAAAACCTCATAATGTTTCATCTTTTCTCCTTATGGATATTAAAGCCCATTTTCATGAGCAAGGATTTTGCATAAAGCAAGACTAAATTATATCAAAATATACTTAATTTATACTTCAATAAGTGTTGTAACTTTTTGTAATTACTGTTTATAATTTAAAGATGAAATTTTAACCTTTTATCTTAATCCGTGATATAATTATTTAAGTTGCGAATTGTTAAAAAAGGAGGGTGGATATGAATAGTACGAAACCTATTCGTTGGTTTACTTTTATCGTTTTAGTTATTGGCGGAGGAACTGTTTTTAAACTTTCCTCTTTAAAAGATGCCTTTTATGTGCCTATGCAAGAATTTATGAATCTTAGCAATACACAAATTGGACTCGCGCTCTCAGTTTATGGCATAGTGCAAACGGTAGGAAATTTTGCATCTATTTATATAGCAGATAGATTTTCTAAAAAAATACTCATTCCTTTTTCATTGGTTTGTGTGGGTTTGGTTGGAATTTATATTTCTACTTTCCCTTCTTTTTATGGAATTTTAATAGCTTGGGGTTTGCTTTCTTTATTTGGAGAAGTTGTGTATTGGCCTGTTTTGCTTAAAGCCATTCGCTTGCTTGGAGATTCTACTCAACAAGGAAGACTTTTTGGATTTTTAGAAGCAGGACGTGGTGTTATAGATACTATAGTTGCTTTTAGCGCTTTGGGAATTTTTTTACTTTTAGGGTCTGGCGCAGGTGGACTTAAGGCTGCTATATTATTTTATAGCGCTTGTGTGATTATAGCAGGTATTTTGGCATATTTTCTACTTGAAGATGACAAAATTAATACCCAAGATGAGCAAGGAAATGAAATCAGTAAAAACAAAGCCGCTTGGAATGGAGTTATCAAAGCGATTAAAACTCCTGAAATTTGGGTGGTATCTTTGACCATTTTTACTATTTATTCTGTGTATTGTGGTTTGACTTATTTTATTCCATTTTTAAAAGATATTTATGGTATGCCTGTGGCTTTGGTCGGTGCTTATGGTATTATCAATCAATACACTTTAAAATTAGTAGGTGGGCCAATTGGGGGATATTTAGCAGATAAAACCTTTAAATCTTCAACAAGATATTTGCGTTTTGCTTTGATTTTAGGAGCCTTGGCCATATTAATTTTTGTTTTTATGCCTCATGAGAAATTAAATATTTATTTTGGTATGAGTTTAACCTTAGGTTTTGCCGCTCTTGTTTTTACTATGCGTGCGACATTTTTTGCACCTGTGGATGAGATAGAAGTACCTAGAGAAATTAGCGGAGCTGCTATGAGTATAGCTTGTATTTTTGGTTATTCTCCACAACTTTTTTGTTTTGCACTTTATGGTTTTATGATCGATCATTTTAAAGGTTTATTAGGCTATCAAATTGTTTTTGCGTTAATGGGGATTTTTACTATTTGTGGTGTGATTGTAACTACGATTTTACTTAAGATGATAGCTAAAAAAAAGCATTAAAAGGAGTGGTATCATGAAAATAGGTTTAGAAACTGAAAGCATGCATTTATGGTTTCAAAATGGTAGGATGGATATATTTTCTTATATCGATTTTGCTAAAAATTTGGGCTGTGAGGGTGTGATTATAAATATCATTAAAGATTTTGGTTTGGATGAAGAATGGGGATGCTTAGGAAGCGATGACGAAAATCATCTTAAAAAAATTAAAGCCAAATTGGATGAATACAATATGTATTGTGAGATTGACTCTAAGGGTTTTAATAAAGATAAATTTGAAAAAATTGCTAAAGTAGCTTCTATTTTAGGCGCTAAAATTATACGCTCTTATGTGCCCTTAACCGATAAAAATAAAAAGGTTAAACATGCTAGCGATGGGGCTTATGATGATTCTAAAATTACTACTAGATTCGATAAAGAAGATTTTTTAGCTACAAAGGATGAAATAAAAGCTTTGATACCGATTTTGGAAAAATATGATTTAAAACTTGCTATAGAAAATCATGAGTATCAAACTTCAGAGGATTTGCTTGATTTGTTGAAATTGATCAATCATCCTAAAATAGGATTTTTATATGATTTTGGAAATTCCATGATGGCCTATGAAGATCCTATAAAAGCTTGCAAAGACATGGCTAAATATACTTTTAGCACGCATTGTAAGGATCATATAGTTTTCATTGAAGAGGGTGTAGAATATGTTTGTGGCGTTCCTTTAGGAGAAGGAAATTTAGACATTAAAACTTGTGTAGAAATTCTTAAAAAAGAAGGACTTGACCGTATTAATGTAGAGCAATGTTATCCTTATTGTGCGACTTTTAAAAGAGAAAAAGGAACAGGCGGGGTTAAAGAATTAGGTAAAGGGGCTTTTAAGATAGAAAAAGCTTTATTTGAAGATTTAAAAGCTATGCAGTATTATTATCCCCAAGAAGTATCTCAAGAATGCTTAGAGAGGCTTTTAAAACTTCAAAAAAAAGGTTGCGAGAAAAGTGTAGAATATTTAAAAAGTATTATTTAGATAAAATTTGGAATAAATTTTGTTTAATATTTTCAAGTATAGCAAAACGTTTTTTATACATGGAGCGTTTTTGCGAAGGGATTTCTTCTAGGTTTTTTTGCGAGTGGTGGAGCTTGTAGTATTTGTGTTTATCGATTTTTATTAATTCTCCACCATTTTCTAGCCAAATTTTTTGATAATCTACAAAATAGCCCTTTTCTTTTCCTTTTTGAGAACGGATTTGATTTTTTTCATGTACACCTAAAGTAGCTTGAAGTTTTAAAATTTCACAAAGCATCTTAGAGCATTCTATAAGTAAAGCAACAGGGCGCAAACCGTGACATTTTTTAGTTAAAATTTTATTAATTTCTAAAATATTGAAATCTTTGTATTTATATCCTTGTATGCAAGAAAGTAGAAGATTATTTTCTAAAGTAAAGCAAAAATTACATTGTGAAATAGTGTATTTTTTAAATTTTAAAGAAAAAGCCCAAAAACCTTCTTCGTAAACATTATGGTTATATCCTAAAAAAAGCTCAAAATCTTTATCAAAAGAAAAAATCATTTGTTCTTCGGGAAGAAATTTAAAACAAGTAAGTCCCTTATCAACATCATAAATAAGTGTTTTAACGCGTTCATTTGCTTTAAAACTTTTATCGCAAAATCTTCTTGTAGCATTGTAGCAAGCATAGGGTCTTTGAGAGAAAAAGTCTTTTAAATGTTTATTTTTTTCTTCATTAAGCGTTTTTTCCAGAAGTCTTACTTGAGGAAAATATAGAATTTTTCTTGCTTGAAAACGCAAATAGCGCCAAAAGATGATACTTTTTCTTCTATCAGTAAAATTTGGAATAGGGTAGGAAAATTTTTTATTCACCTGCAATCCTTGATATATCATTATAAGTTGCAAAGAGCATCAAGCTTAAAAGTATTGCCATGCCTGCATAACTTAGATATTCAAAAACACGCTGTGGAACCTTGCGTCTAAAAATCATTTCATAAATATTAAAAAGTATATGTCCTCCATCAAGCATAGGAATAGGCAAAAGATTTAAAATGCCTAAATTTATAGAAATTAAAGCAGTGATAAATAAAAGTAAAGTAAAGCTATTTTGTGCAGCCTTTGAGGTAATTTCAGTCATGGTAATAATACCACCTAAATTTTTTGCTTCAACTTCACCACTTATGAGTTTTACTATACCCTTGATGATGAGTGTAGAAGCTTGAAAACTTTCTTGTGCGGCATATTTAAAACTTTCTAAACCTTGATGTTTTACAAGAGTGCTTGTACCATTTGGACTGATTCCAAGTTGAGGTTTTTCAATAATTTGCCCAAAGTCATTATATCCTTGTCCTATTTTTGGAGTTAAAATAAATTCTAAATTTTTTCCTTCTCTATTGATTAATATTTTCAAAGGCTCTAAACTTAAATGTTTTGAAATTTCATCAAAGCTTTGAATTTTTACACCGTTGATTTCTAAGATAGTATCATTTTTTTGAAGTCCTATGTCTTGTGCAGCAGAGTTTGGCGCTATGTTTCCTATTTGTGGAGCAAGTTTGTTTAGACCTAAATTTCCTATGATAATATAAAGAAAAAAAGCTAAAATCAGGTTGAAAAATGGTCCAGCAAAAAGAATATAAATCTTTTTTAAGGGGCTTAAAATGCTATAGCTATCTTTGTCTAGATTTTCAAAACCAGGACGCATATCATCTTGTCCTTTAAGTTTAACATATCCTCCAAGTGGCAAAGCACTTAAGCGATAGTTTGTGCCTTTAAATTCACGTTCTATAAGACTTTTTCCAAATCCTATGCTAAAGACTTCAACTTTTACACCCAAAGATCTTGCAGCTAAAAAATGTCCTAATTCGTGAAAGAAGATTAAAAATGAGATGACTAAAACAGTTGCTAAAAATTCAATAGAATAAAATTTAATTCCTAAAATCAAAATAATAATTAAAAACAATAAAGATCTCATTTTTCTCCTTTTTTTTGAGCTTTTGTATAAGTATAGATGTATTCAAATCCAGAATAAAGAGTTAAAATCAAAGCTATATAAAGTAGAATTTCTCCGCCTATCCACTCCATGATTAAAAATCCTATCGCAGTCATTTGAAAAGCGGTTTTAAGTTTGCCTGCAAAAGAAGCATTGACATTTAAATTTTCGCTAATCATCACAACTCTAAAACCTGTGATAAAAAATTCCCTTACTAATATAATATAAATTACCCATTCATTAGCTTTTCCTGTAAGTAAAAGCCCTAAAAAAGCTGCTAAAACAAGCATTTTATCAGCTAATGGATCTAAGATTCCACCCAGTTTTGTAGTTTGTTTCCAAGTTCTTGCGATATATCCATCGAAAAAATCACTTAAAGCTGCTAATGAAAAAGTTAAAGCAGCAAAATAGTTAATCCAACTTTGATGAATATTTTCAAATTTATGAATTAATAAAAAAAATAGCAAAGGCGCTAAAACCATTCTAAAAATCGCCAAGATATTGGGTAAATTCATAACAAGCCTTGTGAAATTAAATGTAAAATTATAATCAAAATTGTATAAAATTTAAGCAAAGACTTAGTAAAAATACAAAAAAGAATCAGTTTATTTTTATTTAAATTTTGCTTAAAAGCAAAATTTAAATAAATTTTACAACTTCATCAAAACTAAAACGATTTTTTTGAGGATTTTTTTCATCGTTGCAATATCCTAAAGCCACCACCAAACTTGATCTTTCTTTTTGAATATCAAGTGATAAATAAGAATCAAGCTTTTCTTTATCAAAACCACCTATAGTACAACTTGCTATATTTAAAGCATTAGCACTGTAAAGTATGCTAGCTAGAGCTATATGAGCTTGTTCTCTTGCATAAGATATTTTTTGTTCTTGATTTAGAGATTTTAAAAAAGGCATATAAGTATCTAAGCGTTTTTGAATTTCTGTTTCACTCATATCTCTTTTTCTAAGTTTTTCTTCAAAATAATCTAAAAAATCAAGTCTTGAAATGATGATAATTAATACAGCGCAATCTTTTACATGTTTTTGTTGGTTGCAAATTTTAGAAAGCTCTTCTTTTCTTTTCTCATCTTGCACTACTATAAATTTCCAAGGTTCCAGTCCTAAGGAACTGGGGCTTAATCTTGCTATTTCTAAAATAGAATTTAAATCCTCTTTTTTGAGTTTTTCATTTTTAAAATTTCTACAAGAATATCTTGTGCTAAAAATTTCAAGTTCTTTTTTCATTATTTTTCCTTGTAAAATTCAACGACTTCATTAAAATTTAAGCGTTGAGTAGAATATTTTGGTTCGTGGGCTTTATATCCTAAGGATAAAATTACAGCAGTTTCAAAAGGATAAGTTAAATGAAGAAAATCATCAACCTTAGTTTTTTCAAAGCCGCCTATCATACAAGAATCAATACCTAAGCTCATTGCAGCTAGCGACATTTGCATCATAGCAAGATAGCATTGAAGTTGTGCGTAATGATAGAGTTCATTATCATTCATTGCATTGGTTTTATGGGTGTAAATTTCTAAAATTTTTTGAAAATTTTCTTCGCTAGAACCTGAGAAACGACGCACCTGTTTTTGTGTAAATTCATCTTTGCTTTGAAGATCTTTTCTTGCTAGAAAAATAATATTATGACTCGCACTTGCTACATTTTGTTGATTGTAACATAGGGTTGAGAGTTTAAGATTGTGTTCTTTTTGTTCTAATACTACAAATTTCCAAGGCTCAAATCCATGTGAGCTTGGGGCTAAGACTCCACTTTCTAAGATAAAATGCAAATCCTTTTCATTGATTTTTTTATCATTAAAAAGTTTACAAGCTCTGCGTTTTGAAATTAGTTCTTTAAAATTCATTTTATTCCTTAAAATCAAAAATAATAATATTAATTATAAAATGCAAAGCTTAATCAAAAAATATTATAGTTTGATATTTTTCTTAAAAACAAAACCGGATTTTTCAAAACCCATTTTTTGGATATAAAATTTATGAGCTTGTGTTCTAAAAAAACTTGAACTTAGTTCTAATTCTTCATATCCTTGATCTTTTGCCCAAATTTGGATTTTTTTCAAAAAAGCTTGACCTATACCTTTTCCTCTTAAAGTTTCATCTACGACAAAATCACAAATATAAAGACAATGGTTATGATAAAGCACATTAAAAGGCATGACTCCACAAGCTGCTTTGTAGCTTCCCTCATTTTCATAGGCAAAAAGTTTATAATGTTGAGTTTGTGTAGCAAGTTGGAATTTGTCTAAAAAAACTTTCAAAGATAGATTGTTTCTTAATTGTTTTATCAAGGGATAAATTTTTTCCAAGTCTTCTTTTAGCTTAATTTCTTTCATTTTTAAATCCTTTAAATTTCAAAAATTTCAGGTTTTAATTTTAAAAGCAAGCAAAAAGATGCTAAAACGGCTTGTTCTTGCATAAATTCACGATCCCCATCTAAATAAAGAGTTTCTTGGACAAAAGTTCCATCTCTAAACATTGCACCTATATAAATAGTGCCTGATTTTATTTTTCCCTCATCTTTTTCGCCAACTACTCCGCTAATAGCTAAGGCAAAATCAGGATTAGCTGTTTTAAAAATACCTTTTAGCATAAAATAAACGCAACGTTCACTGTATTCGCCATTATTTTCTAAGACGCTTTCGCTAATTCCAAGCCATTCGTGTTTGATGCGGTTGGAATAACTTACAATAGATCCTTCAAAAATTTCACTTACACCTGAAATTTTGGTTAAGGTGCTTGCACAAAGTCCGCCTGTGCAACTTTCAGCAAAAGAAATTTTTAATTTTTTTTCTAAAAGTTTAGAGCTTATAAAATGTATAGGATCTTTACCTAAAAATACTTTTTGTCCAAAAAGATTTTTTACGCTATTTAAAAAACCATCAAGTTTTCCAAAATTAGCGCAAGTGGCCTTAATAAGCACAAGATTATCTAAAAGCTTGGTTGATTTTATACTTATCTCATAAGATTTTGTTAGGGTTTGCAGTAGTAATATAGCGCTTTCATCATCCATGCCAAAAATGCAAAAATATGCAAAATTTAATTTTATATGCCCAAGAAGATCAGGTAATTTTCCGCTTGGATTTATTTTAACGACATTAATTTTTGAATTTGAAAAATTACATACAAAGCTATTTTTACTAAATTCTGCTTTATCTGGAACCAAGGTATCATCTTTTAAGATAAGATTATCATCATTTAAAGTTGCTAAAATTTTAGCAACAGTCGCATAATGCAAAGAGCTTGTAAATAAAGTGATAAAATCATACTGATTTAAGAGATTTTCAAGTAAAAAGGGTAAATCTTTATCGGTTTTATTTTGTATGCGAATTTCGTTAATTTCTTTAAATTTTTCTTCATAAGTTCTATAAATATAATTTTTGAATTTTTCGTTTATAGTAAGCTCATCTCCTATAAGATAAAGCAAATGTTTCATAAATTTTCCTTTTTTTCTTATAATTATAGCCAAAAACAAAGTAGAAATTAAAGCTAATTTGAGTAGAATTTAAGATTATTAAAAATTAGGTGGAAAAAATGGACTACAAAGAAACTCTACTTTTGCCCAGTACTAGTTTTGCTATGCGGGCGAATTTAGCGGAACTTGAACCGCAAAGATTTAAAAAATGGTTTGAGCAAAATTATGCTTATGAAAAAATGAAAGAAAATCGCAAAAATGCGAAAAAAAGTTTTACCTTACACGATGGCCCCCCTTATGCTAACGGACATATCCATATAGGACATGCTTTAAATAAAATTTTAAAAGAAACTATTATCAAAACGCATTATTTTAAAGGTGAGAGTGTGCGTTTTACTCCAGGGTGGGATTGTCATGGTTTACCTATAGAGCAACAAGTAGAAGTAAAGCTTGGAGAAAAGAAAAAAAGCTTAAGTAAAAAAGAAATTCGTGAGTTTTGCAGACAACATGCGAGTGAATTTGTAGATATCCAAAGAGAAGAATTTAAAAATTTAGGCATTATTGCAGATTGGGATAAGCCTTATTTGACTATGAAATTTGAGTTTGAAGCAGCGATTTATAGAACTTTATGCGAGATTGCTAAAAAAGGCTTACTTTGTGAGCGTTCTAAACCTGTTTTTTGGAGTTGGGCGGCAAAGTCAGCTTTAGCAGAAGCTGAAGTAGAATATCAAGATAAAGAGGATTATTCTATTTTTGTGGCTTTTGATTTGGATATAAAAGCTTGTGAAAAATTAGGCGTTTCAAAAGCAAGTGCAGTGATATGGACAACTACGCCTTGGACTTTGGTGGCTAATCAAGCTATAGCCTTAAATCCTAACGAAAATTATGTGATCACTAAAGAAGGTTTGATTTTTGCAAGTGCTTTACTTAAAAGTATGGTAGAAAAAGGACTTACAAGTGGAGAAATTCAAAAAGAATTAAACGCAAAAGAATTTGAAAAACTTGAAGCTATCAATCCTTTAAATGGAAGAAAATCTGTTTTAATTATGGGCGAGCATGTATTGATGGATGGTGGAAGTGGACTTGTACATACTGCACCAGGACATGGCGAAGATGATTACTATGCTTGTTTGAAATATGACATTGAGGTTTTAATGCCTGTTGATGATAGCGGATGTTATGATGAAACTTTAAGAGCTAAAGGGCTTTTGCCTTCTCATTTGCTTGAAGAGTTTATAGGTCTTCATATTTTTAAGGCCAATGAAAAAATTTTAGAACTTTTAGGCGAAAAACTTTTACATTCTTCTAAATTTATACACTCTTATCCATTTTGTTGGAGAACGCATAAGCCTGTGATTTATAGAGCTACTAAACAATGGTTTATTTTAATGGATGAACCAAAACTTCAAGGAAAAACTTTAAGAGAGTGTGCAAAAGAACAACTTTTAAAAACAACCTTTTATCCGCAAAGCGGAGTAAAAAGAATAGGTTCTATGGTGGAAAATCGACCAGATTGGTGTATTTCAAGACAAAGGGACTGGGGAACGCCTATAGCCTTTTTTAGAGATAAAAACACTAAAGAAGTGATTTTTGATGATGAACTTTTTGACTTTGTAGTAGCTATTTTTGAAAAACACGGTGCTGATGCGTGGTGGGAGTTTGAAATCAAAGATTTAATTCCTGAAAATTCAAAATATAAAGCTGAAAATTTAGAAAAAGTATATGATATTTTAGATGTTTGGTTTGATAGTGGAAGTACTTTTAATGCAGTTTTAAATAGCGGACTTTATGATGCAGGAGAAAAAAGAGCAAGTATGTATTTAGAAGGAAGCGATCAGCATCGGGGTTGGTTTCAAAGCTCTTTGCTTGTAGGTACAGCGATCAATGAAAGTGCACCTTATGAAAGTATTTTAACTCATGGTTTTACTACGGATGAAAAAGGGCAAAAAATGTCTAAATCTAAAGGCAATGTGATTGCTCCTGAATATGTAGCAAAAACCTATGGAGTTGAAATTTTAAGACTTTGGATACTTTTAAGTGATTATTCAAGTGATTTAAAAATTTCAGACAATATCTTAAAACAAGTAGGCGAACAATACCGCAAAATAAGAAATACTATAAGATTTTTACTTGCTAATACAAATGACTTAAAAGATTTAGAAGTTAAAGAATTTAGTTTTATTGATAAATGGATATTAAGCCGTGCAACTAAAGTTTTTAAAGCAAGCAAAGAGGCATTTTTTGCTTATGAATTTGCTAAAGGTTTTAGTTTGCTTTTAAATTTCTTAAGTGCGGATTTAAGTGGGATTTATCTTGATATTAGTAAAGATAGGCTTTATTGCGATAATGAAAATGCTCAAAGAAGAAAATCCGCTCAAGTGGCTATGGCTTTGATAACAAAAGAGCTTTTAAATTTACTTGCTCCAAATTTAAGCTATAGCGTAGATGAGGCTTTAGAACATGCCAATGTTTTAATCAAAGGCGATGCAAAAGATGTATTTGATCTAAGTTTAACTCAAGATTTTGATTATGATTTTGGTATAGATGATACATTTTTAATGAGTGCTAGAGAGAAATTTTTTGAACAAATTGATATGCTTAAAAAAGATAAAATCATTAAATCTACTTTGGAATTAAATTTAAACATCAGTTTTAATAAATTCCCAAATGAGGAATTAGCCGATTGGTTTATGGTAAGTCAAATCAGTAATGAAAATGAAGAAATTTTGGCTGAATTTGAAGTAGAGAATGAGAAATTTAAAATCACCAAAGCTTCACTTTGTAAATGCCCAAGATGTTGGAAACTTCAAAGTAAAGATGAAGAAACGCCTTGTTTAAGATGTGAAGAAGTTTTAAAAGGGATTCAATGCTAGAAAATCCTATTTCAAATAGTATTATCATCACAACTATAGCGGTGGTTTTGGCTTTTAGTGCTTTAGCGGTATTTTTGATCAAAAAAACAAAGGAAAATAAATGACAACTTTAAAAGAAGCTTTAAAATACTCCAAAGAAGAACTTGAAAATTTAAAAAAAGAACTCAATGAAAAAGCAAAAAAAGAAAAAAAAATAGGTGCTTATATCGAACAATTTTTAGATAAGGACTTAAGTGTTTCAGGTGAAGGTGTGCCTGTAGCCATAAAAGATAATATCAGTGTAAAGGGCTGGGAGCTTACTAGTGCGAGTAAGATTTTACAAGGTTATATCGCTCCTTATGATGCAAGTGCGATTGTTAATTTAAAGGCTAATGGTTTTTCTCCTTTTGGGCGTTGTAATATGGATGAATTTGCTATGGGAAGTTCAACAGCGAGTTCTTGTTATGGAAAAACTTTAAATCCTTTAAATTTTGAGCGTGTTCCAGGTGGGTCAAGTGGTGGAAGTGCTGCTGCGGTAGCGGGTGGCTTGGCTTTAGCAAGTTTAGGTTCTGATACAGGAGGATCTGTACGCCAACCTGCGGCTTTTTGTGGTTGTGTAGGATTTAAACCGAGTTATGGAAGAGTGAGTCGCTATGGTTTGGCTTCTTATTCTTCAAGTTTGGATCAAATCGGGGTTTTAACGCAAAATGTAGAAGATGCGGCAATTTTATATGATGCGATCGCAGGATATGATAAAATGGATAGCACGAGTGCAAATATCGAGTTTATCAAAACCGCTCCAAATTTAAATGCAAATAAAAAATTAAAAATTGCAGTGATTGAAAATTATGTCAATGATGCAGATAGCGAAGTAAAAAACGCACTTTTAAAAACCATAGATATATTAAAAGCTAATGGACATGAGATTGTATATAAAAATTTGCTTGATTCTAAGTTTGATATCGCAGCGTATTATATCATCGCAACAGCTGAAGCAAGTGCAAATTTAAGTCGTTATGATGGGGTGCGTTATGGCAAGCGTTCTGAAAATATCCAAAATTTAAAAGAAATGTATGTAAATACACGCAGCGAAGGTTTTGGCGAAGAAGTAAAAAGAAGAATTTTGTTAGGAACTTTTGTTTTAAGTAGTGGATATTATGATGCGTATTATATCAAAGCACAAAAAGCTAGAGCTTTTATCAAGGCAAAATATGAAGAAATTTTGCAAGATTGTGATCTTATTTTTATGCCTGTAACTCCTACAACGGCTTTTAAATTTGATACTCAAAAAAGCCCTATGCAAACTTATTTAGAAGATGTTTATACTATCTCTGTAAATTTAGCAGGACTTGGAGGCATTAGTGTGCCTGTTGCAAAAGATAAAGAAGGGCTTAATATATCAGCACAACTGATTTGCAAAGCTTATGATGAACAAACCTTGTTAGATGGGGCTTTAAGTTTAGAACAAATGATTAAAAATTAAGGATGAAAGATGAAAATTGTAAAAAGAGCTTTAACTTTTGAAGATGTATTACTGCGTCCTGGGTATTCTGAAGTTCTACCTAAGGAAGTAAAAATTCACACTAAACTAACAAAAAATATCACTTTAAATATGCCTTTAATCTCTGCGGCTATGGATACAGTTACTGAACACAGAGCTGCTATCATGATGGCAAGACTTGGAGGACTTGGGGTAATTCATAAAAATATGGATATAGCTTCACAAGTTAGAGAAGTAAAAAGAGTGAAAAAAAGTGAAAGTGGAGTGATTATCGATCCTATTTTTGTAAGTCCTAAAGCAAGTGTTGCAGAGGCTTTAGAAATCATGGCAGAGTATAGAATTTCAGGTGTTCCTGTAGTAGATGAAGATAAGAAACTAATAGGCATACTTACCAATCGTGATTTAAGATTTGAGAGTGATTTTTCAAATTTGGTTGAAAATGTTATGACTAAAATGCCTTTAATTACTGCTCCAAAGGGTTGTACTTTAGATGATGCAGAAAAAATTTTCAGCACCAACAAAGTAGAAAAACTTCCTATAGTTGATGAACAAGGACGCTTGGAAGGACTTATCACTATAAAAGATCTTAAAAAACGCAAAGAATATCCTGATGCCAATAAAGATAATTTTGGAAGATTACGCGTGGGTGCGGCTATAGGAGTAGGGCAAATGGATCGTGTGGATGCTTTAGTTGAAGCAGGCGTTGATGTTGTTGTGCTTGATTCTGCGCATGGACATTCTAAGGGTATTATTGATACGATAAAAGCAATTAAAACTAAATATCCAAATTTAGATCTTATCGCAGGAAATATCGCTACTGCAGCCGCAGCAAAAGCACTTTGTGAAGCAGGAGTAGATGCGGTTAAAGTAGGTATTGGGCCAGGAAGTATTTGTACTACGCGTATTGTTTCAGGTGTGGGTGTGCCTCAAATTTCGGCCATTGATGAGTGCGTGGAAGAAGCAAATAAATTTGGCGTTCCTGTCATAGCTGATGGCGGGATTAAATATTCAGGTGATATTGCAAAAGCTTTAGCTGTGGGTGCGAGTTCTGTTATGATAGGATCGCTTTTAGCTGGAACGGATGAAAGTCCAGGAGAGCTTTTTACTTATCAAGGAAGACAATATAAGTCTTATCGTGGTATGGGTTCGCTTGGGGCTATGCAAAAGGGAAGTTCGGATAGATACTTTCAGCAAGGTACCGCTCAAGATAAACTCGTTCCTGAAGGTATAGAAGGGCGTGTTCCTTATGTGGGAAGTATAAGAAGCGTGGTGCATCAACTTTTAGGAGGTTTGCGTTCTTCTATGGGTTATGTTGGGGCTAAAGATATAGAAGATTTTCAAAAAAGAGCTGAATTTGTTGAAATTACCACTGCAGGGCTTAAAGAAAGTCATGTACATGATGTTACTATCACTCATGAAGCACCAAATTACAAGGTTAATCATCAATGAGTTTTGAAGAAAATTTAAAACACGCTAATGAATCTTTGGAAAAATTAAACAATCAAGAGCTTGCCTTAGATGAAAGTGTAAAAATTTACAAAGAAGGTTTAGAGAGTATCAAAAAAGCAAGACTTGAGCTTGAAAAAGCAAAATTAGAAGTGGAGCAAATCGATGAGTAAAATAGCGGCTTTACAGTTTCCAACTTTAGCTTTAAGTGAATCAAGGCTCGATTATTATCTTAAAGCTTCAAAAGACAATGGGGCAAATTTGGTAGTTTTGGGCGAATATGTGATCAATAGTTTTTTTACAGAACTTTTACACATGCCAAGAAATATGATAAAAGAACAAAGCGAAGCCAAAAAAGAAAGTTTAATTAAATTTGCTAAAAAATATGAATTAGAAATCATCGCTCCTTATGTAAGCGTTGAAGCTAAAAATTATAAAAAACTTTGCTTAAAAGTTGCTCCAAATGGTGTTAAAAGCTATGAACAGCAAATTTTAATGCCTTATGAACATTGGAATGAAGAAAAATTTTTCAGCAACAAAACTCCATCAGAATTAAAAATTTTTACTTTTAATTATGAAAAATTAAAATGTGCTTTGCTTTTTGGTTTTGAGACGCATTTTGATATTTTTTGGCAACAGATTATGGCGAAAAAAATTGATTTGGTTATCGTTCCTAGTGCTTGTACCTTTGAAAGCAAACAAAGATGGGAAGAACTTTTAAAAACAAGAGCTTTTTTAAATTCTACAAGCATTTTAAGAGTAAATCGCATAGGCAAAACAAAAGATGAGTGGAATTTTTACGGTGATACTCTGTTTATCAACGCTTTTGGTGAGATAGAAAGTAGATTAGGTTCTGAAGAAGAAATGCTTATTATAGAGCCTAAAAAAAGTGATGAAGCAAGAAAACTTTGGGGTTTTGATAAAATTCTTAAGAATTTTTAAAGAAGGTAAATATGAGAAAAATTTTACTTCAAATTTTTATTTTTAGTGTATTATTTATAGTAATTTTTACCATTAATCGTATTTTAATGCAAAATTCTTTCATCCCTACTGGTTTAATTAGTGATAAAAATGAAATCTTTTTAATGTTTCTTTTAGGTATTTTTCATGATATAAGATTTTTAAGCGCAGCATTTTTGCCACTTTTACTTTGTGGTTTTTTAAGTTTAATTTTTTCTAATATAAAAATAAATAATAAGTTAGTAATATATAGTAAAAATTTTTATTTCATTTTTTCAAGCATTTATATAATTGTTCTTTCTTGTCTTTGTATAGGATTTTCTTATGCAAAATACTATTATTACGAAATTTATAAGACTAAATTTGATATTTTTATGTTTACTCTAAAAGATGATAATACAAAAACTATTTTAAGTATTATTTATCATGATTATCCAATTTTAAAAATTTTAGCTTTAATGTTGATTTTTGGAATTTTTTGTATTTTTTTAAATTTGAAAATATTAAATTTAAAGTTAAAACCTATTAATTTAAGATTGTTTCCCTTGATAGCTTTAAATTTAATATTAATTATTGTTTATGTTATAGCCTTAAGGGGTCCATTTAAGCACGTGGCTATAAATGTACAAAATTATTCTTTTAGTGAGTATAGTGTTGTAAATGATACAATGTTAAATCCAATTATGGCATTTTCTTGGGCTTTAAAACAATATAAAGAAGAAGCGGCTTTGAAGGTTATCACACCTTTGAAAGCACAAGAACTTAAAGAAAAACTTTTTGATTATTTGCATCAAAGTCCTATAAATCTAAAAGCTGAAAAGAATCATCCTAGTGTATTTGTTAACTTAATGGAAAGTTTTGGGCTTAATTTGGCTGATTTTACAAATACAGAACATAATTTTTTGGGTTCGTTAGATAAACATTTTAAGCAAGATTTTTTATTCAAACGTTTTTTGAGTTCTAGTAATGGAACTATACCAAGTTTTGCAAACTTATTTTTTGTAAGTCCATTTTCTAATATTTCTACAAGTAAATTTCAGAAAACTTATTTAGATTTAACACCTATTGCTGTTTATAAGAAAGCAGGATATAAGGTGATTTTTGTAAGTGCAGGTAATGGATCTTGGCAAAATATTAAAAATTATCTCAGTATTTTGGGAGTAGATGAGATTATAGATGAAAATATTTTAATGAAAGAGTATAATGGAGCAAAAGATAGCGAAAATGGTTATGGGATTGCTGATGAGTTTTTATATAAAAAAGTTTATGACTTACTTCAAAAAAATCCACACAACACCCTTATAATTGCTCTTACTATTTCTAATCATCCACCTTATAAAATTCCGCAAAATGATTTGCCAAAATTACAAAACATTCCACAAACTTTGCTTAATATGCTTCCTTATGAAAAAGATAAACAAGACAATATTATCAAAGCTTATGTTTATGCAAACAATGAATTTGGAAAATTTCTAGATAAAGTAAAACAAAGTCCATTTAAGAATAGTGTCATTATAGCAGCAACTGGAGATCATAGAGTACGCGAAATGAGTATGGATTTAAATTCCCAAAAAGCTTTTGCTTATAGCGTGCCTTTTTATCTTTATATTCCTAAGGATTTGCAAGATAATATTTATTATGATAAGAATCGTATAGGATCTCATAAGGATATTTTTCCAACTCTTTATGCTTTAAGTTTAAATAATGTTAAGTATTTAAGCGTAGGCGGAAGAAATATATTAGCAAGACCAAGTGATGAGAAATTTGAATTTGGGATCAACGATGCTGTATGGATTGATAAAAATGGAGTATATAGCGGTGCTAAGGGGTATTATTTTGAAAATAATAATACCTTAAAAGATACAAATCATGCCTTTGAGCTTGATGAATACCATAAAAATTTCGCTCAATTTTATAAAGAATTAAATCTTTATCAATTAAGTCAGCGTCTAGGCATTTCAAAATAGGATTTATATTTTCTTTTTAGTAAAAAAGTGCTAAAATTTAGCCTTTAAAGTATAAAGGTTTAAATGATGCAAAATATCCATTTTATCGGCATAGGTGGTATAGGAATTTCCGCTTTAGCAAGATTTTTAAAAGAAAAAGGCTTTAAGATTAGTGGGAGTGATCTTAAGGAAAGTAAAATTACTAAAGAACTTGAAAAAGAAGGGGTTAAGGTCAGCATCCCTCATCATAAAGACAATATTTTAAACAAAGATTTAGTTATTTACTCTGCTGCAATTAAAGAAGAAAATCCTGAATTTAAACACGCTAAAGAATTAGGCATTAAATGTCTTTCACGCAAGGAGGCCTTGCCTCTTATTTTAGAAGATAAGTGTGTTTTTGCAGTTGCAGGAGCACATGGAAAAAGCACAACTTCAAGCATTTTAGCTTCTTTGCTCGATGATGCTTCTGTGATTATCGGAGCGATTTTAAAAGAATTTGGTTCAAATATGATTTATAAAGAAAGCCAAAACCTTGTTTTTGAAGCTGATGAGAGCGATAGTTCTTTTTTAAATTCAAATCCTTATTTGGCTATAGTTACCAATGCAGAAGCAGAGCATTTAGATCATTATGGCAATGAAGTTTCAAAACTCCATCATGCTTATGTGGAGTTTTTAGATACGGCTAAAATTCGTGTGATTAATGCTGAAGATGAGTTTTTGAAAAATTATAAAAATGAGTCAATCAAGCTTTATCCGAGCAAAGATATCAAAAACTGCACCATGTGTATAGAAAATTTCAAACCTTTTACAAGTTTTGAGTTGAAAGATTTAGGTGAATTTAAGGTTTTTGGTATGGGATATCATTTAGCCCTTGATGCGTCTTTGGCGATTTTGGCGGCTTTAAATTTCTTAGATATAGAAACGATAAGAACCAGGCTTAAAAATTATCAAGGTATTAAAAAGCGTTTTGATATTTTACATGCTGATGAAAATTTGGTTTTAATTGACGATTATGGTCATCATCCTACCGAAATAAAAGCGACTTTAAGTGCAGCACAAGAATACGCAAAATTAGGTGGATATAAAAAAATCACAGCCATTTTTGAACCTCACCGCTACACGCGTTTGGCCGCAAATTTAAAGGAATTTGCAAAGGCTTTTGAAGGTGTTGATGAGCTTGTAATTTTACCTGTTTATGCCGCAGGAGAAGAGTCTATAGAACTTGATTTAAAGGCGGTTTTTCCTAAGGCTTTGTTTGTAGAAGATATTAAAAGAGAGGGTAAATTTTTGGTAGCTTCTAAGGGGCAGGTTTTTGAAGAAGGGCTTATTATAGGTTTTGGTGCGGGAGATATTAGCAATAAATTAAGGCAAAAAAATGAGTAGGTTTTTTTTATATCTTTTAATTATCTTAATTTTAGCCTTAATCACTTTTGCTTTGCGTGAAAAATTAGGCAAAAAAACCAAACCTTTTTTTTGTATTTTGCTTGTGATTTTTATCATTTTAGCGGTATTTTTTGAATTTGAAAATACGCAAAAAAGTCGTTTAAGAACAGATATTATCGTAGCTTTTAATCAAAATAAAAATATTTTATGTAAAGATATCAATGTTTCTAAGGCGTATTTTAATTATGAATTTGGTACAGGAAGTTTTATTTCAAAAGATAATAATCAAAGTTTTAATTCTTTAATCATAGATATTAAAGATTGCAGGTTAAATGATGAATGATGCAAAAGAAGAATTGATCTCAAAGCTTGATTTAAACGGCTATTTAGAAGAATTTAAAGGCCTTTTTGCAAGAGATAAGGAGATTTTTTTGCAAGGAGATTCTAATCTTCATTTTAAACGCATACATGAGCTTTGCGAGGTGGAATTTCCTGCTATGCCAGAGCTTGGCAATCTTGATAAAGCCTTAGTGCATTTAAGTAAGCAAGGAATTTTGCATTTAGATGAAATTTTTGAATTTGTAAAAATTTTTCGTTATTTTGAAAAGCTAAAAAAAATAAAATTAGGAACAAATTTAGACTCTTGGTTGCAAAAGATAGAATTTGTTAGCGGGGCTTTGGAGCTTTGTTTGAATTTCGATGAGAAAGGAGAATTAAAAGAAAGTTTAGATGAAAGACTTGTAAATCTTAATGCCGCTCTAAGATTAAAAAATGAAAGCATAATAGCTGAGTTTAAGAAATTTTGCTACACAAAAGCTTTGATGCCTTATCTTATCGATACACAAATCCATCTTATAAACAATCTTGAAGCCTTGCTTGTAAGAGGTGGGTTTAATCATGCTATTAAAGCAAAAATCATAGGCAGGAGTAGTAGTGGCGGCTTTTATATCGTGCCTTTAAGTGTTGAAAATTTGCAAAATGATATAGAAAAAATCAAAAATCAAAAAGAAGAAATTTATTATGAATACGCTAAAAATTTCTCAGCTTTTTTAGCAAAAAACCTACCTTTTTTAAAATTTATCAATACAGCCTTTGATCTTTTTGATCATTATAGTGCTAGGGTTTTGCTTGCTAAAAAAAGGGATTTTGAATTTGTTTTGTGTGATCAAAGTACGGATTTAGTGCTTAAAAATTTCGCTCATCCTGCCTTAAAAAATCCAAAAAGCGTGAGTTTGGAATTTAAAAAACAAGTTTTAATCATCACAGGGGTAAATGCAGGTGGAAAATCCATGCTTTTAAAATCCATGCTAAGCGCAGCATTTTTAGCTAAACATCTTTTGCCTATGCATATAAAAGCAAGTGAAAGTAAAATCGGCACTTTTAAAGAATTTGATGCCATCATAGAAGATCCGCAAAATGTTAAAAACGACATTTCAACTTTTGCAGGAAGAATGTTGCACTTTTCCAGGCTTTTTTCTAAGAAAAATTTGCTTTTAGGTATCGATGAAATAGAGCTTGGAACAGATTTTGAAGAAGCGGCTTGTTTGTATAGTGTGTTAATTTCAAAACTCATAGCTAATAATCTTAAAATCATCATCACCACGCACCACAAACGCCTTGCCATGCTTTTAGCAAAGAATGAGCAAGTTGAACTCATCGCTGCTTTATATGATGAAGAGCTTTCACGCCCAAAATATGAGTTTTTAAAAGGTACTATAGGAAAATCTTATGCCTTTGAAACCGCTTTGCGTTATCAGATTCCGCCGAATTTAGTTAGCGAGGCTAAAAAGCTTTATGGCGAGGATAAAGAAAATTTAGAAGAGCTTGTGGGTAAAAATATCAATCTTGAATTAGAATTAAAAGCTAAGCTTGAAAATGTCGAGAAAAAAGAGCAAAAAGTCGATGAAATTTTACTTTCCTTAAAAGAGCAAAAAGAAAAAAATGAACAAGAATTTCGTACGAGTTTGAGAAATTTAGAATTTAAATTTCACAAAGCCATAGAAGAAGCTAAAAAAACCATACAGCTTAAAGACACAAAAGACAAGCAAAGAAGCCTTAATAAAGCCAATGAGCTTAAAAAAGAAATCATTTTGCCAAGTATGGAACAAAATGAAGAATTGCGTGTGGGAGATTTTGTAAAATATGAAAAAATTAAGGGTAAAATCATAAGCATTTCTAAAAACGATGCTATGGTTGAAAGCGATGAGATCAAACTTCGCGTGCCTTTAAAACTGCTTAAAAAAAGTGGTGCAATGCCAAAAAAAGTAGCAAAAACAAGTATAAGCGTAAGTAAACCAAGCAATCTAAGCGTAACTTTGGATTTGCATGGACTTAGGAGTGATGAGGCTATTTCAAGGCTTGATAAATTTATTTCAGATGCTTTGATAGCGGGATTTGATGAGGTTTTGATCTATCATGGTATTGGCACAGGAAAGCTTGCCTTTGCGGTAAGAGAGTTTTTAAAAACTCACAAAAGTGTCAAAGGCTTTAATGATGCACCGATCAATCAAGGTGGTTTTGGTGCTAAGGTGGTAAAATTATGAAAAATATAATGATATTAAGCGGAGCGGGTTTGTCTGCTCCAAGTGGGCTTAAAACTTTTAGAGACAATGATGGACTTTGGGAAGAATACGATGTGATGGAGGTTTGCTCTGCAACAGGTTTTAGAAAAAATCCTAAAAAAGTACTTGATTTTTACGATGCAAGAAGGGCGCAACTTCAAAATGTAAAGCCAAATTATGCTCATGAAAAAATCGCACAATTAAAAGAAAAATGGGGTAAAAATCTTTTTGTCATCACGCAAAATGTAGATGATTTGCTAGAGCGTGCAGGGTGTAAAGATGTGATTCATTTGCATGGCTTTTTGCCTGAACTTCGCTGCTTAAAATGCGAAGAAATTTTTAATATAGGCTATGAAATAATCACAGATAAACAATGCCCAAAATGCAAAAGCAAGGATTTAAGACACAATATAGTCATGTTTGAAGAGCAAGCTCCTGCTTATGCTACGCTTTATTCTTTGTTAAATCAAACTTCGCTTTTTATCAGCATAGGCACAAGTGGGGCGGTTTTGCCTGTAGGGCGTTATGCTTCAATGTGTGAAAAAAGTATTTTAAATATCTACGAAAAAGATGCGAATTTAGAGCGGTATTTTGATAAAATCTACATAGAAGATATTATAAGCGCTATTGATAAAATCGCACTTGATATAGAAAATTTTATGAAAGATGGTAATGTTTGATTCTTTTTTAAGTGGAGTTTTTTTGGGCTTTGGAGTGAGTGTGCCTTTTGGACCTGTAAATATTTTGATTTTAACTTATGCACTAAAAGCTTTTAAAAATTCCATAGCTGTAGGACTTGGAGCATTTAGTATAGATATGCTTTATCTTTTTTTGCTTCAATTTGGGCTTTTAAATTTTTTAGACAATGTTATTTTTATGCGTTCTTTGGCGATTTTTGGTTTTTGTTTTTTAACTTATATGGCGTACTTGATGCTAAGAAAAAAGAAAGAAAGCTTAAATTTAGAGCATAAAGAATTTAAAGAAAGTCTTTTGAAAAGTTATATTAAAGGAGCTTTTTTAAATGGTTCAAATCCTTTTGTGATAGGATTTTGGCTTAGTGCTGCAAGTGTGGTTTTAAATAGTGATCATGCTTATTTGATGACTTTAGGGCTTGTTGTGGCTATACTTTTTTGGGTAAGTGCTTTAGCCTTTGTGGTGGCAAGATATAGTCATATTTTTAGTGCAAAAGTTGTTTTTATAATCAATATAATTTCAGCTATAATTATAGAGTATTTTGCTCTTAATTTATTATATAAAACTTTCTTAGGATAAAAAATGAATGCAAAAGAATTTTTAATCGAACTTTTAAAATTTAAATCTGTTACGCCAAATGATGATGGAGCTTTAAATTTCATCGCTATGGAACTGAGTGATTTTGAAGCTTTTTTTATAGAAAAAGAAGGCATTAAAAACCTTTTACTCACTAAAAAATTTAAAGATGAAGGCGAGCATTTAGCTTTTGGTGGGCATGTAGATGTGGTGCCTGCAGGCGAGGGTTGGAGTAGCGATGCTTTCGTGCCTATAGAAAAAGAAGGCTTTATCTATGCAAGAGGTGCTCAAGATATGAAAAGCGGAGTAGCAGCCTTTGTAGATGCGACAAAGAATGCGGATTTTAAAGGAGCTAGGCTGAGTCTTATTTTAACAAGTGATGAAGAAGGCGAAGCTATATATGGAACTAAGGCTGTTTTAGAATGGATGCAAGAAAGAGATATACTACCTGATTATGCCGTGGTTGCTGAGCCAACCTGTGTTAAAAAAATCGGCGATAGCATTAAAATAGGGCGTCGTGGTTCTATTAATGGAAAGCTTTTAATCCGCGGAAAACAAGGGCATGTTGCTTATCCTGAAAAATGTATCAATCCTGTGCATGATTTTGCACCGGTTTTAAAGCTTTTAGCGGGTTTTGATCTTGATCCTGGAAGTGCTGAATTTAGTCCTTCAAAAATTGTTATTACCGATATTCGCGGAGGTATGGGGGTATGTAATATAACGCCAAATGATTTAAAACTTATGTTTAATGTACGCAATTCCCCTGATACAAGCTTAGAAGATGTAAAAAGCTATGTAGAAAAAATTTGTCATGGTTTAAACTATGAGTTAGAGCTAAAACAATCAAGCGAAGCTTTTTTGACAAATATCGACAATAAAATCGTTCAAAAAATGAATGAAAGCGTTCAAAAAATCACTCATGAAGTGCCAGAGCTTAATACTAAAGGCGGTACAAGTGATGCAAGGTATTTTGCAAAATATGGTGTAAAAGTAGTGGAATTTGGGGTTTGTAATGATAGAATTCATGCTATTGATGAAAGAGTAAGTATAGAAGAATTTGAAAAACTTTGTCTTGTTTTTAAAGACTTGATAGAAAATTTTTAAAGGTTTAAAATGATTATCAATGGACAAAAGCTTGAGTTAAAAGAGCTTAAATTTATGGATTTTATTAAAGAAAAAGGTTTTAAAATCGAACTTATCGCTTTAGAATTAAATGGAGAAATCGTACCAAAAAGTGAGTTTGAAAATTTGATTTTAAAAGAAAACGATAAAGCTGAAATCGTAAGCTTTGTAGGAGGTGGATGATGAGAGTGAAATTCAATGGTAAAGAACTTGATACAGACTTTAAAACAAGTTTGGAATTTTTTGATAATATCAGCAAAAATGAAAATGATGTTTGGATTATCAATGGTTTTGCAACAAAAGAGAATATTGCTTTAAATGAAGATGATGAGCTTTTTTGTATAGAAAGAAATACTTTACCTCCAAAAGATGCGTTAGATGCTATGATGAGAGCAAGACACACTCCAAAGCTTCACGACAAGCTTAAAAATGGGCGTGTGGCAGTTTGTGGTTTGGGCGGACTTGGATCGCATATAGCGATAAATTTAGCAAGAAGCGGTGTGGGGTTTTTAAAGCTGATTGATTTTGATGTGATTGAGCCTAGTAATTTGAATCGTCAAGCTTATCGTGTGAGTGATTTGGGTAAATTTAAAACCGAAGCTTTAAAAGAGCAAATTAGCGAGATTAACCCTTATATTAGCGTTGAAATTTGCACTTTAAAAATCGATGAGGATAATTTAAAGTCTTTGTTTAAAGATATAGATATAGTTTGTGAAGCCTTTGATAGTGCTATCGCAAAAGCGATGATAGCACAAAATTTTCATAGATTTTACAAAGATAGTATTTTAATCTGTGCTTCAGGACTTGCGGGTTATGGCGATAGCAACAGCATACAAACAAGAAAAATTGCTAAAAATTTCTATGTATGTGGGGATTTGGTAAATGGTGCTAAGCTAGGAAATGGACTTATGGCGCCAAGGGTAAATATTTGCGCAGGACATCAAAGTAACCTTGTTTTAGAGCTTTTAGCAAATAAGGAGTAAAAATGCAAGAAAATTTAAAAAATGATAAATTAAAAATAGGCAAATACGAGTTTGATTCAAGATTTATTTTAGGTTCTGGAAAATATTCGCTAGAGCTTATAAAATCAGCCATAGAAGAAGCTAAAGCGCAGATTATCACTCTAGCCTTACGCCGTGCAAATACAGGGGAAATTGCTAATATACTTGATTATATCCCTAAAAATATCACACTTTTACCCAACACTTCAGGCGCAAGAAACGCCGATGAAGCCTTACGTATTGCAAGGCTTTCAAGAGAGCTTGGTTGCGGAGAACTTATCAAGATAGAAGTGATAAGTGATAGTAGGTATTTGTTGCCTGATAATTATGAAACGATTAAAGCTTGCGAGCTTTTAGCTAAAGAGGGCTTTACGCCTTTACCTTACATGCATGCTGATCTTTACGCAGCTAGAGCTATGCGTGATGCAGGAGCTGCGGCTATCATGCCTTTGGCAGCACCTATTGGGAGCAATAAAGGCTTATGTGCTAAGGAATTTATACAAATTTTGCTTAATGAAATTGATTTGCCTATTATTGTAGATGCGGGTATTGGAAGTCCTGCGCAAGCTTGTGAAGCTATGCAAATGGGAGTAAGTGCGGTGATGGTAAATACAGCCATAGCTGAAGCTAAAGATATAGCCTTGATGGCTAGAGCTTTTTCTTTGGCGGTAAATGCAGGAAGAGCGGCTTTTTTGGCGGGTTTGGCAAGTGTGAGCGAGGCTAAAGCAAGTTCTCCATTAACAGGCTTTTTAAGGGATTAATCATGCAAGATTATATGCAGCATTTACCTCACATGCAGGAAATAAAAAGCGAAATTTTAAACAAGGTTTTAACTCAAGTTCAAAGCTATGATGAGAGTCAATTTAGCGCCAAGGATGTTAAAAATGCTTTAAATCAAGCGCATTTAAGTATAGAGCATTTAAAAGCCTTGCTTTCAAGTACAGCAGAAGATTTCATAGAAGAATTAGCCTTTAAATCCGCCAAA
This sequence comes from Campylobacter sp. BCW_6877, assembly GCF_001762445.1. NCBI lineage: Bacteria > Pseudomonadati > Campylobacterota > Epsilonproteobacteria > Campylobacterales > Campylobacteraceae > Campylobacter > Campylobacter sp. BCW_6877. Next base: position 94,853 of record NZ_MJWW01000059.1, on the reverse strand, counting down.
GTCAAGCAAAAATATTTTGGAAATTCTATCTCTCTTTTTACTCCGCTTTATTTGTCAAATTATTGTAATTCTAAATGTGTTTATTGTGGTTTTCAAAAAGGAAATAAAATCGCAAGAGCTAAGCTAAGTGAAGCTGAAATTCACGAAGAAATGCAAGCTATTGCTAAAAGTGGTTTAGAAGAAATTTTAATGCTAACAGGTGAGGGTAGGGAGTTTGCAAGTGTAGAATATATAGCAAATGCTTGTAAAATAGCTAGAGAGTATTTTAAGGTTGTAGGCGTTGAAATTTATCCTATGAATGAAGATGAATATAAAATTTTACATGAAAAGGGTTGTGATTATGTGACTGTTTTTCAAGAAACTTACAATCCTTTAAAATATTCTAAAATTCATTTAGGTGGCGAAAAACGCATTTTTCCTTATCGCTTTAATGCTCAAGAAAGAGCTTTAAAAGCGGGTATGCGTGGAGTGGCTTTTGCGGCACTTTTGGGTATAGATGATTTTAGAAAAGACGCTCTTGCTACGGCACTTCATGCGCATTTTTTACAACAAGCTTATCCGCATGCTGAAATTTCTATTTCAGTGCCTCGTTTAAGACCTATTATCAATAATGCCAAAATCCATCCTAAAGATGTGAGTGAAAAACGCCTTTTGCAAGTACTTTGTGCTTATAGACTTTTTTTACCTTTTGCGGGTATTACCATTTCAAGTCGTGAAAGAATAGGTTTTAGAGATGAGGTTATCAAGCTTGGTGCTACTAAAATGAGTGCAGGAGTGAGTGTGGGTATAGGTGAGCATAAGGGCGAGAAAAAGGGCGATGAGCAGTTTGAAATTTCAGATGATAGGAGTGTAGATGAAATTTTAGCCATGCTTAAAAGATCCAATTTGCAAGCTGTGATGAGTGATAGCATTTATGTGGGATAAAAAAATCATCGCTATAAGTGATAGAAAATGTGTGCAAATAGACTTCTTAAAGCAGATTGAAAAACTTGCTAAGGCCAAGGTAGATGCTATAGTTTTAAGAGAAAAAGATTTAAGCGAATTTGAGTATTATGACTTAGCAAAAGAAGTTTTAAGCATTTGCACAAAGCAAAAAGTGACTTGTTTTTTGCATTCTTTTGATAAGGTTTGTTTAAAATTGGGACATCGTTATTTTCACGCACCGCTTTCTTTGCTAAGAAAAGAGCCTAAATTAATAAAATATTTTCATATACTTGGTACTTCAGTCCATAGCAAAGAAGAGCTTTTAGAGGCGATGAGTTATAAGGTAAATTATGCTTTTGTAGGGCATATTTTTGAAAGTTCTTGCAAGGCGGGTTTAGAACCTAAAGGGCTTGATTTTTTAAAATCCTTACTTGAATTTAGTCAAATTCCACTTTATGCTATAGGCGGTATCAATGCTCAAAATATAGAAAATTTTAAAGATATAAATATAGCAGGCGTTTGTATGCGTGAAATTTTAATGAAAGAAAAAGATCTTAAAAAGTATCTTTTAGAATGTAGGCAAAAATTACGATGAATAAAATTCTTTCTTTACCAGAAGATTTAAAGCAATTAAAAGGTGTCAATTATAAAAAAATTAAATCTTGCACTTTTGCTAAATATACACAAACGGATACTTCGCATTCTACTTTTGTTAATGTAGGAAGTCATCTTTTAACTTTTGTTCGCAAAGGATATAAAATTTTACATACTGCATCAAAAGATTATAAGATTAACTCTTATGAAACTTTGTTTTTAAAAGCTGGGAGCTATACTTTAAGTAATGTAGGACTTAGTAAAGGAGTTTATGAAGCTTATTTATTTTTTTTGACAATGCATTTTTAATTGAACTTATTTATAAGTATAAAGATTTTTTTAAACTAGATCAAAAGTTTCAAAACTATGAAATTTTTTGGGTAAAAAATGATAAGATTTTGCAAGGAATTTTGGAAAGTTTTTCACCGCATTTTGAAGAAAATACGCAAATTTTAGATCCTATAGTGAGTTTGAAATTTGAAGAGATTTTTTTACATTTGCTTTTAAATAAGAATATTTATTTTATTAGTTTTTTATCAGGAATTTTAAAAGAATTTCGCCTTGATCTTTCCCAACTTTTTGAGTATTGTGGTAGAGAATTTTTAAGCGTAAATGAAATGTCTAATTTTGCGAAATTAGATTTAGCAACTTTTTCTAAAGAATTTAAGAAATGTTTTGGACAAAGTCCTAAAAAATGGTTAGATGAAAAAAGGTTGCAAAAAGCAAAGATTTTACTTAAATTTTCTAAAAAAAATATCAATGAAATAGCTAATGAGTGCACTTTTTCTTCGGTAGCTTGGTTTATTGAAAGATTTAAAGAGAAATATGAGCAAACTCCTAAGCAATATCAAAAAACAAAAAACTTGTATTTTTTATCAAAAAACTAGCACATTTTTTTATCTAAATAAATATAATTTAATGAAAATATTTTTAAATAAAGGAGAAAATATGAAAAAATATGTTTTAAGTTTAGCGCTTCTTGGAAGTTTGCTTGGTGCAAGTGAATTAAAATATCAAGAATTTGATGGTTTTAAAAGCCCTGAAAGTATTTTTGTAGATAAAAACTATGTTTATGTATCTAATGTAGGAGAAAAACTTGAACCTTTGGCGAAAGATAATGATGGATTTATTTCTAAGCTTGATAAAAATGGCAAAGTGCTAGAATATAAATTTTTAACCCATCTTAATGCACCAAAAGGCATGATGGAGATTGGAAAAACTCTTTATGTGGTAGATATCGATGTTTTACGCGGTTTTGATCTTAAAACTAAAAAAGAAATTTTTAATTTACCTATTAAAGGTGCAATCTTTTTAAATGACATAGAAAAATTAGACGACAATACGCTTTTGGTTAGCGATACTGGCACAGGGCTTATTTTAAAGGTTGATTTAAAAACTAAGCAATATGATGAATTATTAAAACTTGATTTAGTAAAATTTGGCGGTCCAAATGGGTTATATCTAGATAGAAAAAAACATAAGCTTTTTATAGCTGGTTATCATCCTGATGGTGTAAGTGGCGGTGTTGTAATGGCTTATGATTTAAATACAAAAGAACTCAGTATAATTAAAAATGAAAAAGAATCTTATGATGGAATAGTTCCTTATAAAGATGGTTTATTGGTAAGTTCTTGGGGAAATAATCTAAATGGATATATTTATAATTTAGATAATGTTAAATCTGTAAAACTTGAATTTCCTTTGATGAAAGGTCCTGCAGATATATTTATTGAAGGTAATATTTTATGGATTCCTAAGATGGCAGAAGGTAAAATATTCAAAGTAGAACTTAACAAATAAGGCTTTTATGGCTTCTTTTAAAAAGATATTTTGGATTAATGTTATTATTGTTATTATTGTAGCTTTTAATCTTAGAGCCCCAATTACTGCAGTGGGGCCTATTATTGATATTATTAAAGATAAGTATTATTTAAACTCAACCGTAGCGGGCATACTTACAAGTCTTCCTTTGATAGCTTTTGGAAGTATTTCTTTTATTGTGGGGTATTTTTCTCCTATTCGTGCTATTGTTTTTGGAATTTTTTTAATTTTTTTAGGCGAAATTATTCGTTCTTATTTTGGTGTATATGGCTTATTTTTAGGAATGTTAGCAATGGGCTGTGGTATAGCAATTGCAAATGTTTTACTTCCTAGTTTTATTAAAGAAAAATTTCCAAAAAAAATAGCAAGTATAATGGGAATTTATAGTCTTGTTTTGAGTATTTCTTCGATTATGGGTATTGCTTTAGCTATACCTTTGCTTAGTGTATTTGATTTAGCTGGAGCTATGTTTTTCTGGGCTATTTTTTCTTTTGTAGCTTTAGTAGTTTACTATCCTCAAGCTAAAAATGGTAGATTTTTTCGCATTAAGAAAAAAGCTTATAAAAAAATCAATCTTTTTACAAATTTAACAACTTGGAAAATTACTCTTTTTATGGGATTTCAAAGTTTTTTAGCTTATTCTTTGTTTTTTTGGTATGTTCAAATTGTTGTAGAAAAAGGATTTGATAAAGAATTTTCTACAAGTATGGTTTTATTTGCTCAACTTGTTGCAGCTCCAGTGTCTCTTTTTGGCCCTTTACTTTTAGGAAAATTAAGGCAAAATTTACATACTTTTTACATAGCTAGTTTGTGCAGTATGTATGTGATCGCTTTTGGTATGCTCTTTATTTTTGATAGCAAAATTTCTATTATCATCAGTGCTTTCATCATGGGTTTTCCATGGGGTGGAGTTTTTGGCATTGCGTTGCTTTTTATTGCACAAAAAAGCTCTAATGCTCAAATAGCAGCGAGACTTTCTGCTTTAGCTCAAGGTTTTGGGTATTTAATCGCAGCACAAGGACAATGGATTATAGGTTTTTTGCATGACAAATTTGAAAATTTTTCACTTGCTATTTTGATGTTGATTTTTGTAGGGATTTTGGTAAATATCTTTGGATATTTATCGTATAAAAGCCAAGTTATCAGATAGTGCTTTTTCTAGTAAAATATCCCCACCATTTTTTTGTGTTATATTTTGCAATCTTGTAGAAATATCTTCTAAGTTGAGTTTTAACATTGCTTTGAAAAAATCATCAAGATTGATCGAAACTTGCGTGAAAATTTGACATAAAGCTTGATCCTGTAAAAATTTAGCATTAAAGTATTGATGATTTTTAGCTGCATAAGGATAAGGTATAAAAATAGTGGGCAAAGTATTAGCACAAAGTTCAAAAAGGGTGCTTGCACCTGCTCTTGATATAGCTAAATCCGCATTTTTCATTTTTTCTTCCAAATTTGAACTAAAATCAAAAATATCAGCTTGGATATTTAAGCTTTGATAATGTTTTTTACACTTTTCAAAATCATTTTTTCCGCATTGATGGATGATTTTGATGTTTTGCTCTTGAAGCTTTGGGGCGAGATTTAAAGCTAATTCGTTTATAAAACTAGCTCCTTGTGATCCTCCTAGGAAAATAATATTTTTTAATTCTTTGCGAATCCTAGCATTATCAAAAAATTTATTTGCTACAGGATAAGGGCTGAATTCTTTTTCAAAGGCGCTAAAAAATTTCGTAGCGAAAGGTTTTAAAAGCATATTTAAAGAGCCACTTTTTGAATTTTGCTCATGTATAAAAAGAGGCAAATGTGAGAATAAAGCCGCAAAAGATGCAGGAGCTGCACTATATCCACCTACACTAAAAACGGCTTGGATGTGGTATTTTTTAAAAATTTCTCTACAATCTTTGGAGAGTTTTAAGGTGTGGAGTAAAGAACTGATTTTGCCAAATTTGCTTTGATTAACCACTCCTTTAGAGCTTAAAAAAAATTTTTCCTTAAAGCGTACTTCATTTTCAAACCAAGCTTTATCTTGACCATTTTGACTGCCTATGTATACACATTCTATATTTTTTTTAATCGCACTTTCTAATAAGCAACGCACTATGGCTAAGTGCCCACCAGTTCCGCCACCTGTTAAAGCTATTGTCATAATTTAACCTTTTTTGAAATCATTAATACATATCCTATGCCTATGCAAATTGCCCACATTGAACTTCCTCCATAGCTTAAAAGTGGAACTGCTACACCTTTTAGTGGAGTAAGAGAAATAATACCAAAAGCATTCATAAAAAAGGAAAAAAGTAAAAGTAAGGCTATGCCTGAACAAAAAATAAAATCTTGTTTAGCTTCGCATCTTCCTGCAATTCTAAAAATTCTTAAAATCATCCAAAGATAAATATAGCAAATAACTCCAAGACCTAAGAGTCCTATTTCTTCAGTAATTCCTGAAAGAACAAAGTCAGTATGCACTTCACTTAAAAAGCCTAATTTAAAAGTTCCAAGTCCTAGGCCTTCACCAAACATTCCTCCATGGGCTATAGCATTTAAAGAGTGCGAAATCTGATAAGGTTCGCTGTTGCTACTTACCCTTAAAGCATTTGCCAGCCAATCAGGAAGCATAGGTAAAAAAGCATCTTGTATATTCCCCCACCAAGAAGCGATTCTTTGAATTCTTCTTTGGTTGCTAAAAATTACCATTATACCTATCATCATAATGATTAAAGTTCCAAAAGCAAAAAGCCTTTTACTAGCTCCTGCAAAAAAAGCTAAAGCTAGAATCAAAAAGAAAGAAATTACGCTTTGTCCTAAATCGTTTTGAGTGATATAAATATATCCTATAACTATAGAAGCTAAGATGCAATAAGGTAGAAGAATTAAAGCCTCGTGTCTGATAGCTTTTTTACTATCATCAATACGCCTTGTATAGCTCCATGCTAAAAAATAAATCAATCCTATTTTAAAAAATTCCACAGGAGAGATAGAGAGTGGGCCTAAGCGTATCCAGCGTTTAGCTCCTCCGCTAGCTGTTGCTAATACAGAAGGTAAAAATGGTAAAATGATGATAAAGATAAAAGAAATAATCAAAATAGCTAAAATAATTTTTTTAGAAAGTGCTTTATCAGGATCCAATCGAGAAATAAAAAACATTATAAGTATGCCACTAATTCCAAAAAAAAGCTGACGAATAAAAAAATGAAACTCGCTATAGTCAAGAAAAAGAACAGTAAAAGCTGTAAGAGAGTATGAAAATACTATTCCTATGGTGATTAAAATACAACTTAAATAAAATAATCTTTTATCAGCAACCATTATAATTATAACTTTTCTTTATTGGAATTAAAATTTTAAAAAGTTTTATTATAACTAAAATAAATTAAATTTTTTGCTAAGTTTTTGTAAGGAAAATTTGCTAAAATTTACAATAAAAATATAACAAAAAAGGCAAATTATGAATCAAATCCATAAAATTCTCATAGCAAATAGAGCTGAAATAGCTGTTAGAGTAATCCGCGCTTGTAGAGATTTGCATATTAAAAGTGTTGCAGTTTTTACAGAGCCTGATCGTGAATGTTTGCATGTAAAAATCGCAGATGAGGCTTATCGCATAGGAACGGATGCTATAAGAGGATATTTAGATGTTGCTCGCATTGTCGAGATTGCTAAGGCTTGTGGTGCTGATGCGATCCATCCTGGTTATGGATTTTTAAGTGAGAATTACGAATTTGCTAAGGCTTGTGAAGATGCTGGAATTATTTTTATAGGTCCAAAATCTGAAGTAATCCATAAGATGGGAAATAAAAATATCGCTCGTAAGTTAATGGCTAAAAATGGCATACCTATTGTTCCAGGGACTGAAAAATTAAATTCCTATAGCATGGAAGAAATTAAAATTTTTGCTGAGAAGATTGGTTATCCTGTTATTTTAAAAGCTTCAGGTGGTGGAGGTGGACGCGGAATTCGCGTTGTTCATAAAGAACAAGATCTTGAAAATGCTTTTGAATCTTGCAAAAGAGAAGCTTTAACATACTTTAATAATGATGAAGTATTTATGGAAAAATATGTAGTTAATCCTAGGCATATAGAATTTCAAATTTTAGGAGATAACTACGGAAATATTATCCATCTTTGTGAAAGGGATTGTTCTATCCAAAGAAGACATCAAAAGGTAATTGAGATAGCACCTTGCCCTGGAATTTCAGATAATCTTAGAAAAACCATGGGTGTTACAGCTGTGGCAGCTGCTAAGGCTGTAGGTTATACAAATGCTGGAACTATAGAGTTTTTGCTTGATGATTATAATCGCTTTTATTTTATGGAAATGAATACAAGAATTCAAGTTGAACATCCAATTACTGAAGAAATTACAGGTATTGACCTTATTGTAAGACAAATTCGTATTGCAGCAGGAGAAATTTTGGACATAGAACAAAGCGATATTAAACCTAGGGGTTTTGCTATTGAAGCTAGAATTACTGCTGAAAATGTATGGAAAAATTTTATTCCAAGTCCTGGAAAAATAGGAGAATACTACCCAGCTCTTGGACCATCTGTTAGGGTTGATAGTCATATTTATAAAGACTATACTGTGCCGCCTTATTATGATTCCATGCTTGCAAAGCTTATTATTAAAGCAACAAGTTATGATTTAGCGGTTAATAAACTTGAGCGTGCTTTGAAGGAATTTGTGATTGATGATATTAGAACAACAATACCATTTTTAATTGCTATTACAAAAACAAGAGAATTTAGAAGAGGGTATTTAGACACCTCTTTCATAGAAACACATATGCAAGAATTATTAGAAAAAACAGAAGATCGTCATCAAGAAAATAAAGAAGAAGTTATAGCTGCAATAGCTGCTACGCTTAAAAAAATACGAGAAAGTAGAGAATAATAGATGGATTTTTTAGACAGTCTTAAAAGTATTAAAAAAGAAATGCAAGCTAACGCCAATACTCCAAAATTAGCGAAGAAATCAAGCAAGAGTGGTGCAAGTGTAAAAAATTTAGAAAAACTAGCTAAAGATATTCGCGAAAAAAATCAAGAAACAAACATAGATAAGGAAATGCAAGAAATTTTCTTAAAGCAAGAAAAACTACAGGATGAATTTTCCGAATTTATCAAAGATGCAGATATTAAGAAAATTTAATGCTTGAGATTGGTTTTTGTACTCTTGAAGATCAGTGTCCTTACTTAAAAGATAAACACTCAAGAATAGAGTATAAATACATTGAAAATTGCCCTAAAGAAATCAATAATGGGCTAATAAAACGAGGTTGGCGTCGTTTTGGTAGGTATTTTTCGCGCCCTATTTGTAAAGATTGTGATGAATGTTTAAGTCTTAGAATTTTAGTTAATGAATATAATTTTTCAAAAAGTGAAAGAAGGGTTATAAATAAAAATATTAACACCAAAGTTATGCTTAGAACACCCAATTTAAGCAATGAACATTTGTTTTTATATGATAAATACCATCGTTTTATGGAAGAAAAAAAGAACTGGAAGCGTTATGATTTAAGCTTTAAGCAGTATTATAATCTTTATGTCGATGGTTTTATGAATTTTGGATATGAGCTTGCATTTTATATAGAAGATAAGCTCGTTTGTGTTGATTTGATTGATATTTTAGAGGATGGAATTTCAAGCATTTATTGTTTTTATGATCCTGATTTTTCGTATTTTTCTTTGGGCAAATTTTCTTTGCTCAATGAAATACAAATAGCTAAAAAAATGAACTTAGATTATATTTATCTTGGGTATTTTGTAAAAAAGTGTCAATCTTTATCTTATAAAGCCGATTATACACCCAATGAAATTTTAAAAGGCACTAAAGAGCTTTTTGAAAATGAGGTTTTATGGGAGAAATAGATGCAAATCGTGCAAACTTTAGAAACTATCAATGTTAATACAGATGATATTAGCGTATTTCAGTATTTTAAAGACTTGATTACCAAAAATTTCACAAAGGTCATAGGACGAAAAAATAAAATTTTTTCTTTTTTTGAAGAAAATGAAATTCCACAGCGTCGTTATTTCTTAAAAGTTTTAGATCAAAAATATCGCAAAAGTACAAATGAAGGTATAGAGAATTTACAAGATGCTCATTTTAAAACTTTTAGATTAAATTTTGAGCAAAATAATATGCTTAAGCCTATGTTGTTTATCAAGATTGATTTTGCTGCGGGTAGAATTTTGATGAAGTTAAGCTCTAATGAAAAATTATTTGTTACTTATATAAAAAATTATTTTCAAGATCATAATATAGAATACAATGAAATGACAAATATTCTAATTTTAGAATATAAAAACGAGAATACCCTTGAACTTTTTGAAGCTTTTGCGGATGAGAGTGAGCATTTAAAATATTGCGTGAATTTTGAAGTTGACCGAGAAGAGTATAAAAAATTTCGCCAAAATATTCACAATAAAGAAAATATGAAATGGAAATTTAATGCTTTAGCTAAGCTTTTTAGTAATTATTTTAATACTTTAGAATGTACTCCGCAAAATGATCTTAGTGAAATCAGACAAAAATATTTGATTTTGGTAAAACTTTATCATCCTGATTTTCATCAAGGAAAAAGTGCAATAGAAAAAGCTTACGCAAGAGAACAGTTTGAAAAAATACAAATTGCCTATGATAACTTAAAAGCACTTTATAAGAATAATACTTAAAAAAATTAAATTAATCATTTTGGTTAATTTAATTTTTCTCTCTCATAAATTTTTCTTAATTTGCTATCTAGCTTAAAACAAAATTTAAAAAGTGCAGGTACTACGAGTAAGGTAAGCAAGGTCGAACTTATAAGCCCAAAGATAATGGCTATTGCCATAGGAGAATTAGCTTCATAGCCCGCACCCCTTGAAAGAGCGAGTGGGAGCATGGCAAAAATCATAGCAAAAGTTGTCATCAATATAGCCCTTAAGCGTGATTTTCCAGCGATTAAAAGAGCTTTATCGGGATCTAAACCTTCATGGCATTTTTTATTGGCTACATCCACAAGTAAAATAGCATTTTTCCCCACCATACCAAAAAGTAAGATGATGGCAATAAGTACAAAAAGCGAAAAATTATGCCCTGTGATAAAAAGCCCTATAGATGCTCCTCCAAAGGCTAAAGGCATGGTTATCATGATGATTAAAGGTAAAATAAAACTTTCATAAAGTGCAGCTAAAACAAGATAAATTAAAACAAAAGCAAGTACTACTGCCATAGCAAAACCTTGCACGGTTTCACCTAAAAGATTGATAAAGCCTGAAAAAGCATAGCTAAGACTTGCATTATTATTTAAAATTTTATCCATATTATCTAGTAAAAGTTTTTGCACCGCTCCTAAGGAAAGATCATTTACTCCAGCTGTGATTTTCACAGAGCGGTTTTTATTGTAACGATTGATAGTTTTTAAATCCTTACTGTATATAAAATCCACCACGCTTGAAAGTTCTAAATTTACACCTTGGTTGTTTTTAATACTAATGCGTTTTAAAGCTTCTATGTCTTTTTTAAATTCTGGAGCAAAACTTAGGATAATATCATCTTTTGAATTGCCTCTATCCATACTTCCTACGCTAAGTTGCGAAAAAGAATACCCTAAAACCCCAGCGATATATTCAGGATTGACATCTAAAAGTTTAGCTTTTTCTTTGTTGATGTGTAAGGCTACTTCATCTTTTGTAGCATTAGCATTGTCGCTTATATCTACAATGCGTGCATTAGTGCCTAAAATTTCTTTTGCTCGAGAAGCAGCTTCTTTTAGAGTGTTTAAATCATCTCCTAAGATTAAAAACTGCACGGGATCATCAATGCCTGCACCCTCTATCTTTGGAAGTTCTAAAATTTTGATTTTTAAACTTTCATCTTGAAATTTTTGACGATATAAACTTACTATAGCACTTTGTCTTAAATTTCTTTCGTCTAAATTTTTAAGTTTAACATAAATTTTAGCCTTTGTAGCATCTTTGGCATCATCATAGCCTACAAGTAAAAAAGCGTATTTGACATTGCTATCATTTTTGATTTTTTCAAGCAAATTTAAACTTTTTTCTTTCATGGCTTCTAAACTTAAATCCTTTTTGCTTTCAAGTAAAACTTGAATTTCGCTATCATCTTCCATAGGTAAAAAATCAAGTCCTATACGGGTAGCTAAAGCAAAAGAAAGCCCTACAAAAACAAGAGTGGCTAGGATAAATTTTGCTTTATTTTGTAAAATTTTATAGAGTAAATTTTCATACTTTTGCTCTATTTTTTCAAAAAAAACTTCTGTTTTTTCATAAAACTTACTTTCTTTTGGATTTAAAAATCTTGCTCCAATACTAGGTATTAAAAATACAGAAACCAAAAAGCTTATCACTATCCCACTTGCAACGCTTATGCCTAAGGCATTGAAAAAAAGCCCTGGTATAGAGTTCATATAAGAAATAGGGATAAAAACACAAAGTAAAACTATACTGATGCTTAAAACGCTAAAACCTATTTCATTGATACCTAAAAAAGCAGCTTGTAAAGGCGGATAAGTTTTTAGTTTTTTAGCAATATTTTCAATCACTACTATAGCATCATCGATAAAAATTCCTATGCTTAAGGTTAAAGCTATGAAAGTTAAGCGGTTTAAATCATAGCCTAAAAGATCGATAATAAAAAAAGTTGAAATGATAGAAGTAGGTATAGCTATGCAAGCAATGAGAGTTGCACTTAAATTTCTTAAAAATAAAAATACAATTACAAGGGTTAGAAAAATTCCCAAAACCATATCAAAAATCACTTGAGAAAGGTGCTTGTGGATATTTAAGCTTTTATCGTAAAGCACATTAATGCTTATATCTTTTGGAATTTGTTTTTCTAAAATAGGCAAGGCATTTTTGACATTTTTAATCATTTCAAGGGTATTATAATTTGTGATTTTTCCGAGTTCTAAAAGCACCCCTTCTTTACCTTCGTATAAAGCACTTTGTTTTTTATCTTCATAAAGGCTTGAAATATTAGCAATATCGCTTAAAAATACCCCTGTTTTTATGCGAAGATTGCTAAGTTCTTCTAAATTTGTGGCTTCAAAATAGCCTTTGATGATATAGTTATCTTGATTGTTATTAAGTTCGCCAAGGGCTTGTTTAAAATTTTGACTTTTGATAATATTTGCTACATCAAGGGCGTTAAGATTGTATTTTCTAAGTTCATTTGGTTTTAATTCTATGCGAATTTGGGGTTCTAAAAACCCCTTAGCCTCGATTTTACCTACTCCTTCAACTCTTTGCAAAAAAGGTTTTATTTTGTCATTGATTTCACGCATGAGTTGTAATTTATCTTTAGAATATAAAAAAAGCGAAATAGCAGAACCAGAATCTGAACCGATTTTTTCAATTTCAGGCTTAGAAGATAGGCTTAAAGTTCCTATTTTATCACGCACATCATTAGCAGCTACTTCAAGATTTTTACCCAGTTTAAACTCCACTACACTCACACTAAAATTATCATACGCAGCTGAGGTTATGGTTTTTACCCCATCAATCTCACTTAGAGCATTTTCTATTTCTTTAGTGATTTTTGATTCTACGAAATTTAAATCTCCATTTACCTTGCTTGTAATCTTTATAAGAGGTATGGAAACATTAGGAAATAAATTCACACTCATGCTAAAAGCAGAGATTAGCCCAAAAATCATGAGAGCTAAGAAAAACATTAGCACAGTAATTGGTCGGTTTATAGCTAGTTTAAACATTTTTAATCTTTAGTGATAATTCTACCTTCACCAAAAAGCCCTGGTGTTAAATTTGTGGTTTGCACTTCAGCATAAATTTTTCTTGTTTTTACTTCTATACTTGGATAGATAAGGCTGATTTTTCCTTTCAATTCTGTACCATTTTGATCGATTTTGTAAAAGAAATCATCGCCTAATTTAACTTTATCTTTGTATTTTTCATCAAAACTTAAAATCAGTTTGCTTTGTGGATAGGAAAAAATTTCTATTAAAGGTTGAGCTACTCCTCCTACTCCTTCACCCACTTGTATAAATTTATTTGCGATAATAGCATCATAAGGTGCGCGCAATTCTTTTTTTGTCATGATATTTTTATAATAAGCTATATTGATTTTTGCTTTGTTTAAATTTAAATTAGCTGCATCAAACTTAGCTTTCATATCTTCATAGCTTTGTTTGTCTATAACATTTTCTACAGCTTTGATTTTTTGCATTTTGCTTTTGGTATTTTCGTATTCTACAAGAGCAAGTTGATAAGAATTTTGGGCATTTTGAAGAGCTATTTTTTCACTTTCTTGATCAAGAGCAAGTAAAAGTTCTCCTTTGCTGACTTTTTGTCCAATTTCTACAGGAATTTTTTGAACTAAACCTATGCTTTCAAGGGCAAGTTTACTTTGTTTTGATGCTTCTACATTGAAACTTGCATAAATTTCTTCGCCAAAGGCGCAATTAAAAGCAAGAAGTAAAAATAGAATTTTTTTCATTCTTTAACCTTTGAATTAAGATCTATACCTGCATTAAAATAATAATTTGCTTTAGTAATTTCAAATTCATTTTTAGCAAGCTCTAAATCGCTTTGTGCTTTAAATTTAGCCTCTAAAGCTTGAAGATATTCCACATAAGAAACAAGTCCTGCTTGGTATTTTTTATCTACACTTTCAAAAGCCAAATTTGCAGCATTTAAGCTAAGATTAAGAGCTAAAATTTGTTCTTGTAAAACTTTTAAACTTTTGTCTAAATAATTTAATTCTTCTTTATTTTTTCTCTCACTAAATCTTGCGTTTGCATTGGCTATTTGAACGTTTAAACGCTCTTTTTCAACTTCTTTAGCCCTTGCATTGAAATCAAAAATTTTCCATTCCATGCCTAAAATAAACTGATTACCTTGAGAATATTTTTCTAAGAATTGATCCGCTAAATTTGCAAAAGGAGTCGGAACTTTTGGATTATAATTGTTTTTATAAAAGTTAAAATTATCTTGAATATAAAATTTTGGAAAATATTCAGCTTTTGCTAAATTTACACTTTCTTTAGCAAGATTGATTTGTTCTTTAGCTATCATTACTTCATAGTTTTGACTTTTTTCTTGTTGTGGATTTTCTAAAAAAGCATTCCCTTGCACTTTAAAATCTGTATCGCTTAAAATTTTAATCTCTTTTTGTATATTGGCAAGTTTTAATTCATTTTGACTGAGCTCTAATAAGCTTAAATGGTATTTAGCTTTAATGCTTTCAAGTTCATCTTTAGGGCTAAGTCCTGCGTCGTAAAATTTTTGTAATCTTTCAAAAGTTGATTTTAAAAAAGCTACTTTTTGTTGATTTGCTAGTAAAATTTTTTCAAGACTTAGGGTGTTAAAATAAAGTGTGATTGCATTTAGGGCAAGGTAATTTTTATTTTGTTCTTTGTCTAAAAGGCTTAATTTTTCTCTGCTTTCTAAAGCTTTTAAATTGGCCTCTCTAGCACCCCCATCAAAAAGTAAAAAATTAAGAGAGACTTTAGCAAATAAACTTTCTTGTGGATCGATAATGAAGCGATCTTTATTGTTGGCTACATAAGCTGAGTTTAGACCAAGAGAGGGTAGGTAATTTCTAAAAGCTTGTTCTTTGTCCAAATTTGCTTGTTCGCTTTGCATTTGTTTAATGAGATAGGATTCGTTATTTTGACTTAGTGCTATAAATTCGTGCAAATTAGAAGCTAACATTGCTAAGGGATAAAGAGCTAAAAACATAGCTGATTTTAAATATTTTTCAAACATTTGATATTTTAGTATGCTTTATATAAATTTCAATTGAAGTTTTTTATATAAAATAAAATTTATTTGTTTTAAACATAAATTTTGTTAAAATCCTAGCTTTAAAATTTTATATTTAGGATGAAATTTTGTCGGTAAAAAATATTAGAAATTTTTCTATTATAGCTCATATAGATCATGGAAAATCTACTCTTGCAGATAGGATTATTAGCGAGTGTGGTGCTATTAGTGATAGGCAGATGAGTTCACAAGTTATGGATACTATGGATATAGAAAAAGAGCGTGGTATCACTATAAAAGCACAATCGGTGCGTTTAAATTATAAATTTAATAACGAAAATTTTGTTTTAAATCTTATTGATACTCCTGGCCATGTGGATTTTTCTTATGAAGTGAGTCGTTCTTTGGCAAGTTGTGAAGGGGCTTTACTTGTAGTAGATGCTTCTCAAGGTGTTGAAGCACAGACTATAGCTAATGTTTATATAGCGCTTGAAAATAATCTTGAAATCATTCCTGTGATTAATAAAATCGATTTGCCTAATGCTGATATTGAAAAAGTCAAGCATGAAATCGAGCATATTATAGGTATAGATTGTAAAGACGCCATTTGCGTGAGTGCAAAAACAGGAGTGGGTATAAAAGAGCTTATAGAAACAATTATTACTAAAATCCCTGCACCAAAAACAGATGATGAAGCTCCTACTAAGGCTTTAATTTATGATTCTTGGTTTGATAATTATTTGGGTGCTTTGGCTTTAGTTAGGATTTATGAAGGAAGTATTGCTAAAAATGATGAAGTTTTAGTCATGAGTACGGATAAAAAACATATAGTTCAAGATCTTTTTTATCCTCATCCTTTAAGCCCAATTAAAACTCAATCTTTACAATCAGGTGAAGTAGGCGTGGTGGTTTTAGGGCTTAAAACTGTAGGTGATGTACAAGTAGGCGATACTATTACTTTAGTAAAAAACAAGGCTAAAGAAGCCATAGGCGGTTTTGAAAAGGCTAAAGCTTTTGTCTTTGCAGGACTTTATCCTATAGAAACGGATAAATTTGAAGATTTAAGAGATGCTTTAGATAAGCTAAAACTTAACGATAGTTCTATTACCTATGAGCCTGAAACTTCTTTGGCTTTAGGCTTTGGTTTTAGGGTAGGGTTTTTAGGACTTTTACACATGGAAGTGATCAAAGAAAGACTTGAAAGAGAATTTAATCTTGATTTAATTGCTACAGCTCCAACTGTGACTTATGAAATTTATCAAACCGATGGAGAACTTGTTAAAATTCAAAATCCTAGCGAGCTTCCTCCTGTTAATAAAATCGATCATATAAAAGAGCCTTATGTTAAAGCCACTATCATTACTCCAAGTGAATTTTTAGGGAATTTAATCACTCTTTTAAATCGCAAAAGAGGAGTGCAGGTTAAAATGGACTATATCACACCTGAGCGTGTTTTGCTAGAATATGATGTACCTTTAAATGAGATTGTGATGGATTTTTATGATAAATTAAAGTCCTTAACAAAAGGCTATGCGAGTTTTGATTATGAACCTATAGAATTTAGAGTAGGGGATTTGGTAAAACTTGATATTAAAGTGGCGGGTGAAAATGTTGATGCGCTAAGCATTATCGTGCCTAATGAGAAAGCACAAGGTAAAGGAAGAGAGCTTGTTAGCGCTATGAAGGAAATAGTTCCTAGACAGCTTTTTGAAGTGGCCATTCAAGCAAGTATTGGAAATAAAATCATCGCAAGGGAGACTGTTAAATCCATGGGTAAAAATGTGACAGCAAAATGCTATGGTGGGGATATTACTAGAAAAAGAAAGCTTTTAGAAAAGCAAAAAGAAGGTAAAAAAAGAATGAAAGCTATAGGTAAGGTAAATTTACCTCAAGAAGCTTTTTTGAGTGTTTTAAAGATAGATTGATGATAAATTTAAAACTTGGCTTGAAATTTGCTTGTATTTTTAATACAATTTTAAAATAATTTTCTAAGGAGAAAAAATGTTTAAAAAATTTTTGATTTTTATAGCGCCTATTTTATTTTTGAGTGCTTGTGCAACTAAACAAGATACTTTTGCTCAAGTTAATCAAATTTCTAGAAATTCTCAATGCAGTTCTTGCGAAAGTCCTGATGGCTTTGAAGCAAAGATTAAAGGGCTTTTATACATTAGCGATGTTGGAATTCAATGTTGTGCCAATAAACGCACTTTAGACACTGGTATTGCTTTAAAAAAGGTTTATTTGCATAGATTTTATGATTTAAAAGAAGGACAAAAAGTTTTAAATGCTAAAGGGAAAAAGTTATTTGTTGATGTGAATTTTAATGCGGTATTTTATACTTATTTAAAACAAGAACTTGAAGCTAGAGGAATAGTTGTGCTTGACAATAACGATCAAAATTCACCTTATGTGAGTAAGATTGATTTAGAATTTATATCTTATGGAGCAACTCAAGATACTACAGGATTACATTCAAAACTAGTAGGAGTTTTACAAGTTAGCGATATAAACAAAAATAAGAAATTTACAATCCGCACCAAGCAAGATGTACAAGGTTTCGATGATCTAAAAGAAACAACTTTTTATACTCATTTGTTAATAAAACAAATGGCAAATAAAGCAGCTAGTTTAATCTCTGAACTTTGAGGTGTATAAATTGCGGAGCTTTTGCTCTGCTTTGCTTTTGTGATTTATGTGAGCTAGAGCTTTCTGAATTTTCCTTAAATGTAAGAAAGCTTGATAATAATTTCAAAGTCTATTCTTTTTATAAATACCATGAGATACAACACTTGCTTCACTCTAAACATTATTTTTATGGTTATTTCGTTTATAAAATGCTTGCTAAATTAAGTTTTGCAAAATTTAAAGATTTTTTTGATCCTAGAATGACAATTAATGTTATAGCTTTAGATGATAAGGTTGAAGATATGCTTTATTCACATTCTGCTATTTTAGCTAGATATCTTAAAACAAAATTTGTAAAACCTGTTTTTAATATTTTAAAAGCACAAAATCATATTAAATATTCTGGAAAAAGTTTAGAATTTCGTCAAAAACATAAAAGAAATTACAAACTCTTAAAAACCATTCACGAACCTGTAATTTTAGTAGATGATATTGTAACGACTGGTTCTAGCCTTTTGGAAGCTAAAAAAGTTTTAGAAGAAAATAAAATTTCTGTACTTTTTGCTCTTGTTTTAGCTGATGCAAAAGTTTAATATGCTATAATCAAAACTTTGAACTAATAGAAGGATTTTTATGGAGAATATTTTTAGCAAAGATTCTGATATTGAACTTGTAGATATAGAAAATTCTATAAAAAGTAGTTATTTAGACTATTCTATGAGTGTTATTATAGGTCGTGCTTTGCCTGACGCAAGAGATGGTTTAAAGCCTGTTCATAGAAGAATTTTATATGCTATGCAAAATGACGAGGCAAAAAGTAGGACAGATTTTGTCAAATCAGCCCGTATAGTGGGTGCTGTTATAGGTCGTTATCACCCACATGGAGATACAGCAGTTTATGATGCTTTGGTTAGAATGGCTCAAGATTTTTCTATGAGATATCCAAGTATTACAGGACAAGGCAACTTTGGATCTATAGATGGCGATAGCGCTGCTGCGATGCGTTATACTGAAGCAAAAATGAGCAAACTTTCTCATGAACTTTTAAAAGATATAGATAAAGATACGGTCGATTTTGTTCCAAATTATGATGGTTCAGAAAGTGAACCTGATGTTTTACCTTCTAGGGTTCCAAATTTATTACTAAATGGTTCAAGTGGTATAGCTGTAGGTATGGCGACAAACATCCCACCTCATAGTTTAAATGAGTTGATAGATGGAATTTTATATTTGCTTGATAATAAAGATGCAAGCTTAGAAGAGATTATGCAGTTTATCAAAGGTCCAGATTTTCCAACAGGTGGAATAATTTATGGTAAAAAAGGTATTATAGAAGCTTATCGCACAGGGCGTGGTCGCGTGAAAGTGCGCGCTAAAACTCATATTGAAAAAAAGACAAATAAAGATGTTATTGTTATAGATGAGCTTCCTTATCAAACCAATAAAGCTAGACTTATAGAGCAGATTGCAGAGCTTGTTAAAGAAAAGCAAATTGAAGGAATATCTGAAGTAAGAGATGAGAGTAATAAAGAAGGAATCCGCGTTGTTATAGAGCTTAAACGTGAGGCTATGAGTGAAATTGTTTTAAATAATCTATTTAAATCTACCACTATGGAAAGTACTTTTGGTGTGATTATGTTGGCAATTCACAATAAAGAACCTAAAATTTTCTCTTTGTTAGAACTTTTAAATCTTTTCTTAACCCATAGAAAAACAGTTATTATTAGAAGAACGATTTTTGAACTTCAAAAGGCAAGAGCAAGAGCTCATATTTTAGAAGGTCTTAAAATTGCACTTGATAATATAGATGAAGTGATTGCTTTAATTAAAAACAGTTCTGATAATAATACCGCAAGAGATTCTTTGGTAGCTAAATTTGGTCTTAGTGAGCTTCAAGCCAATGCTATTTTAGATATGAAACTGGGTCGTTTAACAGGACTTGAAAGAGAAAAAATCGAAAATGAACTTGCAGAATTAATGAAAGAAATTGCAAGACTTGAAGAAATTTTAAAAAGTGAAACCTTGCTTGAAAATTTAATTCGCGATGAATTAAAAGAAATTAGAAGTAAATTTGATGTGCCACGTATTACTCAAATTGAAGATGATTATGATGATATTGATATTGAAGATTTGATTCCTAATGAAAATATGGTTGTAACTATTACGCATCGCGGTTATATTAAGCGTGTGCCTAGTAAACAATATGAAAAGCAAAAACGAGGCGGAAAAGGAAAATTAGCCGTTACGACTTATGATGATGATTTTATAGAAAGTTTCTTTACGGCAAATACACATGATACGCTTATGTTTGTAACAGATCGTGGACAGCTTTATTGGCTTAAAGTTTATAAAATTCCTGAAGGCTCAAGAACGGCTAAAGGAAAAGCAGTGGTAAATCTTATCAATTTACAAGCTGAAGAAAAAATCATGGCTATTATTCCAACCACGGATTTTGATGAGAGTAAATCTTTATGTTTCTTTACTAAAAATGGTATTGTAAAGCGTACAAATTTGAGTGAATATCAAAATATCAGAAGTGTAGGAGTTAGAGCGATCAACTTGGATGAAAATGATGAGTTGGTAACTGCTATTATTGTTCAAAGAGATGAAAATGAAATTTTTACCAGTGGTGGTGAAGAAAATTTAGAAAATCAAGAAATTGAAAATTTAGATGATGAAAATTTTGAAAATGAAGAAAGTATAAACACACAAGGTAAAATGCTCTTTGCAGTAACCAAAAAAGGTATGTGTATCAAATTCCCACTTGCCAAAGTGCGTGAAATCGGCCGTGTAAGTCGTGGGGTGACGGCTATTAAGTTTAAAGAGAAAAATGACGAATTAGTAGGTGCAGTTGTTGTAGAAAATGATGAGCAAGAAATTTTAAGCATAAGCGCAAAAGGTATAGGAAAACGCACCAATGCTGGAGAATATAGATTACAAAGCAGAGGTGGTAAGGGTGTAATTTGCATGAAACTTACAGAAAAAACTAAAGATCTTATTAGCGTAGTTATAGTAGATGAAACTATGGATTTGATGGCTCTTACAAGTTCAGGCAAGATGATACGTGTTGATATGCAAAGTATTAGAAAAGCAGGGCGTAACACAAGTGGCGTCATCGTTGTTAACGTGGAAAATGACGAGGTGGTTAGCATCGCTAAGTGTCCTAAAGAGGAAAATGATGAGGATGAGTTAAGCGATGAAAACTTTGGTTTAGATTTGTAATAAGTTTAAAGTTGGAACGCTTATTGCTTTTTATTTTACTAATTACAATATTTTGAAGGTGTAAAAATGAAAAAAATTTATTTTATGCTAGCAATAGCAGGAATTTTCGCTGGTTGTGTACCAAGTGTAAACAGTGCAACTAAAAATTCAAGTGCAAATAGCACTGCTCCATCTCAAGATGTTATCGTGCAAAAAGTCGATAAAGATGATGTGCGTGATATTATCAGAGAAGAAAAAATGTTGGCTCCAGATGCTAGCGAAACGGAACTTAGTTTTACAGCAGTTGGTGAAGGGATTGCTCCGATGAATACAGTTTCTACTGCTCAAGCCCTAGCTTTAGCAAAAAGAGCAGCGATTACAGATGCTTACAGACAGCTTGCAAGTAAGCTTTATGGTGTGAAAGTAAATGGTAAAGACACTGTAAAAGATGCAATGCTTAGAAGTTCAACTATTACTGCGCAAGTAAATGGTTTGATTAAAAATGCAAGTATTATTGATGAGAATTTTAATCAAGGGCTTTATAGAGTAAACTTAGAACTTAAAATCGATGCAGACAAGTGGAAAGAATTGTTTGCTTATTAATCTTTTTTAGCTTTAAGCTTTTTGCCCAAGATGAATTTATTTTTTGGGCAGAGCTTTCTAGTAAAAATTTCATTCTCTTTCATCAAAATCAAAATTTATCCTTAGCAATGACGCAAAGTGAAAATACTGAAGAACAATGGGTATGTGAAATTTCTTATAGTGTTCAAGATTTAAAAGTTTTACCTCGAACTTCTTTAGGATTGATTGATGATAATATGCCAAAAATAACTAAATTTAATTTTTTAAATTCTCATAAAGATGAGTTAAGTGATTGCTTTATAGGAGCTAGAATCAGTGTTAAGGATATTGTTAATACCGACTTATTACGTGCCCAAAGTGAAACCTATGTTAAAATTTTACCCTTACGTTTTACCGTGGAATTTGGCGAACAAAATGCGATAATTTATTATCTTAAAAAAAAGTAAATTCAAAATTAAGCGCAAATTAGATACTATAGCAGAAATTTTTTAAAAGGCTTAGGATGAATTTAGTCATAGTAGAAGATGATATTAATATGCGTAAATCCTTAGAAATTGCATTAGCAGAGTATGAAGAATTTAATATTAAATCTTACAAATCTGCCACTGAGGCTTTAAAAAAAATAGATGAGAATACAGATTTGATTATTACAGATATTAATATGCCAGGAATTGATGGCATAGAATTTGTTAAAGCCTGTGAAAATAAATATGATTTTATTATTATGACAGGAAATGCTACTTTAAGCCGTGCTATAGAAGCGGTTCGTTTGGGAGTAAAAGATTTTCTAACCAAGCCTTTTGATGTTGATACTTTAGTCGAGGCTATTAAGCGTGCTAAAATCATAAGAGAAAAAACAGCCGATAAAAAAAGCAAAAAAAATGAAAAAAAAGAAGAAAATAAAGATTTTTTTTCAACTTCTCCTAATTTAGAAAAAACATTAAATTTAAGTCAAAAAGCGGCTAAAACTGATGCTTCTGTAATGTTTTTTGGAGAGAGTGGAGTAGGAAAAGAGGTATTTTCTCGTTATATTCACACTCATTCTAAACGCTCTAATAAGCCTTTTGTTGCTATTAATATGGCAGCCATTCCTGCAAATTTGATTGAAAGTGAGCTTTTTGGTTTTGAAAAAGGTGCTTTTACTGATGCCAATGCAACTAAAATAGGGCTTTTTGAAATGGCTAATGAGGGCACTTTGTTTTTAGATGAAATTGGCGAAATGCCTTATGAAATTCAAGCCAAACTTTTAAGAGCTTTGCAAGAAAAAGAAATTACGCGACTTGGAAGTACGAAAAGCATCAAAATAGATGTAAGAATTATCAGTGCAACTAATGCAAATTTAGATGAAAAAATAAAAAATGGCGAATTTCGTTCAGATTTATATTATCGTTTAAACACTGTTCCTATTAATATCCCACCTTTAAGAGAGCGCAAAGAAGAAATTTTAGGTATAGCTCAAAAGGTTTTAGAAGATACTTGTAAAGAATATGATTTTAAGGAAAAACAGCTCAGCCAAGAAGCTAAAAATGCTTTACTTGAATATGATTTTCCTGGTAATATTAGAGAATTAATATCCGTTGTACAAAGAGCTTGTATTTTAAGTGAAAATGATGAAATTTCAAGTGAAGATTTGTTCTTAGAAGCTAGAAGTATAAAAAAAGATGTAAAGAATTTAGAAAAAGAATTGATTTGTGAAGTTCTTTTAAGTGTAGATTATGACAAGGATCAAGCTTCTCAAATTTTAGGTATGGATATAAAAATTTTAAATGAAAAAATTAAAAAATATCAAATAAAGGATAAGTAATGTCAAAAAAACAAAAAATAGCCATTGTGGGTGCTACTGGTGCGGTTGGGGAAGAGCTTTTAAATGTTTTAGATGAACTTGATTTCCCAGTGGAAAGTATTTTACCTTTAGCAAGTGCAAAAAGTGTAGGTAGTGAAGTAGAATTTAAAGGCAAAGCTTATAAAGTCAAAGAACTTACTGAAAATGTATTTAAAGAAAATCCTATTGATATTGCTTTTTTTAGCGCAGGTGGAAGTGTGAGTGAAAAATATGCTAAATTTGCAGCAGAATCTGGTGCTGTTGTTATTGATAATACAAGTCATTTTAGAATGGAAAAAGATGTTCCTTTGGTGGTTCCTGAATGCAATCCTGAGGATATTAAAGATTGGAAAAAAACAGGGATTATTGCTAATCCAAATTGTTCTACCATACAAATGGTGCAAGTTTTAAAACCTTTAAATGATGCATTTAATTTAAAGCGTGTTGATGTAAGTACCTATCAGGCTGCAAGTGGAGCAGGAAAAGAAGGAATGCAAGAATTGGTCGAAGCCATGCAAAGTTTTTTTGCTTTTAAACTTGATGAGTTTAAATCTCAAACTTTTCCTTATACTTTAGCACTTAATCTTATTCCACAAATTGATGTTTTTATGGATAATGATTACACCAAAGAAGAACTTAAAATGGTCAATGAAACTCAAAAAATTTTACATAAAAATTTAGAAGTTTCAGCAACTTGTGTAAGAGTACCTGTTTTAAGAAGTCATAGCGAAGCCATTACTATGCATTTTGAAAAAGAAATAGATGTAAAAAAAGCTAAAGAAATTTTAGAAAAAGCACCAAGTGTTGTTGTCATAGATGATCCTAAAAATAAAAAATACCCTATGCCTTTAATGACAAGTGATACTAATGAAACTTATGTAGGAAGAATTCGCGCTGATGTGTATGATAAAAAAATACTCCATCTTTGGTGTGTGGCAGATCAAATTCGTGTAGGTGCTGCAACAAATGCTGTGCGTATTGCGCAAAAATGGTTAGAATTAAAAAATAAATAAGGAAAAAAATGTTAGAGAAAATATTTGAATCTTTACTTGTTAGAAGTCGTATTGTTACAATTTTACCCGTAATTTTTGGTTTAATTGGAGCTTTTGTATTGTTTTTTATTGCAAGTTATGATGTTTTAAAAGTTATATTTTATACTTATAATTATTTTTTTGATGCAGGTTCTAATGTGGATTTGCATGAGGATGTGGTGGCTTTAATTATAGGAGCTGTTGATCTTTATCTTATGGCTTTAGTTTTGTTTATTTTTTCTTTTGGAGTTTATGAGCTTTTTATCAGCGAAATAGAAGAATTTAAACAAACAAAACAAAGCAAGGTTTTAGAGGTGCATAGCTTAGATCAATTAAAAGACAAGCTTGCAAAAGTTATCATTATGGTCTTAGTGGTAAATTTCTTTCAAAGGGTTTTACAGATGAAATTTGCTACTCCTGTGGATATGGCTTTTCTTGCTGGATCGATTTTAGCTCTTTGTGTAGGACTTTATTTTTTACATAAAGGTGGTCATTAACAAGGATTATCTTTTTTTGATATAATCGTTTTTTGTGTTTAAAGAATAAAAATGAAAAAAATGTTTTTAATTGGTATGATTTTAAATCATTTTGTTTTTGCAGCTCCGTTAGATGAAGTCTTTAAAGATATAGAAGTTTCAGGGACTGTTCGTTATCGCTATGATATTAAAAAAGAAAAAAAATACAACAAAAAAACACATAGATATCAAAATAAAACACAAACGGAAATTACAATAAAATAAGGAAAATCATGATTATACGATGGTTGTTTATTAGTTCAATATTTGTTGTTGCGCTTTTTGGTATTAACTTGAAATCATTTTTTACTTATACCTTTGATGCAAATAAGCAATATGATATGGAAAAAGCGAAGGCTTTGTATTTTCAAAATAAATGCAATACTTGCCATGGAGATAATGCTGAAAAGAGTGTTATAGGATCTAGAATTTTAAAAGATATGTCTCCTGAGGATATTAAAGGAGCTTTGATAGGTTATACTCTTGATAGTAGCAGTTCTACAACAGCTTCTCAAATGGCTTTTTATGCTAGAAATTTAAGCCACGAGGATATAGATAATATTATTGCTTATATTAAAGGTGGAAATTTTGCGCTTGATTTGCAAGTAAAAGACCTTCTTGAAGAAGAACCTGCGCAAAAAACAAAACATAATATATTTCTAAAATAAAATGTAAAAACTATAATTAAAAGGAATGCTATGAAAAAACTAACTTTAACTTTAAGTGTTTTAACTATGGTAAATTGCTTATATGCTAAGGATATTAATATAGGAGTAGTTTTACCTTTAACTGGAACTGTGGCAGCTTATGGGCAAGATGTTTTTAACGGAATTGAACTGGCTAATAAGCTACAACCAAAACTTTCAAATGGAGATGTTATTAAACTTATCACAATAGATACAAAAGGAGATAAGCTTGAAACTTCAAACGGAGTTAATCGTTTAATAGCAACAGATAAAGTCCTTGGGATTATTGGTGAAGCTACAACTCCAAATACTATTCAAGCTATTTCTATAGCAGAAGAGAAAAAAATTCCCCTAATAGCTCCAGTGGCATCTGGAGATAAATTGCTAGATAAAAAGAAATATGCAAGTAGAGTTTGTTTTAAAGACAGTTTTCAAGGAGATAAATTTGCTACTTATGTATCTAAGGATTTAGGGCTTAAAAATGCTGTTATCATCATAGATCAAAGCAATGTTTATTCTTTAGGTTTGGCAAGAGCTTTTGAAAATTCTTTTAAGAATAATGGTGGGAAAATTATAAAAAAACTTGTTATTAATTCAGGAGATAAAGATTTTAGAGCTGTGGTTTCTCAACTTAAGAGTTTAAATCCTGATTTTGTTTATATGCCTATTTATCATCCTGAAGCTGCTTTAATTGCGAGACAAGCAAGACAAATTGGTTTTGATAAACTTTTAGCAGCAGGAGATGGTGTTAATAATCAAACTTTTATAGATCTTGGCGGGAGTGCTGTTAATGGAGTAATTTTCACTGATAGTTTTGATTATAACAATCCATTTACACAATTAGGAAAAGATTTTGTTGTAGCTTATGAGAAAGTTAAAGGAACAAAAGAACTTCCAGCATTTTCGGCTATGGGTGCTGATGCGTATTTTGTGATGTTGAATGCTATGAATGCTTGCGTTGATAATCTTAGCAGTGAATGTATTAATAGCAAAATTCATCAAACTAAAGATTTTCAAGCTGTTGGTGGTGTGATTAGCATAGATGAAAGCGGTAATGCTATTCGTTCTGTTGTGATTAAAGAAATTCAAAATCAAAAACAAAATTATAAAACAATTATAAATCCATAATTACTAAAATAAAGGTAGAGAATGAAAAAAAGTTTAATTTTAGCAAGTATTCTAGGTTTAAGTTTAAGTGCTGCGGAAGTCAAAATAGGAGTTGTTTTACCACTTAGCGGAGCTACTGCAGCATATGGACAAAGTGCACTAGAAGGGATTAAACTTGCAAATTCAATGCAATCAACTTTAAGTAATGGAGATAAGGTTTCTCTTGCTATTATTGATACTAAGGGTGATAAATTAGAATCTTCGAGTGGAGCAAATCGTTTAATTTCTCAAGATAAAGTTATAGGTCTTATAGGGGAAATGGTTACTGCTAATACATTGCAAGTTATGCGCGTAGCAGAGGATAATAAAATTCCATTGATCGCTCCTGCTGCAACTGGCGATAGATTGCTTGATAAAAAAATATATTCTTCTCGAGTATGTTTTATGGATAGTTTTCAAGGTTCATCTTTAGCAAAATATGTTTTTTCAAAACTTAATTACAAAAGTGCTGTTATTGTGGTAGATCAAAGCACTGACTATTCTTTAGGTTTAGCAAAAGCTTTTGAAAAACAGTACAAGTCTAATGGTGGTCAAATTCTTAGAATTTTAAGAGTTAATTCAGGTGATAAAGATTTTAGAGCTATTGTAGCTCAAGTTAAAAGTTTAAATCCAGAATTTATTTTTTTACCGCTTTATTATAGTGAAGCTTCTTTATTTGCAAGACAATCAAAACTCGCAGGTTTAAATATTCCTATGGGTTCTGCAGATGGAGTTGCTGATCAAACTTTTATTAGTTTAGCTGGAGATGCAAGCGAGGGTTATATTTTCACAGATAGTTTTGATGCTAATAATCCAACTACAAAATTAAGCAAAGAATTTATTAGTGTTTATGAAAAAGCTAAAGGAACAAAAGAAGTTCCAAATTTTTCGGCTATGGGTGCTGATGCGTATTTTGTAATGCTAAATGCTATGAATGCTTGCGTTGATAATCTTACTAGTAAGTGCGTCAATGAAAAAATTCACCAAACTAAAAATTATCAAGGTGTTTCTGGTGTTATTAGCATTGATCAAACAGGAAATGCAACTCGTTCTGTAGTGGTTAAAGAAATTAAAAATCGAAAGCAAAATTATAAAGATATTATCAATCCTTAAAGGAAAAATAGAAAGATTATGGATTCTACTTTATTTTTACAACAACTTGTTAATGGGCTTAGTTTGGGTAGTATGTATGCTCTTATTGCTGTTGGCTATACTATGGTTTATGGCGTGTTAAGACTTATTAATTTTGCTCACGGCGATATTATGATGGTTGGTGCTTATGCAGCTCTTTTTTGCATGACTAACCTAAATGTTCCTTTTCTAGGAGCTTTATCTTTAGCAATGATTTTTGCTGCCTGTGTTGGAATGGCTACAGATAGAATTGCTTATAAACCTTTAAGACAGGCTCCTAGAATTTCATTGTTGATTACAGCAATTGGTATTAGTTTTTTCTTGCAAAATCTTTTTAATATGCTTTTTACTTCAACACCTAGAACTTTTACACCGCCAAGTTATTTTGAGGAAAGTGTTAATTTTGGTGGAGTGATAACAACTTATGGTTCTTTAATGGTTCCTGCTCTTACATTTGTTATTTTAATAGCAGTGTTATGGATTTTGTATAAAAGCAAATATGGTATAGCTATTCGTGCTTTAGCATTTGATATACAAACAGTAAATTTAATGGGTATAGATGCAAATCGTATTATTGCTATAGTTTTTGCCCTAGGTTCAGCTTTGGCAGCAGTTGGAGGTGTTTTTTGGGCTGCAAATTATTACTCTGTTGAACCTACTATGGGAACTTTAATAGGTTTGAAAGCTTTTGCTGCTGCCGTTTTAGGAGGTATAGGTTCTGTAGTAGGTGCAGTTTTGGGTGGACTTATTATAGGATTTACTGAAGTTGTTGTTGTGGCTTTTTTCCCAGATTTATCAGGCTTTAAAGATGCATTTGCTTTTATTTTTTTGGTGTTTATATTGTTATTTAGGCCTACGGGAATTTTAGGTATAAATTTTGAAAAGAGTAGGTTTTAATGATGGTTAAAATTAAGGTTTCACATTTAATCTTTTTAATTGCTTCAATTATTTTTATTTTCATTTCTCCTTATATTTTTGGGGACTATGGATTAAACATTGTTAATCAAATTGCTATTTTTATTATTTTGGCTGTGAGTTACAACCTTATTAATGGTGTAACTGGACAATTTTCACTAGAACCCAATGGATTTGTTGCGATTGGAGCTTATGCAGCTGCTTTAGTTCTTTTAAGTGCTGATGCAAAAAATGATCAGTTTTTTTTAGATGGTCCTAGTTCTTTTATTTTAGCTATCCATTCAAATTCCTTTATTCTAGCTTTAATTGTAGCTGGAATTTGTTCATCTTTGCTTGCCCTGATTTTAGCTTTTGCTGTATTTCGCGTGAGAGGGGATTATTTAGCTATTGTAACTTTAGGCTTTGGAATAATTATTAAAATAGCTGCTATTAATTTTCCTTCTATTACTAATGGCTCAAGAGGACTGGTAGATATTCCACAATTTTCCACGATCTATTGGACAGGCGGTATTGCTATTGTAGCGGTTATTTTAATTTTAAATATAGTTTATTCTAAATATGGTCGTGCAATGAAGGCTATAAGAGATGATGAAGATGCTGCAAGTGCCATGGGAATAAATACTTTTTGGATAAAAACTTTAGCTTTTGGCACTTCAGCATTTTTAGAAGGTATAGGTGGTGGACTTTTAGCTTGTCTGTTGACTACCGTATCTCCAACTCAATTTGATTTTTTACTTACTTTCCAGCTTTTGATTATTATTGTTTTGGGTGGACTTGGTTCTACTACAGGTGCTATCATAGGTGCGATATTGGTTATTGGTGGAAGCGAGTGGCTTAGATTTTTAGATGAGTTAAATATAAAAATAGATTCTTTAAATCTTGATATCCAATCAACACCAGGACTTAGAATGGTTGTTTTTTCTATTGTTCTGATTTTAGTAATGCTTTTTGCAAGAAAAGGCATAATGGGTTATTATGAGTTGAGTGATGTGATTAGAGGGATTAAAAAGCGTTTTAAAAGGAGTAAAAAATGATTTTGGAATTAAAACAAATTTCAAAAAGTTTTGGTAGTGTTAAGGCTATTAATGAAACTTCTTTTAAAATCAATGAGGGTGAAATTTTTGCTTTAATTGGACCTAACGGGGCTGGTAAAACAACTCTTTTTAATATTATAACAGGTAACTATAAACCTAGTTCAGGTTCGGTTGAATTTCTAGGAGAAAGAATTGATCACTTAAAACCTCATAAGATTGTGCATTTAGGAATAGCTAGAACATTTCAAAATATTAGACTTTTTTCAAGTATGAATGTGCTTGAAAATGTTCTTATTGGTTTTAATAAACAAATGAAATATAATATTTTTGAAGCCTTTTTGCATTTAGGACGTTTTGGAAAAATAGAACAAGTATTTAAAGAGAAGGCTTATGCAATATTAGAAGAACTTGGTATTGCAGAATTTGTTCATGAAAAGGCTACTAGCTTAAGTTATGGACAACAAAGAAAAGTTGAGATTGCAAGAGCAATGGCTACTCAGCCAAGATTATTATTGCTTGATGAGCCAGCCGCTGGGATGAATAGCTCTGAGAGCGATGAACTTGCTGAGCTCATTTTTAAATTACGAAAAGATTATAAAATTAGCGTTTTACTTATAGAGCATGATATGAAATTTGTAAATAAATTGTGTGATCGCGTATTGGTGCTTGATTATGGAAAAACAATTTTTGAAGGTAAACTTTGCGATGCTGTAAATCATAAAGAAGTAATTGCTGCGTATTTAGGGGATTTTGATGCTAATAGTTAAAGATTTGCATGTTTATTATGGATTAATTGAAGCTGTTAAAGGGATTGATTTTAAAGTGGAAACAGGTCATATTGTTTCTCTTATAGGTTCAAATGGAGCAGGTAAAACTTCAACTTTAAATGCGCTTTTAAACTCAGTTAAAAGAACTGGTGAGGTTAATTTCTTAGGTTATGATACTAAAAGACATTTAACTCATACTTTAGTTCAAAAAGGTATAGCTTTAGTTCCTGAAGGAAGGCGTGTTTTTATCAATTTAAGCGTAGAGGAAAATTTAAAAATAGGTGCTTTTAATAATGCTGAAAATTATGAGCATTTAAGAGAGCAAATGTATAAACTTTTTCCAAGACTTGCAAGCAAAAAGCATGCTTTAGCTGGAACATTGAGTGGAGGGGAAGCGCAAATGCTTGCGATTTCAAGGGCTTTAATGAGCGAACCAAAACTTTTGATGTTGGATGAGCCTTCTTTGGGACTTGCTCCAAAGATTGTGGGCGAAGTTTTTGATATTATTGTGCGTTTAAAAGAAGAGGGTATAACTATTCTTTTGGTAGAGCAAAATGCTTATTCTGCATTAAAAATAAGTGATTATGCTTATGTTTTGGAAAATGGTCGCATTGTAATGGAAAACGAGGCTAAAAATTTAATAGGTGATGATGAGATTAGAAAGAAATATTTAGGGCTTTAAAATTTAAAGGAAAAAGAATGAAAAATATAATAAAAAGCATAGGGGATTTAAGAGTTTCGGTTGTATTGTTTTTGCTTTTCGCGCTTTTTTGTGCTTTGGCAACTTTTATTGAAAGTGCTTATGGAACTCCTACGGCTTGGGCAATGGTTTATGATACTTTTTGGTTTGAATATATACAACTTTTACTTGGTATTAATTTACTATGCGGGATGTTTCGTTATAAAATGTTTGGGCTTAAAAAATTGCCTTTAATGATTTTTCATATTTCTTTTTTATTTATTTTAGTGGGTTCTGCAATGACAAGATATGCTGGTTTTGAAGGTATTTTACCTATTAGAGAGCATACTCAAAATTCACTTATAGAAAGTTCTAAGACTTCTTTGCGTATTTCTGCTATAAAAGATGGAGAACGCTATAGTGCGGTTAATGATCGTTATATAGGAAATTTGCCTTTTGCTAATTCTTTTAAACTAAAACTTAATTTAGGTGATGATCAAGCTGTATTAAAATATAAAGATTTAATTTTAAATGCTCATTATACTTATAAAGAAAATAATAATTCTGATCCTTTATTGGTTTTGATGCTTTCTCAAAAAGGATCTCAAGGTGTTGATGTTAAATTTGAAAAAGGTGAAGTTAAGAATATAGAAGGGGTTAACTTTGCTTTTATGAATGATAATGTTAAAGCACCTTTTGTAAAAATTGATGAAAATTTAACTTTAAGTTCAAGTGAAAACTTACATTTTTTAAGTATGTTAGATGGACAAAATTTAGACCTTAAAATTGGAGAAAAGGCAAATGCTAAGGAAAGAAGGCTTTATGAAATTAATGATATTAGTTTTGTAGTTAAAGCTGCTTCTTTGCATGCGCAAGAAGCTTTAGAAGGCTCCAATAGACCTCAAGATGAAAGTTTTTGGTTATGGTTTAAATCTGCTTGGTTAGAAGTGGGTAGAACTATGTTGATTTCTACTTTTGGCGAGCCTCAAAATTGGAAAAATTCTTTATTATTACATTTTAAAGATTTTGCTTTAAGCAATGAGAATAAAAACTTAGAATTAACTGGCTCTAATGCTTTAAAATTAGAATTAAGCTATAAAAATGAAAGTAAAGAATTTTATATTTTTGAATATAATAAACCTATTATGATAGAACTTGCAGGTCAAAAATTCTTTATTTCTTGGGCGCTTTCTTATGAACAATTGCCTTTTGATATTTATTTAAGAGATTTTGTATTAGATCGTTATCCAGGTTCTATGTCTCCAGCTTCTTATGCAAGTGAAATTACTGTAAAAAATAATAATGAAAATTTTGATTATAGAATTTTTATGAATAATGTTTTAGATTATGATGGCTATAGATTTTATCAAAGTTCTTATGATCAAGATGAAAAAGGGACTGTTTTATCTGTAAATAAAGATCCAGGCAAAATACCAACTTATATAGGTTATTTTTTGCTTTGTCTTGGAATGTTTATGAATTTTTTAAATCCTCATTCTAGATTTAGAACTTTGGCAAGATTAATCAATAAAGACACTTTAAAACATACAAGTGTGATTATTTTTATTTTATTGCTATCTTTTGGTTCTGAAAAGACTTTTGCTCAAGATTTAAATTCAACCTTACCTGTGGTAAATACTAATCATGCTAAAGCTCTTGCTACTTTAATAGTTCAAAAATCAGCAGATGGAAGAATGGTGCCTTTTGATACGCTATCAAGAGAAATTTTAGAAAAAATTCATCAAAGCGATAGCTATAAGGGTCAAAATTCTAACGCTGTTATGCTTTCCATGCTCGTTGATGTAGATAAATGGCAAATAGAACCTTTTATTTTAATGCCACAAAATCAAGCAGTTCGTGATGCTATTGCAAATATTTTAGAAATTCCTAGCGCTAAATATATTTCTTATAAAGATTTCTTTGATGAGAATAATCGCTATAAACTTCAAAAATATGTTGAAAATGCAAATCGTAAAAACCCAAATGCAAGAGGAGTTTTTGATAAGGAAATTATAAAACTAGATGAAAGAGCTAATGTTGTAAATTTAGTTTTTAGTGGTGAATTATTTAAATTTATTCCTGTTCAAAATAATCCAAATAATGTTTGGCTTGCACCTTTTTCTGCTGTAACTACTCTTAAGGGGGATGAAGGGCATATTGTTTTGGCTTTAATACAGAATTATTTTAGTGCCGTGGAAAATGCTTTTAAAGATGGCAATTGGACTAGAGCTGATGAAGGCTTGAAATTTATCAAGGAATATCAAGAAAAAATAGGATATAAAGTCATGCCTAGTAAAACCAAGGTTGAAATGGAAATTTTTTCTAATAAGGCTGAAATTTTCGTTAAACTCGCTCCTGTATATTTAATTGCGGGTTTTTTACTTTTGATTCTTGTTTTTTCTAAAATGGTCATACCGAATTTAAAAATCTCTTTTATATTTAAAGTGGTATATGTTTTAAATGTTTTAGCTTTTGTAATTCATACATTAGGTCTTGGACTTCGTGCTTATTTATCAGGTCATGCTCCATGGAGTAATGGCTATGAAAGTATGGTGTATATAGCTTGGGCATTGTCTTTGTCGGGTATATTTTTCTCTAGAAAAAGTCCTATAGCCTTGTCATTAACTTCTATTTTATCCGGTGTTGTATTAATGGTTGCACATTTAAGCGAAATGAATCCGCAAATTACAAATCTTGTTCCAGTGCTCAATTCTTATTGGCTTAGTATTCATGTATCTGTTATTACTGCTAGTTATGGATTTTTAGGACTTTGTGCCTTACTTGGTATCTTTACACTGTTCTTAATGTGTTTTCTTAAGAAAGATGGAAAATATAATCTTAATATTTTGAGAAATATTACAGAGGCTACAAGAATTAATGAAATGGCAATGATTTTTGGACTTTGTTTGCTTACTGTAGGAAATTTTTTAGGTGCAATTTGGGCAAATGAAAGTTGGGGGAGATATTGGAGTTGGGATTCTAAGGAAACTTGGGCTTTAGTTAGTATTTTGGTTTATGCAGCAATTTTGCATCTTAGAATGATTCCAAAATATTGTAATCAATTTGTGTTTGCTTTATGGAGTATGTTTGCTTATTGGGTTATTATTATGACTTATTTTGGAGTAAATTACTTTTTAACAGGACTTCATTCTTACGCTGCAGGCGAAGCGGCTCAAATTCCTAATTATGTTTATTGGGGATTTGCATTGATGGTGGTTTTAGCTCTTTTTGCAAGAAGGAAGCGAAATTTTGTAGGCAAACTGTAAATGAGCCATATTTTTTTGGTTATTTTTTGTGCTGCTTTAGCGCTTTTATTGTTTTTAGGCGTGATTGCTTATCTTATTACAAGTGATGGCAAAAAAACAATTAAAAAGCAAAAAACTAGTCAAAAGCAGCATGTAGCTGAAAAGACTAAAAAATTTGATACAGACTTAGATAAAATGATAATTGCTGCTTCCGATGTTAAGCTAACGGATATTGAATTAAAAGAACTTGCCAAACTTTATGTGCAGACACATAAACTTGGTTCAAAAACTTCTAAAGAATTAGATGAAGCAACAAAAAAGAAACTAGAATTTGTTTCTGCTTTGGCTGCAAATATTAATGCAAGTGCACAAACAGTCAGTTACTTAAATAAAGAACTTAAGAAAATTTCTGGATCTTACAAAAAAGAAATTGATGCTTACGAGCATATGGGATTAGCTAAAAGAAAAATTAAAGAAGATAAATAATATGGTGCGCTCAAGAGGATTCGAACCTCTGGCCTTTTGAACCGCAATCAAATGCTCTATCCAGCTGAGCTATGAGCGCAAAAATAAGTTAAAATTATATATAAATATTCTTAAAATAAGCAAAATTTTGCTTATTTTGTTTGTTTTTTAGCTTTTTTATCTTCATCTAAATCAAATTCTTTAGTCTTTTTTGAATGATAAAATATAAAACCTACAATCAAAATACAGCAAATCAAAGAAAAAATATAAAGTGTACCATAAGGGCTATCTTTGAAAAAAAGATTATTAGTATTCATTCCAAAAAATCCTACGATCAAATTTAAAGGCAAGAAAATAGAAGAAAGTATACTTAAAAGATAAATACTTTTATTCATTTTTTCATTTTTAATTGCACTTGTTAACGTATAAAGAGTATCAACTCTTGTTAGATGTTCTTTGGTGTTTTTACTTAAGATGCCGATGGATAAATTTAAAATTTTTAAATGTTTTTTGTATTGTGCTTGTTCACTAAGCAAAAGATTGAAAGCTTCGCTTAGAAGATTAATTTGCTTTAGATTTTTGTTGATTTTTTGTCTTAACACAAAGGATTTTTTGTAAAAATTTTTAACAAAACCACCTTTTAAGATAATACCTTCTTTGTGTTCTAAAAGGTTTTGAAAATGAGTATTTTGTACTTTAAAATCTTCTAAAATGGATTTAATAAAATTTGAAAATTCTTCTATGCTAGAAAGCTTAAATTCTTCATCTTGAAGTTTATAAATTTTTTCATCATTAAAAAGCCAAGTTTCCAAATTTAATCCCACGTAAACAAAAATTTTTTGTCCATAAATTTCACTATAGAAAGTTTCTAAATTCTTTGCTTGCAGGATTTTTTTTAGATTTTCATGTAGTTCTAGCATTTTATTTGCCTCTTAAGTGATAAAAATTTCTTTTAAATTGCGTAAAAGAATTATTCAAAATTGCTTCACGCATCTTTCTTGCAAGTTCAAGATAATAATGTAGATTGTGCAAACTTGCCAAGCGAAAAAAAGTAAGTTCTTTAGCTTTAAAAAGATGGTTCAAATAACCCCTTGAAAAATTACGACAAGTATAACATGAGCAAATAGGATCTATAGCTTCATGATCGTTGATAAATTCTGCTTTTTTAATATTAAATTTTCCAAAACTTGTGAAAAATGTTCCATTTCTTGCATTTCTAGTTGGCATCACGCAGTCAAACATATCTACTCCTCGCTCAACATTTTCTACTAAATCTTCAGGCGTTCCTACACCCATTAAATATCTTGGACGATTTTCATCTAGATAAGGGTTTAAGTTTTGTACTGTTTCATACATCAAGGCGTTTTCTTCGCCCACGCTAAGCCCACCTATAGCTAAACCATCAAATGGCATTTCGTTTAAACTTAAAGCACAACGCTTTCTTTCTTCATAATCTGTACCACCTTGGATAATACCAAAAATATTTTGCCCTATGCCTATACCTTTATTTTGCATATTTTTATGATAAGCAATGGCTTCTTTTGCCCAAAGTATAGTGCGATCAACAGAAATTTTAATCCTTTCTTTGGTTGCGGGTAAGGCTACTAAATCATCTAAAATCATCATAATATCAGAGTTAAAATCATATTGAGTATCTAAAACACTTTTTGGAGTAAAAAGATGACGACTCCCATCAATGTGACTTTTAAATTCTATACCTTCGTTAAAATGTTTGGAATTTTTACTTAAAGAAAAAGCCTGAAAACCACCACTATCGGTTAAAAAACTTCTATCAAATTTCGTAAAACCATGCAAACCTCCAAAATCTTTTACCACTTTAGAAGTTGGACGCAAGTACATGTGATAGGTATTTGCTAAAATAATTTTTGCATCAAGCTCATTTTTCATATCATTAGCATCAAGACTTTTAACCGCTCCCACTGTGCCAACAGGCATAAAAACAGGGGTTAAAAAAGTGCTGTGCGCGGTAGTGATTTCACAAACCCTTGCCATTCCATCTTTATGCTTTAATTTAAATTCCATTTGTTATAATTTCCTTTTTGGAGTTTAAAATGAATAATATTTTAATTATAATAGACGGTATTTTAGCAAAGCATTTCTTAGAAAGGCTTTGTTTTGAAAAAGGCTTAGGTTACTTTTTTACAGTAGTGTGTCAAAATAGTGAAAAAAATAACTTAAATATTTCTAGTGAGTATATTGACTTGCATTATTTTGATCCTACAAGCACAGCGCGTCTTGAAAATATTATGAGTAAAGATTTTAAACAGGCTTTTATTTATATGCAAGATGAATTTGAAACTAAAAAAAGTTATGAGGCTTTGCGCTCTTTAAATCCAAATTTAGAAATAGAAATAATGGATTTTTGGGGGTTAAGTGTTAATGATACTCATGCAAATTTAGCTGATGCTAGAATGACTTTAAGCCGTAGATTTATGGATTTTTTACCAGATATTGCTTTAACAGCTCAGTATATAGGACTTGGGGTTGGAGAGATTATGGAAGTAAAAATTCCAGCAGGATCTATTTTTGCTTATAGGCACATAAGTTCAATACAACAAAAAAGGTGGCGCATAGTCCTTATTTATAGAAATTCTAAGATTTATTTTGTAAAACCATCTTTTGTTTTAGAGCCAAATGATAGCATTTTGATCGTTGGAGATCCTGTTGTTTTACAAAGTATTTTTCATAATATAAGAGGCAAAGCAGGGCAATTTCCTATGCCTTTTGGAAGTAATGTTTTTGCTTTAATTGATATGAAAAATATGAATCAAAATATGCAAGAAAGAGTGCTTGATACTACTTTAAAATTAGCTCAAAAAAGCAATGCAAAAAGATTTTTTATACATGTTATCAATCCTAAATTAGGGGTAATGTATGAAAAATTAAAAAAACTTTCTGAGGATAAAGAAGGTGTGTTTTTTGATTATTTCAACACGGATTTTAAACAAATTTCCACATGGTTGCAAAATAATGATATAGGATTAGTTGTAACCGATATAAAAAATTTTGAGAAAGAAAAACAAGCTTTTTTTGATTTAAAAATTCCTATTATGAAAGTG
Source organism: Campylobacter sp. BCW_6877 (assembly GCF_001762445.1). Taxonomy (NCBI): domain Bacteria; kingdom Pseudomonadati; phylum Campylobacterota; class Epsilonproteobacteria; order Campylobacterales; family Campylobacteraceae; genus Campylobacter; species Campylobacter sp. BCW_6877. The sequence goes on along the minus strand of NZ_MJWW01000059.1, from coordinate 56,863 downwards.
GGTGAAGCTTCTTTTGATGAGCTTAAAGAAGCGATTATTTTAAGTGCCGATGAGAGCGAACTTGAAAACAATGCAAATGTCATTACTGATTTAAGCAAACAGCTTGATTTTGGAGTTATTTTATATTATTATAATCCAAATTCTCAAAATACTACAGATATGGAGGAGTATTTTAGAAGTTTATCTAAGCTTTATGATAAAAATATACAAATTATTAATAAAAATGATGAAAACCCTCTTTTAAATTTGCAATATCGCGAAGATTTGTTACAATTTGTGAGTTTTCAAAAAGAATTACTAAATAGAGATTTTGGCAGAAATTTAAGTACAAATTTAAATAGACATTATTATAAAATGAGACAAAATTACCAACTTTTCATACCAGTAGAATAAATAATTAATTAAATGTGATAGAATAAACGCAAAAAGAGTAGTTCAATGCAAGTAGAAGTTAAGTTAAAAGAAAATGCTTATAAGGTTTATATTGATGAACTTGAAGAATTAGAATTTGATAGTAAGGTTTTTATACTTTCAAATCCTAAGATTTCAGGTCTTCATTTGAAAACATTACTTTCTAAAATTAAGGCAAAAGAAATTTTTATTGCCACTGTAAAAGATGGTGAAGAATATAAAAATTTAAGCACCATGGAAGAAATTTTAAACCAAATGTTTAATTCTAAATTGGATAGAAAAAGCGTGCTTATAAGTTTTGGTGGTGGCGTGATTAGTGATATGGGCGGATTTGCTGCTAGTATTTATCAAAGAGGTATTGATTTTATAAATATTCCTACTACACTTTTAGCTTGCGTTGATGCAGCAGTAGGTGGAAAAACAGGTGTTAATAATAATTTTGGTAAAAATCTTATTGGCACTTTTTATCAACCTAAAGCTGTATATTGCGAGAGTTCTTTTTTAAAGACTTTGAGCTCTAGAGAACTTGCTGCAGGCATAGCTGAATTTATTAAAATGGCAGCAATGTTTGATGATAGTATACTTGATTTTATAGAAAAAATTGATGAAAAAAGTTTCTTAAATGCTACTTGTGAGAATGAAATTTTTACTCAAATTATAGCAAGAAGCATAGAACTTAAATCAAGGGTTGTTGAACAAGATGAAAAAGAATCAGGGCTTAGAATGCTTTTAAATTATGGTCATACTTTTGCTCATGTTATAGAAAATTTTACAGATTATAAGCTTTATTTACACGGAGAAGCGGTGGCTATAGGTATGGTTATGGCAAATCAATTGGCTTTAAATTTAGGGCTTTTGGATAAAATGCAAAGTCAAAAAATAAAAGATATTTTACTTAAATTCAGTTTGCCAATATCATATAAAATCAACAATGTAGATGAATTTTATGAAGCTTTTTTCATGGATAAAAAAAGCTCTAATAAAAAAATCAATTTTGTTCTTGCTAGTCCTTTGGGTAAGGGTTTGATAAAAGGTGATATTTCTAAAGAAGATATAATTGCAACTTTAAGAGAATTCCAATGAAAAAAATTATTATTTTAACCTTTTTTGTTGTTTTTGCTTTTGGTGATGTAAATCGGACTATTATTAATAATATAAATGAGAAAATTAATACTTTAAATACTGTAATCAGTGCTAGTATTTGGAATATACGTTATGAAAATTTTATAAAATATCAAGATATAAATGATGAATTAATCATTTTAAATCTTAATTTAAAAAAAACTTCCGATATTCACCAACAAGAAGAACTTAAACGCAAGATAGCAAATTTAGAAGAGCAATTGAGCTTGCTTAAAGAATATAAAGATTTAAATTTTGCACAAAGTCTTAGTGCCCCTGATAATATAGAAACTTTATCTAAGCTTACTAATCCTTTGGCTATTATAGGAGCTTTTTCTCATATTAAGAAATTAAAAGGAGAAAAGGAAGAGTATATATTTAAATTTAATGATTTTAAAAATTTAGTAGATAAGATCAGGGAAAAAAACTCAGAACTTAAGGAATTAGTTGAGCTTAAACCAAGTGTTGAGAATATAGAAGCTTTAAAAGCTTCGGATAAAAAGTTGGAAGAATTTGAGCAAGCTTTAAATTTTGCTAGTGTTTCTTATTCTGTTTATGAGAAAAAAATTGATGAAGAGCTTTCTCGAGTAAGTGCTGAGATTAAAGTTCAAAGTTTAAGGGCTGCAAATATACTTGTTGCTATTGTTGTTGTTATAGCTATAGCTTTTATGTTGAAATTTATTGCTAAAAAATATATTAAAGATAGTGAAAGATATTATACCGCTACGAAGATTATTAATTTTATTAATATAAATATTATTTTTCTTATTTTGCTCTTTGCTTATATAGAAAATATTACTTATCTTGTAACTATACTTGGTTTTGCTTCTGCAGGCTTAGCTATTGCTATGAAAGATATGTTTATGTCTATGCTTGGATGGTGTGTGATTATTTTTGGTGGAAGTTTTAGAGTAGGGGATCGTGTAAAAGTTTTTCAAAATGATACTACCTATATTGGAGATATTATAGATATTTCTTTTTTACGCATTACTCTTTATGAAGAGCTTACGCTTGAAACTTATAGCAAAAATCGTCGTAGTGGGCGTATTATATTTATTCCTAATAACTATGTTTTTACAAATTTGCTTGCTAATTATACTCATCATGGTATGAAAACCGTGCTTGATGGCATTGATATAAGTGTTACTTTTGATAGTAATCTTGATAAAGCGCAAGAAATTGTGGAAAATATTGTTACACGCCATGCCAAAGGTTATACTGAGCTTGCTAGAAAAAATATAGCTCGTTTACAACATGAATATAGTATTAAAAATCCTAAAGTGGAGCCAAGGTTTTTTATGTTTTTTGAACATTGGGGAATGCGAATTTCTGCATGGTATATGACCAATGCTTATGCGGCTTTGGTATTAAGAAGTACGATTAGTAAAGAGATTATAAAAGAATTTAATAAGCATAAAGATATAAAAATTGCTTATCCATCGCAAAATTTATATTTAGGAAATTTAAATCAAAATCATTTTGAACAACATCATGAAAATATGCATTTTCATGCAAGGAATAAAGATTGAAAGAAAAAGTTTTTTTTAAAACCTTTGGGTGTCGCACAAATATTTATGATACAGAGCTTTTAAAAAGTTATGTAAAAGATTATGAGATTATAAATGATGAGAATAAAGCACAAATTATCGTTGTAAATTCTTGCACGGTTACAAATGGAGCTGATAGCGGGATAAAGTCTTATGTAAATACCATGCAAAAAAAAGGCATTAAAGTTATACTTACAGGTTGTGGTGCTGTAAGCAAGGGTAAGGAGCTTTTAGATAAAAAGCAAGTTTTTGGAGTGCTTGGAGCGTCAAATAAAGATAAAATCAATGAATTTTTAGGAGCAAAGACAAGTTTTTATGAACTTGGAAATTTAAATTTTATTGATAAAGATATAGTTTGCGAATATGAAAATCATACCAAAGCTTTTGTGAAAATTCAAGAAGGTTGTGATTTTGCTTGTTCTTATTGTATTATTCCTAGCGTGCGGGGAAGATCAAGAAGTGTGGATGAAAAAGCTCTTTTGAAACAGGTTGAAATTTTGGGGGCTAATGGCTATAGTGAAATTGTTTTAACAGGGACTAATATAGGTTCATATGGGCTTAAAAATGGCACAAGTTTAGGCAAGCTTTTGCAAAAAATGGGACAAATTTCAGGTATAAAACGCATAAGGTTAGGTAGTTTAGAACCCGCACAAATTGATGAGAGTTTTTTAGAAATTTTAGATGAAACTTGGCTTGAAAGGCATTTACATATTGCATTGCAGCATACAAGTGAAAAAATGCTTCGTATAATGCGAAGAAGATCGCATACGGATAATGATTTAAAGCTTTTTAATACTATAGCAAGTAAAGGATATGCTTTAGGGACGGATTTTATAGTAGCTCATCCAGGTGAGAGTGAAGAAATGTGGCAAGAAGCTTTGAAAAAATTTAAAGAATTTCCACTCACTCATATTCATGCTTTTATTTTTAGTCCTAGAAACAACACGCATTCTGCTACCATGAAGGATGTGATAAATGGAACTTTAGCTAAAGAAAGGCTAAACACTTTAAAATCCATAGTAGAAAAAAATAATTATGAATTTAGGAAAAAAAATCAAGTTTCACTTGAAGTTTTGATAGAAAATCAAAAAGATGGTTTTTTTGAGGGTTATGATCAGTTTTTTAACAAGATCAAAATTAAAAGTGATAAAGATATAGCTAAAGAATGGATTGTTATATCTGAATATGAAGTGCAAGAAAAGTCTAACTTTGCAATTTTAAAAGGCTAGATAATGAAAAATAAAAAGATAATTTTAGCATCTTTTATGGTTTTATGTATGCTTTTGGGAATTTTATATTTTAAAAATGAACCTAAATATATAGATGAAAATCTTTATCAAAGTCTATTAAGCCAAAATTTAATCCAAAAAGCTGTGATTGATAAAGACGAAATTTGGCTTAAGGCAGAAGGTGAAAATTACGTAATTATAAAAGATGGCATAGATATAAAAACACTTTTAGCAAAAGTTCCTATAGAGGTTAAAAAAGATAACACGCTTTGGGTGTTTTTTATTTTACTTGTTTTTATTATCGCACTTTTTATAAGTCTTGGTTATTTTGCCCGTAAAAAAGAATTGGCTAAATATCCTATATCAAATAAGAATCACATTCAAGCTCAAGATTCAAATATTAATTTAGAAAGTTCTCATATAAAACCTGTGATTTCAGATATTACTTTTAATGATGTAGCAGGTGTTGATGAAGTTAAAATGGAACTAAGCGAACTTGTAGATTTTTTACAAAATCCTAAAAAATATAAAGAATTTGGTGTAAAAATGCCAAAAGGTGTTTTAATGGTAGGCCCACCAGGTGTAGGAAAAACATTGATAGCAAAAGCAGTTGCAGGAGAAGCAGGGGTGCCATTTTTTTATCAAAGTGGTTCAAGTTTTGTTGAAATTTATGTAGGTATGGGTGCAAAAAGAGTTAGAGAGCTTTTTTCAAAAGCTAAAATGATGGCTCCTAGTATAGTTTTTATCGATGAAATAGATGCTGTAGGTAAAGCAAGGGGAGAAATGTCAAATGTTGAAAGAGATAGTACTTTAAATCAACTTTTAACCCAAATGGATGGTTTTGAGGACAATAGCGGGGTTATAGTTATAGCTGCAACAAATAAAATCGAACTTATGGATTCTGCTTTATTGCGTTCAGGGCGTTTTGATAGGAGAATTTTTTTATCTTTACCTGATTTTAAGGATAGACTTAAAATTTTAGAAATTTATATGAAGGATAAAAATAATAATATCAATTTAAATAAAATCGCTAAAGCAAGCGTAGGTTTTAGTGGAGCAGGACTTGAAACTTTGGTCAATGAAGCGGCAATTAATGCTTTAAGAAGAAATAGTGCTTTAGTTGAGGAAAGTGATTTTTATGCTGTATTAAATAAAGTTCTTTTAGGCAAGAAAAAGATTTTAAGTTTTAATGATGAAGAGAAAAAAATTCAAGCCACTTATCAAGCTGCAAAAGCTTTGAGTGCATATTATTTTGACATAGGATTTGATAAAATAACTCTCATTGAAGATTGTTTTAAAGAATATGAGCATAATATAAGATCAAAATCAGAGCTTATCAATCGTATAAAAGTTTATTTGGCTGGTTCTAGAGCTATGAAATTAATTTACAATGAAAGTTATACCAACTCGCAAGATGATTTTTTAAAGATTAAAGAATTGCTTGATTATATGTTGAGTTTTGATATGTTAGAAGAGTCAAATTTAAATGAACAAAAAAAAGAAATGGATGAATTTTTAAATTCTATGAAGGATAAAATTTTAAAATTATCAGAGCTTTTGCTTGAAAAAGAAAAGATAGAACATGATGATGTTAAAAATATAATGCAGATTTGATTATATTTTAATCATCAATTTCTTTGTGCAAGATAGTTCCATTAAAATCTATAAGAATTTTTACATCGTTATCAAATTTAATCTTGTAATGGTTGATTTTTCTTTCGATTTCTCTAGCTTTTGTATTTGGAAATTCGTTTTTAATGATATTAGCTAAATTTTGAGGTAAAAAATCTAGTTCAAAAGGAAAGGCTTTATTTTCAATTTCTTTCCAAGCTCCATCTATGTCAAATTCAAGTTCTGTCCCATCGCTAAGATAGACTTCATAGGAATTTTTGTCTTTTTGAACGATCCCTATAGGTGCTTTGAAATTATGTTGTAAAAATTCTTTAGAAACACTTGGCAAATTATCAGCAGAAATTATTATATCAGCGTTTAAAGATAAACTTAAAATAGTAATAATACTTAAAAATTTAATTTTCAATATTTTTCCTAATTATTTTTTAGTAAAATTGTAAAGAATTTATGTGAATTTTATGTGAATTTTAAGACAATATTATAAAAAATAAAGGTTTAATACTTTGCTTACAATTTTTTTAATTTTTTTAAATGTTTTATGTTATTTTTTGATTTCTTATGATTATTACAATATCCTTGGTTTGAATATTTTATTTTTTAATGGAGCTTATTGGCAACTTTTAAGTTCAATGTTTTTACATGGAAATTTAACTCATCTTATATTAAATATGATAGTTTTATTTCAATTTGGGCGTATATTAGAAACTTATTTGGGTGCTTTGCGTTTTGTTTTTATTTATTTTATTGGCGGGTTGTTATGTTCACTTTTAAGTGTTTTTTATGTGTATTTTGATTTTAAATATTTTGGAGAAAATATAAATGTCATAGGTGCTAGTGGTGCAATTTGTGTTTTAATGGGTTTTTATGCTGTTCTTGATAAAAATAGCACAAAAGGACTTATAGTGGCAATTTTACTTATGAGTTTTGCGCCATTGCTTATGGGGGTAAATGTTGCTTGGTATGGTCATATTTTCGGGTTTATATGTGGTTATATTTTAGCTAAAATAAAAGAGGTAAAATGAAAAAAATTTATATTATAAGACATGCAAAAGCAAGTAAGAGAGGAGATATCGATGATTTTGAAAGAAAGCTTACTAAGAGTGGAAAGGAAGATTTAAAAAAACTTTTTAAAAATCTTGCCTTGCATGAAATTCATCCTGATTTAGTGTTATCAAGTCCTGCTGTTAGAACCGCTAAAACAGCGAAAAAAATAGCCAAATTTTATAATTTTGATAAAAATAAAATTTGTTTTGATGAAAGATTGTATCTTTGCAATGTTGAAAATTTGCTAAAAATTTTGCAAAATATTGATGATGAGTTTAATGAAGTGTTTTTAGTGGGCCATAATCCTGGTTTAATGGAGCTTGGAGAGTTATTAAGCTCGCTATGTTTAGCTTCTTTTCCAACTTCTTCTATCTTGTGTTTAGAATTTGATATTAAGGAATTTAAAAATTTAAAAAAACATAGCGGAAAATTAGTTTTTTTTGAACATGTACGCAAGTTAAAAGAAGAAAAAGATTTAGGTTTTTAGTAAGAGATTGACTCTTACTTCCAACCTTCTATATAATTTTTTAGTTTTCTTCCTACTTTAGGGTGTTTGAGTTTTTTTATAGCTGAGCTTTCTATTTGTCTCACTCTTTCTCGAGTGACATTAAGCTCTTTCCCAATTTCTTCTAAGGTTCTATCGCTTTCATCATCCATTAAGCCAAAGCGCATTCGAATTACCGCTTTTTCCCTATCGTTTAATTGATCTAAAACTTCATCAATTTGTTCTTTTAAATCATCCTTTAAGATATGATCCATTGGAGAAAGTGAATTTCTATCTTCAACAAAATCTCCAAATTTACCATCATCTTCATTTCCTATTGGAGCTTCAAGAGAAATTGGTTCTTTTGTAATTTTAATAACTTGTTTAACCTTATCTACGCTTAAACCTACTTCTTTAGCTATAACGCTGACATCAGGTTCTTTTCCATCTTTTTGTAGATGTTCGCGGATAATTTTGTTAATTTGATTGATGGTTTCTATCATGTGGATTGGAATTCTTATGGTTCTTGCTTGATCAGCTATAGCCCTTGAAATAGCTTGCCTGATCCACCAGGTTGCATAAGTGGAAAATTTATAACCCCTTTTGTATTCAAACTTATCCACAGCTTTCATCAAGCCTATATTCCCTTCTTGAATAAGATCTAAGAAAGGTAGACCACGATTTGTGTAGCGTTTAGCTATGCTTACAACAAGACGCAAGTTTGATTTTGCCATTCTTCCTTTTGCTTCATCAGAGATTTTTTTACCACGTTTAATTTGCTCTAAAATTTCTTTTAAACGTGATTTTTCAAGATCAAAGCTTTTTTCACTGGCTTCTTTAGTTTGAAATAGTTTTTTAATTTCCATATAAGTGCTTACCATGGTTGTTTCTAAAGCTCGCTCTGTGATTTCTTCTTTGCTCAATTTTGTAATATCTTTTAAAATATCTGCATGGCGTTTTTTAAGTTCATCAGAAAACATAGGTAAGCGGTATTCTAAACGCTTAAGTTCTTTGTCAAATTCTTCATCACTTTTTAGTGCAGTTTCCATTGATTTTACGATTTCACTAATAAGTTTTGAAGTAGGGCCTAGATCCATTAATTTTTCTTTTAAAATATTTTTTTTGAATGCAATGCTTAATTTATCTAAAAGCTCATCTCCACTTTCCTTGTCTTTGGATGTTTTTAGCCAATCTTTTTTAGCTTTTTCTAGAGCTTTAAATTTTTCTATAACTTTTAAAGTTCTTTCATCTTCTTTTTTGCTGTTTTTTTTAGTATTTTCTTCATCTGTTTCTAATTCTGTTTCGTTTTCTTCATCTTCGTCTATATCAAGTTCATCAAGTTTATCATCATTTTTTTCTTCATCGTCAAAGCTTTTAAATAATTCTTTTACTCTTCTTTCTCTGTTTATTAAAGGTTCTTTATAATCTAAAATAAAATCTATCAAATAAGGTACAGAACAAAAAGCATCAATGATAATATCTTCACCAAGTTCTATTTTTTTAGAAATTTCAATTTCTTCATCTTTGTTTAATAAAGCAATTTGTCCCATTTCTCTTAAATACATACGAACAGGAGAGTCTGATCTGCTCCATTCTAATAAATCGTTTTCATTGGCTAAATCAAATTCGTTCTCAAGGCTTGTATCTTGGAGTTTTTGTTTTTCTTCTTGAAGTCTTTTTGCATCTTCTATGTTTTTCATTTGTGCAATTTCAGCTGCTGAAAAAAGTTGCACTTTGTGTTTTTTCACTAATGCTTGCACTTTTTTAGCGGTTGATGCACTTGGTTGTTTTGTAAGATATTTTACCAATTTTTCATATGTGATATAATCTTTTGCATTTTCTTGAAATAATTCTTCTAATTCAGCTTCTTGAGTTTTGGCGTTCATTGATTATCCTTGAAATTTATATAAGCTTTAGATTTTATCTAAAAATTGCTTAACTTTCTATATAAATCGGTTATTATGCTTATGATTTAAATATTTTTTCAAATTTTTCTAAAGCTCTGTTAAAATTATAATTTTTTCTTTTTAAGGTATAAAATTTACGCTTTAGGTTGATATTTTTTAACTTGATTTCATAAAGTGTTGAATTTTTTAATTCTTTTTCTATGCTTTTTTTGGAAAAAATAGAGATTGCTTTTTTTTGTAAAACAAGTTCTTTAATCGCAGCCATTCTATCAAGCTCAAGAAAAATATTAAGTTTTTTTGAGCTTGCACCAATTTCGTTTAAAAATTTATCCCTTAAGCCTGAGCCTACTTCTCTTAAAATCCACTTTTGTTCTAAAAGTTCATCGATATAAAATTCTTTTTCATTGAATTTTTTATCACTTGTAGCTACTATAAGTTCATCATTTTGCCAAAAATTTATTTCTAAATTTTCATACTCCACTAAAGCTGGATCAAGTTCTGCTTCAATAATTGCAAATTCTATATTTCCGTTTTTTAGCAAATTTAAACATTCTTTTGAATTCTGTGTTTGAGAGCGAATTTCTATGTTTTTAAATTCTGCTTTAAAATCAAATAAAATAGGAGCTAAAAAATGTTCAGAAATGCTTTGAGTTGAGGCTATTTTTATTTCCCCTAAGAGCATACTTTCGTCGTTTAATTTTTCCAAGCTTTGGTAGTAGGCTTGTATAATTTTTAACCAATTTTTTCCTAGTTCTAAAGCTTTTGGTGTAGGTAAGAGTTTTTTTCCAAGTCTTTCAAATAAAATGCCATCAAATTTATTTTCTAAATTTTTAATTACTATTGAAACATTGGGTTGAGTTATGGAAAAATTGTTGGCTGTATGAGTTGGACTTTGAGTGTTTAAAAGATCTAAAAATATTTCCATATCTTTGATTTTCATGAGTGATTCCTTTATTTAATAAAAAAAAATTATTATAAAAATTAAAATAATATATTTTTATAATTTTAATAAAAAAAATATAATAACACAAAATTTAGAAAAAGGAAAATAAATGAAAACAAGTTTTTTAGCACATAGCGTGGCTATAGTGCGTTCAAATTTTAAGGGTTTGCTTTTTACTGCTTGTATAGTGATTTTTGCTATGTATCTTTCTAGTGTTCAAAGTATCAAAGATACTACTCATTTGGCAGCGACTGCCTTTGCTATCATCATAGGAGTATTGCTTTCTCCTTGGTTTTTTAAATACCAACATCATTTTCAAGCTGGAGTGCATTTTAGTGCAAAAAAGCTTTTAAGACTCGGTATTGTTTTATATGGTTTTAATATCACTTTAACTGAGCTTTTAAGTGTAGGGTTGAAAGGGTTTTTGCTTTCTGTTATAGTGATATTTTTTGTTTTTATTATTGCTTTATTTGTAGGGATGAAAATTTTTAAACTCGATAAAGAAACTTCTATGCTTGTTGGAGCCGGAAGTGCGATTTGCGGTGCGGCAGCGGTTTTAGCGTTGGAGTCAAGTTTAAAAAGTGATCCTTTTAAAGGAATTTTAGCTGTAGGTACGGTGGTGATTTTTGGACTTGTGTTTATGTTTTTGTATCCTATAGCTTTTTCTTTAAATCTTTTTCCCTTTTTTGATCAAAATGCTATGGGGGTTTTTATGGGGGCTACTTTGCATGAAGTGGCAAATGTTGCAGGTGCCGCTGAAATGGCAAAAGATATGGCAGGATTTGAGCAAGGTGCTTCTAATGTTGCAGTGATTATAAAAATGATGAGAGTGATTTTACTTGTGCCTTTTTTGCTTATAGTGACTTATTTTTTTGCTAAAAATCAGCATTCAAGCAGTGGAAAAACTGCAAAAAGTATTACTATTCCTTATTTTGCATTCGCATTTTTAGGTATGATAGTTTTAAATACATATCTAGCAACTAAAGAAAGTATTTTAGGTATTGCTACGAGTGATATTATTTCTTTAGGTAAAACACTTTGTACTTTATGTATTGTTTTTGCTATGGCAGCTTTAGGTTTGCAAATTGACTTTAAAAAATTTTTAAAGAGTGGCTCTAGAGTATTTGGTTTGGCTTTTGTTTTAGGGCTTGTTTTGATTTTTGGAGGATATTTTTTAACTTTGACTTTTAAAGATATACTTTGGTAATAACAATTATTTTTTGAAAAAATTTATTTTTATTAATCAAGTGATAATATAATTGTTTTTGTTTAATAAAATCTCATTTTGAAGGAGTTAAAATGAAAAAAATTGTTTTAAGTATTTTAAGTTCTTGTTTATTAGCATCTGCTTTAAGTGCCGTATCTTTTAAAGAAGATAGTTTAAAAATATCTTTTGAAGGGTATAAAACTAAGGATATGGTAGGAGTAGAAGGTGAATTTAAGAATGTAGAATATAAATTTTCTAAAAATACAAAGGATTTTGCAAGTTATCTTAAAGGAGCTAAAGCTACTATAAAGCCAAGTAATGCTTTTATGGGTGAAGGCAATGATGTTATAACCAATAATATCACAAAAGTGTTTTTTCCTGCTTTATTGGGAAATGCAGATATTAAAGTTGTTTTCCAAGATGTGATTGTAGGTGAAAACAAAGGCGTTATTTCAGCAAAAATTACCATGGATAAAAAAAGTACTATTGTACCTTTAACTTATACTATCAAAGATAATAAATTTGAAGCTAAAGGGCAGCTTGATTTGCATACTTTTAAAAATGGTTCTAAAGCATTAAAAGCATTAAGTGATGCTGCTCCAGGACATGGTGGAATCTCTTGGCCTTTGGTTGATATCAGTTTTAATGCTGATTTAGCAGAATAAAAAGTAGCCTTAGGGCTACTTTAAAATACAGTATTTTCTTAAATTATTTTCAAAAATTTCATAATTTTTTATATTTTCAAGTTCTTGATAAATTTCACTGCCTTTCCATAAAATAAAAATTGTATTTTCATCTTTTAGATTTTTGCAAATTTCAAGCAAAGGCTTGACATCCATTAAGGCTCTTGAAGTGATGATATCGGCTTTAAAGGTATTTTTACACTCTTGAACTTTTTCTTTGTAAATATGTAAATTTGAAAGTTCGCATTCTATTTTTAGTGTCCGCAAAAAGGCAGCTTTTTTGGGATTGGGTTCGAAAAGATGAAAATTGCTTTGCAGTAAAAAGGCTAAAAATACAGCTGGAAATCCTGCACCACTTCCTATATCGGCAATATTTTTTGCTTTAGAAAAATCATAAAAATCTAAAATTTTAATACTATCAAAGATATTTTCATCTATATTTTTTAAATGAGTAAGATTGTGAATGCGGTTAAATTTAGATAATAATTCTTTATAAATTTTTACCTTTTCTTTAAAGTTTTTTAAATCGTAGTGTTGTAAAAAATCATAATCTTTAAAAATCATTTATTTAAGATGTCCCATTTGAGTTTGTTTTATGTTTAAATATTCTACATTAAAACGGTTAGGTTCTATTAAAATCGGTATGCGTGTGATGATTTTTTCCTTAATGGACTCTAGTTTCTCGGGATTATTTGTGAGTAAATTAACCTTAGAAATTTCATAGTGTTTGAGTATAAATTCTACAATTTCATAAGTTCTCTCATCGGCTTTAAAGCCAAGCTGATGATTTGCTTTAATCGTATCAAAACCTTTATCTTGTAAAGCATAAGCATTAACCTTGTTAAAAAGTCCTATACCTCTTCCTTCTTGTCTAAGATAAATCACCATTCCGCCGTTTTTTTCTATATATTTGAGTGAAAATTCAAGCTGTTCTCCGCAGTCACATTTTAAACTTCCTAAAGCATCTCCTGTTAAGCACTCTGAATGAATTCTTAGATTGAGTGTGTCTTTTGGAGTATTTTTAAATATACATAAATGTTCTTTATCATTTTCTTTAAAACTTTGTATTTGGAAATTTCCCCATTTGCTAGGTAAATTCGCAATTTCTGAAATTTTTATTTTCATTTACTACTCTCTATAATCAAATTTATGTTAAGATTTTAGCAAAAAAAGGACAAAAAAATGTTTAAAAGATTTAGAAGATTAAGGTTTAATGAAAACTTAAGATCTATGGTAAGGGAAAATTCTTTAAGTGTAAATGATTTGATTTATCCGCTTTTTGTGGTTAATGGAACAGGGATAAAAAAAGAAATTTCTTCTATGCCCGATGTGTTTCAAATGAGTTTAGATGAAATTTTAAAAGAGTGTCAAAATGTAGTTAATTTAGGCATTAAAGCCATTATACTTTTTGGCGTTTTGGAAAATGAGAAAAAAGATAGTTGCGGAAGCGATGCTTTAGATGATGAAGGGCTTGTTGCAAGAAGCATAAGAGAGATTAAGAAAAATTTTCCAGATCTTTTTGTAATTAGCGATCTTTGTTTTTGTGAGTATACAGATCACGGGCATTGTGGGTTTATCGATCCAAAAACAAAAAGCGTAGATAATGATGCCACTTTAGAAATTTCAGCCAAACAAGCCTTAGTTCACGCAAGAGCAGGGGTAGATATGATAGCACCTAGTGGGATGATGGATGGTATTATCACTACTTTGCGTGAAGCTTTAGATAAAGAAGGTTTTGAAAATTTGCCTATAATGGCGTATTCTACTAAATTTGCATCAAGTTATTATGGGCCATTTCGAGATGTAGCAGAGTCAGCTCCAAGTTATGGAGATAGAAAAAGCTATCAAATGGATTTTGCTAATGGTAAAGAAGCTTTAGAAGAAAGCTTAGAAGATGAAGCACAAGGAGCTGATATTTTAATGGTAAAACCCGCTCTTGCTTATCTTGATGTAATTAAAGAAATATCCCTTTATTCTAACTTGCCTTTGTGTGTTTATAATGTAAGCGGAGAATATGCTATGCTAAAGGCAGCTAAAAATGCGGGAGTGATTGATTATGAAAAAATCTTATATGAAACTATGATAGCTTTTAAAAGAGCAGGGGCAAAGCTTATCATCACTTATCATGCCAAAGAATTAGCTAAAATGTTAAAAGGAGAAAAATGAAACATTTTTTAACTTTAAGAGATTTTTCTAAGGAGGAAATTTTAAGCCTTGTAAATCATGCTAGCGAGCTTAAAAAAGAGCCTAAAAAACTTTTACAAGATAAAACTTTAGCAATGATTTTTGAGAAAAATTCTACAAGAACAAGAATGGCTTTTGAATTAGCCATAACAGAGCTTGGCGGAAAGGCTTTATTTTTAAATAGCAATGATTTACAACTTAGTCGTGGCGAGCCTGTAAAGGATACAGCTAGGGTGATAGGGGCGATGGTTGATTTTGTGATGATGAGAGTCAATAAACATGAAACTTTACTCGAATTTGCAAGATATTCTAAAGCCCCTGTGATCAATGCTTTAAGCGAGCTTTATCACCCTACTCAGGTTTTAGGAGATTTGCTTACTATCAAAGAATGGAATAAGATGCAAAATGGTATAGCAAAAGTTGCTTTTATCGGAGATAGTAACAATATGTGCAATTCTTGGCTTATTGCGGCTGCGATTTTGGGCTTTGAATTTAGTATAGCTATACCAAAAAACTATAAAATTAGCCCTGAAATTTGGGAATTTGCTATGAAACAGGCTTTGATTTCAGGAGCCAAAATTTCCTTAAGTCATGATAAATTTGAAGCCTTAAAGGATAAAGATGTAGTCATCACCGATACTTGGGTTTCTATGGGTGAAGAGAATGAAAAAGAACGCAAGATTAAAGAATTTGAAGGATTTATAATCGATGAGAAGGCTATGAGCGTTGCCAATAAAGACGCGATATTGCTTCATTGTTTGCCTGCTTATAGGGGTTATGAAGTGAGTGAAGAAATTTTTGAAAAACATGCAGATGTGATTTTTGAAGAAGCAAGAAATCGCCTTTATGTGGTAAAAGCCTTGCTTTGCTTTTTGGATAATCAGAGAGGAAGAGAATGAAAGAGCTAGAAAAGTATAGCATTTGCTTAAAACGCATTGATGAATTTAGTCAAAATCTAGGAATAAAGAAAAAAGATAGAACGATTTTTAAAATGAAGCAAAGCGAGAATGAAAACGAAAAATGTTTAGTTCTTGAAAATGGAAGTTTTGATTCTCCTGAGCCTTGGTTTGTGATTGATGAAAACGATGAAATTCACACTTTGCTTTCTTTACAAAGTCTTAAGAATATACTTGAAAGTTTAAAACAAAGTCAAAAAGAGAATTTTGAATTGCGTTTAGAAAAGGCGATTTATCAACAAATTCCTGTAGATTTTAACGATGTTTGGACGGTTGCCATGGATGAAATCAAGCAAAAGGCACAAAATGGTACTATGGAAGTTGGTATTGATCTTGAAAAATTAATCTCTAAAATCAAACAAGAGCATCCAAATTTATTTGTAGATATGCAAGCGATGATAGAAAGGGTAAATCAAAATGAGAGATTATAAAGCTTTTGTAAAATATTCTAAAGCAGGACCACGCTACACTTCTTATCCTACAGCAGTAGAGTTTAATACAAATTTCAAATATGAAGAATATATAGAAATTTTAAAAAAGCAAGATAGATCTTTATCGCTTTATTTTCATTTACCATTTTGTAGGAGTGCCTGTTATTTTTGTGGTTGCAATGTTATTTATACTGCAAAAGAAGAGAGTAAAGAAAGGTATTTAACTTATATTTTTAAAGAGCTTGATATTTTAAGTACTATTTTAGATACTAAAAGAGAAGTGGTGCAAATGCACTTTGGGGGCGGAACTCCAACTTTTTTTAGTGCTAAACAACTTCAAAATTTGATTTTAAAAATCAGATCTATTTTTAGAAATTTTTCTAAAGATGCAGAGATTAGCTGTGAGATCGATCCGCGTTTTTTAAATGACGAACAAGCCACAGTTTTAACACAAAATGGCTTTAATCGTATCAGCTTTGGAGTGCAGGATTTTGATGAAAAAGTTCAAAAAGAAATTCATCGCATCCAGCCTTTTGAATTAACACAAAATGCTTTAAATCTTGTAAGAAGTAAAGGTATAAAGTCTGTAAATATGGATTTAATTTATGGTTTGCCTTATCAAAATTTACAAAGCTTTACACAAACTTTAGAAAAAGTTATGCTTTTAAATCCTGATCGTTTGGCGATTTTTAATTACGCTCATGTGCCTTGGCTTAAGAAAAATATGAGAAAATTTGATGAAAATACCTTGCCAAGTCCTGATGTTAAACTTGAAATTTTAGAATTTTGTGAGAATTTTTTGAGTAAAAACGGCTATAAAATGATAGGTATGGATCATTTTGCAAAAGAAAATGATGAGCTTTTTAAAGCTTTAGAAAATGGAACTTTACATAGAAATTTCCAAGGTTATACTACTAAAGGTGGTGCTGATTTAGTCGGTGTTGGGCTTACAAGTATAGGCGAAGGACAAAGACATTATGCGCAAAATTTTAAAGATATGTCAAGTTATGAGGCTGCATTAGATAGAGGAGTTTTGCCTTTTGAAAGAGGCGTAGCTTTAAGCGATGATGATGAGCTTAGAAAAGCAGTGATTATGGAGTTAATGGCAAATTTTAAGCTTGATATCAAGTCAATAGAAAAAGAATTTTGCATTGATTTTCAGGAGTATTTTAAAGAGGATTTAAAAGCTTTAGAAGAATACAAAGATTTTATTAATTTTGATGAAAATTTTATCAAAGTCAATGAAACAGGTGTTTTGCTTATAAGAAATATTGCTATGTGTTTTGATGCTTATATGAAAAACATTAGTGAAGATAAAAAAGTATTCTCAAAAACGGTGTAAGATGAAATTTAGTCAAATAAGTGATGCTTGTGTTAAATGTGGCAAATGTATACCTGTTTGTACTATACATGAAGAAAATCGCGATGAAATTACCAGTCCAAGAGGATTTTTAGATCTTTTATCTGCTTATAAAGAGGGAATTCTAGAGCTTGATAAAGAAGCTAAGAAAGTTTTTGAATCTTGTTTTTTATGTACCAATTGTGTTGAAGTATGTCCAAGTAAATTAAGAGTAGATAATGCCATAGAAGAAGTTCGTTATGATATAGCTAAAAAATTTGGTATAGCTTGGTATAAAAAACTTATTTTTTTCTTTTTAAGAAGACGCAAAATTTTAGATTTGGTAGCTAAGCTTGGCTATGTGTTTCAAAGTTGTGCGTTTAAAATTCAAAATGAGAATGAAAATACAGGTATGAAGGCAAGATTTTCCATGCCTTTTGTTAAAAAGGGAAGATTGCTTACAAGTTTTAATAAAAAAAGTTTCTTAAATTCTAATCCAAAATTTATCAATAATGATGGAGAAAAAACAATAGGTTTTTTTGTAGGTTGTTTGGCGAATTATTTTTACATAGATACGGCTAATGCAGTGCTTAAAATCGCTAGCGAATTAAAAATCAATGTGGATTTGATGAAAGAACAAGTGTGTTGTGGAGCACCGCAATTTTTTACGGGTGATTTTAAAAGTGTTGAAGTTTTGGCTAAAAAAAATATTGAGTATTTTGAAAAAAAATTAGCAAAATTAGATGCTATTATAGTTCCTGAGGCCACTTGTTCGGCTATGTTAAAGATAGATTATGAACATTTTTTTATAATGCAAAATGATTTAGACTGGGCAAAACGCGCAAAATGTGTGTCATCTAAGATATATATGGCTAGCGAGTATTTTTATAAATTTACTTCTTTGGAAGAAATTTTAAAAACAAAAAATAAATTTAATTATAGCATTACTTATCACGATCCTTGCCATGCAAGAAAAATGCAAGGGGTTTTTAAAGAGCCAAGAGAACTTTTAAAAACAAATTATCATTTTGTGGAAATGAGTAATTCTAATACTTGTTGCGGTTTTGGCGGGGTGAGTATGCAAACGGATTATTATGATAAAGCCTTAAGTGTAGGGCTTAAAAAAGCACAAATGATCGATGAAAGTAAGGCTAGTGTGGTAAGTGCCGAGTGTTCAGCTTGTAGAATGCAAATTTCAAATGCATTAGAACAAAATTCAAGTAAGGTTGTTTTTGCTAGTCCTTTAGAGCTTATAGCAAAAGCTTTGTGATGATGAAGATAGTATTTAAAGGCAAAAGTTCTGAATATGAAATTCAAAGATCGTGCTTTTGTGTTGATGCTTTTGTGATTAAAGATAAGATTGAAGAACGAGATGGTGTTGATTTTATCACTTCAAATATAGAGCTTTTGGAATTTAGTGATGACAGTTTTACTTTTGAAGAAATTGTAAAACATTTTAATATTTGTAATAGTGAAGATATGATTATCGTTGAAGATTTTGACATGAAATCAAACAAAGATAATCAAAACCAAGAAGATAATATAAAACACAACATCTTAAAATCCGAAAAAATAATACATGAAAACACAAAACAAATAAGTATGCAATTTAAAAATTTAAAATTTTTTTCAAGAATTTTTAAAAATGAAAATTTTCTTTCTGATTTTAAAGAAAGCAAGCAAGAAGTTGTTGCTATCAAAAAACATGAAAAACTTGAAATTTTTAAAAATTTATCTCAAGAAGATCAAGAAATTAGCTTTGTTAAAATTGAAATTTTAAATTATGATAGTAATGAAGATAGTTTAAGTTTTAATCTTGATATATTTCCAAGCGGTATGAGCTATAAGTATGGAATTTTAAAAGGTTCTATGCATATTATTTTACAAGGTAAAACTTCTAGTACGATGCTTTTTCCGTTTTTAAAAAGCATGATTTATAAAAATAAAAGCGAAAATTCAAGTGAAAAAATTTTTACTTTAATGATAAATCAGAAAAAGCACTATAAACTTATCGCAAATCTTTCTTAGTTTTATTTTATTATATTTTCTATATTAGAGCGATTTTTTTCAATTAAAGAGCGATTTTTTTGAGTTGTTTCTTTAAGATCGGCTATATCTTCTTTCATATTTTGTATGTTTTGGTTGAGTAATTTTATCTTTTTTTCATAGCGAGTAACGATGATAAAGACTACAAATAAAAATATAATAATCAAAAAAATAAATGCTAAAAATTCCATATTTTTCCTTTTTAAAACTAGATTTTGAAATATATCATTTAAATACTTCAAAAAACTTTTATGGGTTTTTATTTTGTATTTTAGTTTTTTTATCTTTAAACTTATATATAAATTTTCAAAAAGTAACAAAAAAATATATAAAAAAATAATTAAATTAAAAAAATAATCAAAGATAATAAATATCTCATTTTTTTATGTTATATTTTAATAAATATCCAAAAAGGATTTTAATATGGAAAAATCACTTTTATTTCATTTTAGACGCATTGGGGTTGAATTTATTATTTTTAGTGTTTATGCTGTTTTTAGTATCTCTTGGGCAGCAACAGGGTCTTTAATGCCCTTGATTTCAAATGATCTTGCTCTAAATACTCAGCAAGCTACTTTAATCACTAGTATGATAGTAGTTGCGAAAATTTTTGGTGCTTCATTTACTGCTTTTTTGGTTTATAAATTCGGATTAAAAAAGGGATATTTTTTAGGCTGTATTTTAATGAGTTCGGGTATCTTTTTAAGTTTTGTAGATAGTTATAGTGGTATTTTGATTATAAGATTTTTAACAGGGCTTGGTTCAGCTTGTGCTTTAGTTTGTTTAGTGCCTATTGCACAACAATGGTTTGAAAAAAAAGCTTTACATTTTGTAATTAGTTTTAATATGACTTCAAATTTGGTAGGCATTACCCTAGGACTTGTTTTAGCTGAAAGTATCTCAAATTATTTTGGAAATTGGAGAGATTCTTTATCATTTTATGCTTGGATTAATTTGATTTTATTGATTTTGTGGCTTTTTGTAGGTAAAGATGAGAATAAAAAAGAAGAAAAAAAGAATAATGCAAAAGATCTTATTTATGCTCTAAAATCTCGTGTTACTTGGGGTATGATTATTTTTTACATAGGGCCTATTTTATTTTTAAATTCTCTTTTTACTTTTTTACCAACTTTTTATGCGCAATATGCGGGTTTTAGTAAAGAATTAGCTGATTTTGCTAAAAAAGAAATTCCAGCCTTGGCTAATTTTGCTATTATTTTTGGTCCTTATCTTGGATTATTTTTTAAAAGAAAAAATATTTCTTTTAAAATAATGCTATTGTCTGGAGGAGCGTGTATTTTTATATGCGGATTTTGTATGTTGTTTTTACAAAATTTAGTATTGATGCAGATTTTTGCTGTGTTATCAGGCATTTTTTATTCTATGTGGTTTCCATTTTTCTTTAATCTACCTTCAGAATTAAAAAATTCTAATCCAAATCAAACTGCTTATATTATGAGTGCTTTTTGGAGTATTACCTTTGTTATACTATCATTTAACCTATGGGTAGTATCTTGGAGTGTTGATAAAACCCATAGTTTTACTTTGGGTTTTGTTTATATTTTTGCTTTGATTTTTATTTCAGCGATCTTAGCACAATTTGTTTTACCTAGAAGAGAAAATTTTATACAAGGAGAAAAATAGAATGAATTTAATTCCAGAAATACTAGACTTACAAGGCGAATTTGAAAAAATTCGTCATCAAATTCATGAAAATCCTGAGCTTGGTTTTGATGAATTATGTACTGCAAAATTAGTGGCGCAAAAATTAAAAGAATTTGGTTATGAGGTTTATGAAGAAATAGGAAAAACAGGTGTTGTGGGGGTTTTAAAAAAGGGAAATAACGATAAAAAAATAGGACTTCGTGCAGATATGGATGCTTTGCCTTTACAAGAATGCACAAATTTGCCTTATAAAAGCAAAAAAGAAAATGTAATGCATGCTTGCGGTCATGATGGACATACTACTTCTTTATTGCTTGCTGCAAAGTATTTAGCAAATCAGAATTTTAATGGCACTCTAAATCTTTATTTTCAACCTGCTGAAGAGGGTTTGGGTGGTGCTAAGGCAATGATAGAAGATGGATTGTTTGAAAAATTTGATAGTGATTATGTTTTTGGATGGCACAATATGCCTTTTGGTAGCGATAAGAAATTTTATCTTAAAAAAGGTGCGATGATGGCTTCTTCGGATAGTTATAGCATTGAAGTTATTGGAAGAGGTGGTCATGGAAGTGCTCCAGAAAAGGCAAAAGATCCTATTTATGCTGCTTCTTTACTTGTGGTGGCTTTGCAAAGTATAGTATCTCGCAATGTTGATCCTCAAAATTCAGCAGTTATAAGCATAGGAGCTTTTAATGCAGGGCATGCTTTTAATATCATTCCAGATATTGCAACGATTAAAATGAGTGTTAGAGCATTAGATAATGAAACTAGAAAACTAACTGAAGAAAAAATTTATAAAATTTGTAAAGGTATTGCACAGGCTAATGATATAGAGATTAAAATCAATAAAAATGTTGTTGCACCAGTGACTATGAACAACGATGAAGCTGTGGATTTTGCTAGTGAGGTTGCAAAAGAATTATTTGGCGAAAAAAATTGTGAATTTAATCATCGTCCTTTAATGGCAAGTGAGGATTTTGGATTTTTTTGCGAAATGAAAAAATGTGCCTATGCTTTTTTAGAAAATGAAAACGACATTTATTTACATAATTCTAGTTATGTTTTTAATGATAAGCTTTTAGCTAGGGCTGCAAGTTATTATGCGAAGCTAGCTTTAAAATACTTAAAATAAAAACTAATCTAGAATTTCAAGCACAATTTCTTCCTTTAAACCTTTGATTTGAATTTCTTTGAGTTTTAGGTTTGAAGGAAGGTTTGCCAAAAGCTCTTTATTGTTTTTTACTTGGTTTTTTGCACTTATGGAGAGTAAAATTCCCCTATAAGCTTTAGCAAAATGACTGATGACTTTACCATTTTTTACAAATTTATAGGTATAAAATTTCTTTTTTGGGGTGTAGAATTTATCATAAAATCCTGCTCTAAGGTCAAGTATTTCTTTATTTTCTAAGTATTCATCTAAGGCTTTACTAAAATGTTCTTTATAAAATTTCTCTATGGCAAAATTTCCTATTTTAGCCCCTTGCTTGAATTTATAAAAGGGTAGGGTATCATTAGCTCTTACAACGCCAAAAAGATTAGAAAATATAAGAGTATTTTCTAAAATATAAGCTTGACTTTTTTTATCTAAAGCTTTAAAATTAAGATATTCATAACTTACCCCAGTATAAAGCAATATAGCTTCTTGAGTGGGAGCTTGTTTTAAATTGTGTTTAAATTTATCAATTTCATTTTCATTTTTAATGCCAAAAAGTTCTTGTAAATTCTGTAAACTTGCGTTTTTGATAAATTCTTCATAATGCTTTAAAGCTTTTATTCTATAAGGAAATAATTCTTTAAATATAAATGAGTTTTCATTGATAGGATTTTTTACGCAATTTTCATTTTTGCTTTCACTAGGGGAGAATAAAATTTTCATTTTAGCCTTTTTTGTTAATGTTATGAAACATTAAGAGCAAAGAATTTAATCTTGCTTTTAATGTTTTTGAAGTTTTTATCATTTTAAAATTTAAAACGACGCTCCGCCCATTAACATAGAAAACATGATAAATGGAAGTATAATTTTTAACGCTTCTGTGGCGTCTTGATTGTTGATGCTTAGTTTTTCTATGCTGTCGATTCCTTGTGTGCTATAGTCACTAACAGGGATGTTTTTAAATTTTAAATCAAGATTGAGTTTATAATCATCATTTTGAGTGATATTGTTTAAAATAGCTAAAGCTTTATCAAAGATTAATGCTTGTTCTTCATTTTGACTTTGAGCTTTTAAGGTTTGTAAATTTTCCTTAGCAGTTGCTATATAGCTACTAAATACGCCTTCGGTTTTAAGAGTTGAATCAATTTTAAAATTATTTAAGATGATGTATTTTTGGATTGTATTGCTAAAATCTGAAGCTTGTTCGTAGTTTGCTATATTAAGAAGTTCATTGATAGCTTGTTCATCCATAGCTAAAGTTTGAGTGTTAAATTTTATACCCTTAGAATCAAGGTAATTAAGTAGATCTTCTTTTAGATTTATATTTAGATTTGTATTGAAATTTAATTTTGCGTTATAAAATTTTATATTAAGATTATCTAGATAATTGTTTTCTTGTTTGTTTATGGAGTTATCAAATGATAAAGTATAAGAATCCGAGCTTAATTTATTGATAAAAGAGCTGATTTTTGGATCTTGTTGAAATAAGCTTGCATTGATGTCACTAACAACTTTTTCTCCAAGTTTAAAATCTTCAAAAACCAAATTTGATTGTATGCTTTTTTGGTTTTTAAAAAGATCGTTGTAATATTCTTTAATGTTAATTGATGTATTTGCTTCGCCTTTGTAAATTTCATTTGAGCGAATTTTGATATTTTTTGCTTGAAATAGTTCTTGATACTCATCGTTGTTATCTTTTGCAAGAGTTTTGAAATTTGAACTTAAACACGCTATAAAATCACCATCTGCATTGCATTTAAAATCAGAAAATTCAATCTTTATTCCAGAATCCTGAGAAAGGTTTGCAATTTCTTGTTTAACTGTTTGATTTAGTTGATTTTCATATTTTTTAACTGTTTTTTCATCTATGGAATTTCCGCAAGCTGAAAACAAAACAGCTATTCCAATAGAGAGAAAAATACCTTTTTTCATAGTTTTCTCCTTAAAAATTTTAAAACAAAGATTATATCTTTTTTTACTTAAAATTTAAACAATGCTAAAAGAGAGTGTGAGATTAATTACATTTTTACACATAGGAAAATCTTTTTAGTTTGTTTCAAATGCATTATTTATAATTTTAAGTATAATTAACTTTGCAATTATTATATATTTTTGCAATAGCTTTAAGCTTATTTTTAAAGAAAGGAAATGTATGAAAAAAATACTTCTAAGTGTTTTAACGGCCTTTGTTGCAGTAGTATTGGCTGCTTGTGGAGGAAATTCTGACTCTAAAACTTTAAATTCTCTTGATAAGATCAAGCAAAATGGAGTTATTAGGATTGGGGTATTTGGCGATAAACCACCTTTTGGTTATGTGGATGAAAAAGGAAACAATCAAGGCTATGATATAGCTTTAGCTAAACGCATAGCAAAAGAACTTTTTGGCGATGAAAATAAGGTGCAATTTGTTCTTGTTGAAGCTGCAAATAGGGTTGAGTTTTTAAAATCAAATAAAGTAGATATTATTTTGGCTAATTTTACTCAAACTCCAGAAAGATCTGAACAGGTTGATTTTTGCTTGCCTTATATGAAGGTAGCTTTAGGCGTAGCTGTGCCAAAGGATAGTAATATAACTAGCGTAGAAGATTTAAAAGATAAAACTTTACTTTTAAACAAAGGCACAACAGCGGATGCGTATTTTACGCAAAATTATCCTAATATTAAAACTTTAAAATACGATCAAAATACCGAAACTTTTGCCGCTTTGATGGATAAAAGAGGCGATGCTTTAAGTCATGATAATACCTTGCTTTTTGCTTGGGTGAAAGATCATCCCGATTTTAAAATGGCTATCAAAGAGTTAGGCAACAAAGATGTTATCGCACCAGCAGTTAAAAAAGGTGATAAAGAACTTAAAGAATTTATCGATAACTTGATCATTAAACTAGGCCAAGAGCAGTTTTTTCACAAGGCTTATGATGAAACTTTAAAAGCTCATTTTGGAGATGATGTTAAGGCTGATGATGTAGTGATTGAAGGTGGAAAAATTTAACAAAGGGCTTTTTGCCCTTTATATTGATTTAGGATAAAATATGCAAAAAAAATACAAAAATATTATTTATGCTTCTTTGGGTGGAATTTTGGAATTTTATGATTTTGTGCTTTTTGCCTTTTTTTTGGATATTTTTGCTAAGGTATTCTTTCCGCAAAATGATGCTTTTTGGATGCAGATAAATGCTTATATAGCCTTTGGTGCTGCTTATTTAGCGCGTCCTTTTGGTTCTATTGTGATGGCACATTTTGCTGATAGATATGGAAGAAAGAATATTTTTTATATTTCTATGCTTTTGATGGTTTTGCCTAGTTTTGCTTTAGCTTTTTTGCCAAGTTATGAAAGTATAGGTATATTTGCTACTTTGATTTTATTTACTATTCGTATTTTGCAAGGTTTAGCCGTTGGAACTGAGGTGAGCGGAGCTTGGATTTATGTGAGCGAATTTGTCAAAGGGCGTCAAATTCCTTTAGCTCTTGGTTTTATTTCAGCGACTTTAACCATAGGTTTATTGCTAGGAAATATTGCCACTTTAGGCATAAGATCTTATTTTACCCCAGAAGAAGTTCAAAGCTATGCTTGGAGAATTCCTTTTATCATAGGAGGATTTTTTGGAATTTTAGCTTTGTTTTTAAGAAATAAACTCAGTGAAACTCCAGAATTTGTAAAAGTTCAAAATGAAAAGAAAATTTTAAGTTTTCCATTGTTTGAAGCTTTAAAAACTCATAAAATGAGCATGCTTGTTTGTTTTTTAATGACCATGGTTTTAACAAGCGGTGTGGCAACTTTAATGATTTTGCCTAAGTATTTTGAAAGTCTTTTAGCTATGAGTAAAACTTCTGCTTTATGGGTACAAAATTTTGCTATTTTAGCGGTGATTTTTGGAGCTTTATTTCAAGGTTTTTTAGCAAGCAAATGGGGAAGCTATAGGATTTGTTCTATTTTTAGTATAGCTTTTATTATCTTTGGTATGCTTTTTAGTTTTTATGATGAGAAATTTTTATTTTATTTTTTACTGGCTTGTTTTACACAAGGTATTATCACTTTCGCACCTGTTTTTATGACACAAATTTTTAAAAGCGAACTTAAATTTAGTGGGCTTAGTTTTGCTTATAATATTTCTTATGCGATTTTAGGTTTTTTAACCCCTTTTGTAGTTAATGCTTTTTATAAAGAGTATTTAGGTATTTATCTTGCTATAGTCGGATCTTGCTCCTTATTTTGCGTGTTTTTGTTAAAACGCGTTTTTACAAGAAGCAAGATTAAAGAATTAAGCATTGTCTTTTAAAACTTCAAAAACAACCTTAGATATTTTTTCAACTGAAGCGATTTCGCAATGCTCATCAGTTGAATGAGGATTATGGATATTTGGACCTATAGAAGCGCATAAAAGCTCTTGTTTTTTCTCTATAATGCCACACTCAAGCCCTGCATGGATAGCTGAAACTTTGGCATTAGGCGATACTTTTTTAAGCGCTTTAAAAACCATGTCGCTAAGTGCGTTTGGTTTGCCTTCCCAAGGTGGATAGAAATTAAAACTTCTTACTTTAAAATCAAAAGCCTTGAAAAATTCTAAAGTTTCAAATTCTACTTGCTTAAGTCCATCAAGTATATTAGATCTTGCAAAAAGTGCGAATTTGATTTGTTTATCTTGCATTCTTAAAGTAGCTAGGTTAATGCTTGTTTGAACTATACCTAGATTTTCATCATAAGCTCTAACTCCATGAGTAAAAGAATTTATAAGGCTTAAAAGTTTGTTACTTTGATCGCAAATTTCAAATTCGCCTTCTTCTTTAAAATCGCATTTTATCCAGTTATTGCTCTTTACTTCATTTTTAAAATGCACTAAAGCTTTAGCGTGTTTAGGTATAGAATTGATTCTTTCTCCACCTTTAAAAGAAATGATTTCTCCTTTATTTTCTTGTATGAATTTAGCCATTTCTTTGATGGAGCTTTTTTCGTTGCGTACGATATTTATGCCTGAGTGTCCACCTTTAAAATTTTGCGCGCAAAGCTCATAAATTTTACCCTTTTTTCTAAGGGTATTAAAAGGCAAGCTAGCTTCTATATCTACTCCACCTGCACAGCCTATCATGATCTCATCATCGCTTTCATGATCTAAATTTAAAAGCATTTTAGATTCTAAAGTGTGCTCGAGTGAATTCACTCCCATG
Source organism: Campylobacter sp. BCW_6877 (assembly GCF_001762445.1). Lineage (NCBI taxonomy): Bacteria > Pseudomonadati > Campylobacterota > Epsilonproteobacteria > Campylobacterales > Campylobacteraceae > Campylobacter > Campylobacter sp. BCW_6877. The sequence continues at coordinate 29,714 of NZ_MJWW01000059.1, read as the reverse complement.
AGTCCTACTTCTTCATCGTTTGTAAAAAGACACTCTAAATTTTCAAATTCAGCCATAGCACTCATCATGATGGCTATACCTATACCATTATCCGCGCCAAGACTTGAATTTTTGGCTCTTAAAAAGCCATTTTCTTCATAAACTTCTAAGTTTGGTGCATCGCCCATACAGACCATATCATAATGGCTTTGTAAGCAAATTTTTGGTTTGCCTTTTATGGCACGGATATTTCCTGCTTTATCTACACTCACTTTAAAGCCTTTATCTTTAGCATAAGAGCTTAAAAATTCTTTCATTTGTTCTGTTTCATAACTGCAATGAGGAATTTTACATAATTGTTTAAAATTTTCTATAACATTTTGCATTTTATCTCCTTTGTTTTGATAAAATTATGGCATATTTTTTAAAATTTAAAGGCAAAATGATTAAAAAATGAGAATAAATTATAAAAAATTATTTAATTTAAGAAAATTACTAAGTGATCCAAAAAAACTTTTTTCTGTATTAATTTTTACTCTTGTAGTTGTTTTTATCCAGAATTATATTGCCCAAAATTCTAGTTTTGAAGGAAAAGTAGTTAGAATTATTGATGGAGATACTATAGAAGTTAATCATGAAAACAAACTCGCTAGAATAAGATTTTTTGGTATAGATGCACCAGAACTTAAACAAAGTTTTGGAAAGCAATCAAAAGAAGCTTTAAGTAGAATTTTAAGCGGTAAACAAGTTGAAATTATTTATAAAAATAAAGATACTTATGGTAGAATTGTTGCTATTGTAAAGCTTAATAATGTTGATATTAATCGATTTTTAGTAAGCAAAGGCTATGCTTGGGCTGATACTTACTATAGTAACGCTTATATTAAAGAACAAGAAAATGCTAAGAAAAATCATTTAGGTCTTTGGAAAGAGGGTAATCCTATAGAGCCTTATAAATGGAGAAAACACAATAAATTCTAAGGAAAAACATGAAAAAATATATTTTAATGATACTATTAGTTTTAGGAATTTCTGGATGTTTTGTAAATGAAAGAGGAATTTCAAATCGTTTTTATGATGATTGCAAAGAATATTATGATGGAAGTGGAACTTATCATAAGGATTGCCCAAAGAATTGGGTGGATATTAAAATGACTCCTTGATTATTTTCCACCCACAGAGGTCATTAATGCAGCTGCTACGGCTTCTGGATTGTTGATTTTGGCACCTTGTTCTTGATTTTCTGTAGGTTTAACAGTATTAAGTGGCGGACGCTTGAGTTTAAATATATGCTCATCAGTGCTAACAACTTGTATCGTTCCTTCAAACATTTTAATTTCTTTAACATGCCCGACCACTTTTACATCTCTTTTTTTGGAGGTTTCGTCAAAAAGTGCATGAGCTTCAAGTTCTAAAACATCGCCTAATTTAAGCGGAGCATAAAAAAAACATTTTGATCCAATAATCACTGAAAATTCTTTATTGATAGAGGCTTGTGCTACATAGTTTGCCGCAGCGAAAATAAAGGCATCAAAAATCAATCCTTGATCATCTGCTACCATTTCGCTTGTGGTTATTAAAATTGATTTGGCATAGTTTTTATCAATTTCTATAATGGTTCCAGCAAGCGAAGTGTTTAATTCAGGACAAGTGAGTAATTCTGCTCTAACACGAGATATATCTTCTGCAGATGCGTATTCTTCAAGTTGTGCATATTCTTCAAAATTATCTTTTTTTGCCATATCTAACCTTTAAATTCTACTTATCTACTTCAAAATATCTAAAGCCTAGATCGACAAAAAGCAAAAAGAATTTATATCCCAATACGCACATAAACTCTTTTGGGTGCTTCATAGCCTTCAATGGTAAGATTTTTATCCTTTGGATCTAAGAAATTTTCCAGCGAAAAAGAGTCTATCCATTCTGTTTTTCTTTGTTCGTTTTCATCGGTTTTTTTTGTAGCCAAAACTTCAAATTCTTTAAATCCTGCTCTTTCACACCAGTTTTTTAATGCACTAATGCTTGGTATAAAATAAATATTTGGAATTTTAGAATAAGTTTTATTAGGCACAAGAGCGATTTCTCTCTCATCTTCTATATACATGGTATCTAAAAAAACAACTCCATTTTTATTAAGTCCTGCTTTTAAATCTTTTAGCATTTTTATAGGATCACTTCTATGATAAATCACCCCAAGACAGAAAATCACATCAAATTTCAAGCCATAGCTTGGAAGATCTTCTACGCCTAAAAGTTCGTATTCTATAGGAGTTTTAGCTAAAGCGTTAATGAGTTCAAATTGCAAACGGTATTTGATAGAAGGATCAAAACCTATGAGTTTTGCAGGATTAAATTCAAGCATTTTAAACATATAATAACCATTATTACAGCCTATATCAGCAACGCATTTTTGAGAAATTTCGTTCATAAAAGGCTTTAAAATATTAAATTTAATAAAACTTTGCCATTCTGTATCGATGAAAAGATCGTCTATTTTAAAAGGACCTTTTCTCCATGGTTTAAGTTCTTTTGTTATAGCTAGGATTTCATCTTTGGCTTGAGAATTTGTAGATAAATTTACACTATCATCTAAAGAAAAATTACAAGCAAGATTGAGAGCTTTAAGTTCTTGAATTTTAGCGTATAAAGGGTGATTTAGAAATTGTTTTTCGAGTAAATTTTCTTGCATTTTCATCCTTGACATTTGCTTTTAATGCTAAATTATAACATTAAAAGCTTTTATGGCAATATAAATCTCATATGTATTAAATATTTGATCAAAAATAAATTTTTAAAAACTCAAAATACTTCCCAAAACTCACATAAGCTTTAGAACTATAATCATCATTTTTATAAAGCTTTAGCTAAATCAAGCTTAACATAAAAATTTCCTGTTTTATTATAAAGCAGTTGCAAATCATAGGCATCCATATAGTTTGTTTCACTTGCTCTATATAGTTTAGAAACATTCTCACACCAAGAATAACCTATATCATAAAAAGGAGTGATATAAAAATCTTTCAAAGGAGTAGCCATTCTAAGTCCAAAGCTAGCCACTACAGCATTATCTCTATCTTCATTATTATAAACCCTTACTCCATAAGGACCTACTAAAGATATAGTTTTACTATTATCTAGTATAAATAGATTCATTAATAACTTGTTGATAATTTAAGCTAAAAAGATGGGTAAAGGTATCATTAAAGAAATAAGCATTGTTAAGATTGACATTAAGTTTAGCAAATTTTCAAATTCTACTCCATCTACTTTGCTTGTTTCTATACCTCATTAAGAAATTCATGCGTTGATTGCTTTTAGAACTGCTAAGATTTTTATATGAGTATCTTTAGGTTTAAGATAAAAAACTGAACTAAGTTCTCCTTGTTCTAATATAAGTTTATTATAACTTGCATTAGCATAATCGTTTTTGCTATGATTAAAAAAGGAAGTGCTCTAACTGTTTTTATTACTATGATTAGCTGTATTGACACTATTAAAAGAAAGAACTTTATCTTCTTTCATATCAGAAGTAAGTAAATAATGTTTAAAATTTAAATCGTTTATATTTATAATATTTACTTTAGTATTGTTATAAATTAAAGTAATATTGTTAATATCATGTTTAGAACTCTTAGAATAATAATTTATACCTTGGGGTTTTATAAGTAGAATTGGTTTTATCATAAAGTTTGTTATCATTAAAATAATACTCTGGAATATTGAAATTTCGATTGTCTGTAGTATTTGCTTGAGTGACTAAAAGCATTGATGCTTAAGAAGGTAACAATAGAAAGTTTAAAACAAAATTTCTCTATACCCCTCTCCGTGAAGTTAAAAAGCTTAATGGCTGGCATAGATATCCTTAAATATTGATTATTGTATTTTAACTATTTAACAATATCTGTAAATATTATTAAAAGGAAGCGTAATTATAATATTCTTAAGTATATTAATTATAAATAAAATATTTAAATAATATTAATAATAAAAAAGTTATTTTTTAATTTTATTTTTTATAATATATATTTAATATTATTAAAAAACTTTATTAAATTAATATTGGACGGAATTTTTTAATATAAGCTAAAAAGCGATATCAAAGAATTTCCGTTGTATAATCTAATGTTTTTTAAATGTAAAATATTTTTTAAGGTAAAGCGATGAAAATGCGTGTGTATTATGAAGATACTGATGCGGGTGGAGTGGTGTATCATAGTAATTATTTAAAATTTTGTGAGAGAGCAAGAAGTGAAATTTTTTTCAATAAAAAAGTAGATATTTTTGATGCGTCTAAGGGACATTTTTTGCTTGCAAAAGCAAATTGCAATTTCTTAAAACCTGCAAAACTTGGAGATATAATAGAGATTAAAACAAAAATTTTAGAAGTCAAAAATGCTTCTGTGGAAATTTCACAAGAAATTTATAAAGATGAAATTTTGCTTTTTAAAATGGAATTAACTTTAGCTTTTATTAAAAACGAAAAACCAGCTAGAATGGATATGCAGTTAAAAAAGCTCTTTGAAGAATTATTTTAATTCTTCAAAGCTTGCTTGTTTGCCTTGCATAAGACGCACTTTGTAATCAACTTGAGAATTTTTGATTTTCTCATCAAATAAACTTTCACTTTTTTTATTTAAGAATTCGGTATAAAAGTAATCAACTCCTATACTAGTGGCATAAGCAATCCAGTTATAATCTATACTTTGATTAAAAATTTCATTAAGATAGATTAAGTTATCATCGTGGTTATTGATAGAATTAGCAATGATGAAATTTTCTCTATCTCCTTGTTGTGTTAAACTTAAAAATGTTGGATTATAGTTGATTTGAGTGGATAAAAGCACATAAGGATGAATGTTATAAATTCTTAGTTGAGAACTTGCTAGAGCTGTTTTGATCAATGGAGTGTTAAAAAATATTGAGGCATTATTAACTCCGCCTTGTGATCTTAAAAGTCTGCTAAAATCAAGCTTCTCGCCTTCTATGGTATATATTCTAGCATTATTATTTTGAGCAAGAATTCTTGAATTTAGATTGCTTGATAAGGCAGAGCCATCGCTAAATATTGCGATATTAGCATTTGATTTGCTTAAAAGTGTGGCAATTTGAGCATCATAGTCAATACTTCCAAAAATAATATTTTGATTTGAAAATTGTATGTTGTTTTTATGGATGGTCGGTATAAAAATTTTCATATTTCCTGAGTAATTTTTCAACTCATTGGCACCTTTTAGAGTAAATCCAGCTATGGCATACTGATATCCTTGAGCTTGTGCTGCATCAAGCGCGGCTCGAATTTTATCACTATCTTCTGTGCCAGTTAAAAAAACTTTTACTTTGATTTCAGCTCTTTGTCTTAAAAGATAGGCTATGCTTGAATTTATTATAGTATTTGAGTAGCTTTTTATGGTTTTTTCTGGGATAATTATCGCAAGTTTAACAGAAGTAATTTTTTGAACATTTTTTTCAAAATCAGTAATGGAATTTAATAATTTTGCATAAACATTAGATAAAAATTGATCGTTTTGGTCTGCAAATTCACTTAAAAAACTGAGATACAATCTTGATTCTAAAAGATCAAAAAGACAATTTGTGTTGCATTCTTGAACGCTTAATTTAGGATAAAAATTTTCAACAGGTTTTACATCGACTAATTTTTGCTCTTTTGCATTAAGCAAAAAGCAAGATAAGAAAAATATTAAAAATATTTTTTTCATAAAAATCCTTTAATTTTTTTTAAATCTTGTATGAAATTTTTTTCATAACTTGGATTTTTTTCTATAAAATCTAAATCATAACTTGGCATTATGAAAAAATTTTTATAAGCAAAAACTTCACCTTTTAAAATGTGATAATCTTTAAATCCCAAGCTTTTAAATGTGTATTCTCCTAGACAAAGCAAAAAAGCAGGTTGAATCAGTTTTAGTTCGTTCCAGAAAAATGGTAAGCAAGATTGTAGCGAAAAATCATCAAATTTTCCATTACAAAAACATTTAAATAAATAAGAAAAATAAAAATCTTCATCGCAAAGCCCTAAAATTTGATAAATATAGTGTTTTAATTTTTTACCTTTTTTTGAATTAAGTAAAATTCCGCTTTCATTTTCACTCTTTTGCCCAAAAACATCAAGAATTAGCAATTTGGCATTTTTTATCTTAGGCTCCATAAGACTAAATTTTCTTGTTTTGGAAAATTGGCATAAGGTGCAAGATGAAACAAGTTGTTTTAATTCTTGAAAATTTTGTACTTGTTCAAAGTGGTTTGTATGTGTATCAACAAAGTTAAATCCCATAGCTTTTAAATAATAAAGACTTCTTATCATAAATCACACAATTTTTCTAAATTTTCTCCACTTAGACGATAATTTCTCCATTGTTTAAGATGTTTAGCGTTTAAACTTTCATAAAAATTAATACCTAAAATATTATCATTTAAGCAAACCCAGTCGAGTCTTTTTAAATTTTCTTTTTTGCAAATTTCTCCTAAAAATTTAAAAACAGCTTTTCCATAACCTTTTTTACGAAAATCTTCTCGTATATAAATATCTTCAAGATAAATTCCACCGCTACCCCAAAAAGATGAAAAAGTATAAAAATAAATCATATAGCCTATAGTTTTTTCATTTTCTTTTAACAAAAAAGCACGAGCAAATTTATTTTTTAGTAAAGAATGTTTTAGTTTTTCTTTCGTGCATTGAAGAAAATCTAACATATCTTCGTATTTTGCAAATTCTATGATCATTTCTTGTAAAATATCTAAATCTTCTTGTCTTAAATCAATAATTTTAAATTCTGACATTTTTAACCTTTTAAAAATAATTTCAAAATTTATCAAAAGAATTTAAAAATTACTCTTAATCAAAAGCAATTTATAAGTAAGATTAAGATAAAATACAAGTTTATTTTATAATTTTTTAAGGAAAAATCAAATGAAAAGAACTTATCAGCCGCATGGCACTCCAAGAAAACGCACTCATGGTTTCCGTGTTCGTATGAAAACTAAAAATGGTCGCAAGGTGATCAATGCAAGACGCGCTAAAGGTAGAAAAAGACTTGCTGTGTGAAAAATTTTGATAAATTTAGCACAAACAAGGAATTTTCATCTGTATATAAAGTAGGTAAAAAATGGCATTGCGAAGGTGTGATCATTTTTTATCTGAATAGTTATGAAAAAAAAATAGCAGTTGTTGCTAGTAAAAAAGTTGGAAAAGCAGTGGTTAGAAATCGTTCAAAACGAATTTTAAGGGTTTTGTTTGCTAAGTTTGAAAGATATCTTCAAGATGGCAAATATATTTTTGTAGCTAAAAATGAAATCACTGAACTTTCTTTTTCTAGGTTAGAAAAAAATCTAAAATGGGGATTGAAAAAACTAGAATGTTTCAAATGATATGCCTAAAAATACTCCGTTTTTATCAGAAATTCTTAAGCCCTTTAAAACCCGCTGCTTGTAGGTATTATCCTAATTGTTCTGAGTATGCACTTTGGCAGTTTCAAAAAAAGAATTTTTTTCTAGCTTTTTTTTCTACTTTTTTTAGAATTTTAAGATGTAACCCTTTTTTTAAAGGGGGATTTGATTATCCTAGAGTTTCTAAAAATTTTTATCCTATGAATTTATGTTTTAAGCCTATATTTTTAGCAAAAAAACAACTTTGTTTTTTATACATACCTTATAAAAATAAAAGTTTTTATCTTATAAAAATCATCTTTAAAAGGACAAATCAGTGAATAATTCAAATAATATTTTTCAGCAAAAGCGTATACTTTTGGCTGTTGTGATTTCTTTTTTATTTTTTGTTGTTTATGATTATTTTTTCATTCCAAAGCAACCTTTAAAAATAGAACAAAACATTACACAACAAAATCAACAAAACACAAGCATAAATAACACTCCTAATATACAAAATACCACCACAAATACTCCAAGTGCGGCTTTAGTTTCGCAAGATAGTGTGATATCTAAGGTTCAAAGCAAACATTTTGAAGCACAAATTGACTCTTTTGGTAGAATTTCTGCTTTTTATTTAAAAGATAAAAAATACCAAAATGAGAAAGGGGAATTTATAAATCTTGTTAGCAAGGAAAATAGTCCTTATCCTTTAGAAATGCGTTTTAGTGATCCAAGTATTAACTCAGAGGCTTTTAAATTTCCTTATATTGCTAACTCTAGCAATCTTTTTGTTGATGAAAATGGAAGTCAAGTTTTAAAACTCACTCAAAATCTTTCCGGATTGAAAATCGAAAAAGATATTACTTTTTATCCAAAAGGAAATTATGAGATAGAAGTTAAACTCAGCAAAAATGCAAATTATTTTATAAGTCCAGGATATCGTCCAAATATTGCCGTAGATAGTTATACAGTTCATGGTGCTTTGGTAATGGATAATAAAGAAACCATCGAAACTTATAAAGATGGAGATGTAGAGAAGGATGAAAGTGCTAATAATGTCGTAATGACTTCGGCTTTTGATAGATACTATGCAACTTTCTTTTATAATTTTGATAAACCTTTAAATGTGGCAATCAGCAAGGATGCTAATAAAAACCCTATAGTTTTTGCTTATAGTGATAATGAATTTAAAGCAGGGGGTTATATAGGTTCTAAAGAACATGTGATTTTAAGAAGTATAGATCCACGCCTTGAAGCAGTTGTTGAATATGGTTGGTTTACTTTTATTGCTAAGCCTATGTTTGAGTTTTTGAATTTCTTACATCAGTATATAGGAAATTGGGGTTGGGCTATCGTTGCGATGACTTTAATTGTGCGTATTATTTTATTCCCACTAACTTATAAATCTATGATTTCTATGAATAAACTTAAAGATCTTGCTCCTAAAATGAAAGATATTAGAGAGCGTTATAAAGGCGATCCACAAAAAATGAATATGCACATGATGGAGCTTTATAAAAAACATGGTGCAAATCCTATGAGTGGTTGTTTGCCTATACTTTTACAAATTCCTATTTTCTTTGCTATTTATCGCGTTTTGCTTAATGCTATTGAGCTAAAAGCAGCTCCTTGGGCGTTTTGGATACATGATTTATCGGTAATGGATCCTTATTTTATTTTGCCTATTTTAATGGGTGCAACGATGTTTTTACAACAACTTATCACACCTATGACTATACAAGATCCTATGCAAGCTAAGATTATGAAATTTTTACCAGTGATTTTTACTTTTTTCTTTATCACTTTCCCAGCAGGACTTACGCTTTATTGGTTTGCAAATAACCTTTGTTCTTTGGTTCAACAATGGGTTATCAATAAAATATTTGCTAAAGAACATCACAAAAAAACAAGTGGAGCATGAAAAATGAAAATCGAAGCCATTGATCTTCAAAGTGCCTTAACAGAAGCTTCAAGAAGTTTAGAATGTTCTGTGATGGACTTAGAATATGAGATTATTCAGCATCCAAGAAAAGGTTTTTTTGGATTTGGAAGAAAAAAGGCAATTATAGAGGCTAAAGCAAAAAAAAGGATTTTGAAAAAAAATCCTAAAAAAGAATTTACAAGTTCAAAAAATCACAAACCAGAAACACATGAGCCAAAACAAGAAAACAAGATTGAAATAAAAAATGAAAAAAATAAAAGTCAAAAAGAAAAATACACAGTAAAAAGTGATGAAATTTTTGATAGTTTTCATCGAGAAAGCAAAGGAGTGCGTAATACTCAGGATATTTTAGATGAGATTCGTATTCAGCTTGTAAAACTTTTAGAAAGCTCCCAGTTTAAAATAGAGCTTAGTGAACTTAGAATGTATGATGAAGATTGTGTTTTGATTCGATTGGATGGGGAAGATGCTGCTTTGATGATAGGCAAAGAAGCACATCGTTATAAGGCTATTTCTTATCTTTTGCACAATTGGATCAATTTAAAATATAATCTTTTAGTGCGCCTTGAGATCGCTCAATTTTTAGAAAATCAAATTCAAGGTATGCAGCTTTATTTACAAAGCGTGATTGAAAAAATTAAAATTCATGGACGCGGACAAACCAAACCTTTAGATGGGGTTTTGATAAAAATCGCTTTAGAGCAGTTAAGAGCTGAATTTCCAGATAAGTATGTAGGAATTAAGCAAAATAATGATCAAAGATTTGTTGTAATAAACGACTTTTTCAAAAAAGATGAGTGATACTATAGCGGCTATTGCCACAGCTCATGGCGTGGGTTCGATTTCTATTGTAAGATTAAGCGGTGAAAGAGCTTTAGAATTTGCCTTAAAGCTTAGCCACAAAACCAAACTCACCCCCCGCCATGCTACTTTTACAAAACTTTTTAATCAAAACAATGAAATCATCGATGAAGCTATAATGATATATTTTAAAGCTCCTTATAGTTTTACAGGTGAAGATATAGTAGAGTTTCAAACTCATGGAGGATTTAGCGTGAGTGAAGTTTTACTCGAAGAACTTGTGAGTTTAGGGGCAAGACTTGCTTTAGCGGGAGAATTTAGCAAAAGAGCGTGTTTAAATGGCAAAATGACTCCTTTAAAAGCCTTAAATATACAAGATCTCATACTTTCAAAATCTGCGCTTGCAGCTAAAATTATAGCACGCAACATGCAGGGAAATCTAGGAGAACTTTTAGAAAAAATTCGCACAGATTTGGTGAAAACTTTAGCTTTTGTAGAAACTAGTATTGATTATGCTGATGATGATTTACCTTCTGATTTATTACAACAAATTTCTACTATGTGTGAAGAAAATTCTAAAATTTTAAAAGAAGTTTATACACTTTCTCAAAGCAGAAAAGGACTTATAGAAGGTTTTAAAATCGCTATTGTAGGTAAGCCAAATGTAGGCAAATCCTCGCTTTTAAATGCCTTGCTTTCTTATGAAAGAGCTATTGTTTCAGATATAGCGGGAACTACTCGTGATACTATAGAAGAGAGCTTTAAACTAGGAACGCATTTATTGCGCATTATAGATACAGCGGGTATTAGAGAAAGTAAAGATGCTATAGAACAAATCGGCGTAGCTTTAAGTAAAAAAAGTTTAGAAGATGCAGATATTATTTTGGCAGTCTTTGATGCTTCAAGAGTACAAGATAAAGAAGATGAGAAAATTTTTGACTTATTAGCAAATACTGATAAAAAAATCTTTTGGATTTTAAATAAAAGTGATTTAGAAAATGTTTTCAAAAATACTCAAAATAAAAATTTTATCAAGCTTAGTGCTCAAAAAGACATCGCTTTGTTAAAAGAAGAATTGCAAAATTATCTTAATTCTTTTGATAGCGAAGGTATTATGGTAAGTTCTTTAGATCTTATTAATGCTTGTAAAATTTCAAGCGAAGCGATTTTTAGAGCTAAAGGACTTTTAGAGGAAAGTTCTTTAGAACTTTTTGCTTTTGAACTTAATTTAGCTATTAATGAACTTGCAAGATTTACTAAAGATTTTCAAAGAGATGAAATTTTAGACGAAATGTTTGGTAATTTTTGTTTAGGAAAATGAAAGGATAAAAATGGATAAAGAAACCATAAAAGCACATAAAATCAGCGATGAAGAATATGCACAAATTTTAGAAATTTTAGGGCGAGAACCAAATCTGTTAGAACTTGGGGTTATTTCTGCGATGTGGAGTGAGCATTGCTCTTATAAATCCAGTAAAAAATATCTTAGTGGTTTTCCAACTAAAGCACCTTGGGTGATTCAAGGCCCAGGAGAAAACGCAGGGGTTATTGATATCGGGCAAGGTATGGCAGCAGTTTTTAAAGTGGAAAGTCACAATCATCCTAGCTTTATTGAACCTTTTGCGGGTGCGGCTACAGGAGTAGGGGGAATTTTACGTGATGTCTTTACTATGGGTGCAAGAGTGGTTGCAGGGCTAAATTCTTTAAAATTTGGCAATATTCATGATGAAAAATGCGGCAAACATCAAAAATACCTTGTTAAAGGTGTGGTAAATGGAATTTCTCATTATGGAAATTGCATGGGTGTGCCAACTATAGGTGGAGAATGTGCTTTTGATGAGTGTTTTAATGGAAATATCTTAGTTAATGCCTTTGCTTTAGGGGTTTGTAAAAGTGAAGATATCTTTTATGCTAAGGCTGAAGGTGTAGGAAATCCTGTGATTTATGTGGGTTCAAAAACAGGGCGTGATGGACTTGGTGGAGCGGTTATGGCAAGTGATAGCTTCAATGAAGAAAGCAAATCTTTGCGTCCTACAGTGCAAATTGGCGATCCTTTCAGTGAAAAACTTCTTATGGAGGCTTGTTTAGAGCTTTTTAAAACCGATTATATTGTGGGTATTCAAGATATGGGTGCTGCAGGGCTTACTTCAAGTTCTTTTGAAATGGCAGGAAGAAGTGGCAGTGGCATGAAACTTTACTTAGATAAAACTCCTATGCGTGAAAGCGGTATGACTCCTTATGAGTTAATGCTTAGCGAATCTCAAGAAAGAATGCTTATTTGTGCGAAAAAAGGCTATGAAGATAAGGTTATAGAAATTTTCAAAAAATGGGATTTAGATGCTGTGGTTATGGGTGAAGTTACCAATACAGGAAAAATGGAGCTTTTTTGGCATGATGAGCTTGTAGGGCTTATTCCTATCGAGCCTTTAAGTGAGAAAGCGCCGATTTTAAGTCGCCCTACAAGCGAGCCAAAATATTTAAGTGAAATTAAAGACTATAAATTTGAGTTAAAATCAAGCGTTCAAGAGCTTTTTATACAAATGCTTCAAAATGAAAATATTAATAATAAAGCTTTTATTTATGATCAATTTGATTCAAGCGTGCAAACCAATACCATAAAAGCTGATGGAAAATTAGGTGCTAGTGTTATTCGTATCAAAGAAAATGGTGCAAGTGTGGCTATGGCTGTAGAATGTAACTCACGCTTAAATTATGTAAATCCTAAAATAGGAGCAGCTTTAGCAGTAGCTTCTGCAGGAAGAAAGGTTGCTTGCACAGGAGCTAAGCCTTTGGCAATAAGCGATTGTTTAAATTATGGAAATCCGCAAAATCCTGAAGTGATGTGGCAATTCGCACAAGGTTGCGAAGGTATTAAGGAAGCTTGTAAAGAGTTAAATACCCCAGTAGTAAGCGGCAATGTTTCACTTTATAATGAAACCGAAGGTGTAAGTATTTATCCAAGTCCTACTATAGTAAGCGTAGGGGTTTTAGAGGATGCAAATAAAACCTTAAAAGCTAGTTTTGAAAAAGAAAATTTAAGCGTTTATCTTTTGGGTGAAAGTTTAGGAGAATTTGGTGGATCTATGGTAATGAAAATCCAAGATAAAAAAGTATCAGGAAGCCTTAAAGAGCTTGATTATAAAGCTGAACTTGCACTTTGGAATTTGCTTTATAAAGCCAATCAAAATTCTTTACTTGAGTGTGCTAATAGCGTAGGAATAGGGGGTATTGCCATGACTTTGGCAAAAATGTTTGCTATTTCTAGTGTGGGTGCAAATTTAACAAGTGGTTTTGATGATAAAAAAATGATTTTTGATGAGAGTGCAAGTCGTGCTATAGTAGGGCTTAGTAAAGAAAATGAAGAAGCTTTTTTAAATTTAGCTAAAGAATTTGGAGTAAAAGCTTATAAATTAGGTGTGAGTACAAGCCAAAAATATTTTAAACTTGATAGCATTGAGCTAAGTAAAGCTGAACTTGATAAGTTTTATTTTGAAAGTTTTAAAGAGCAAATCCAATGACTTTAGTTTTAATTATACTCGTTATTTTAGTGTTTTATTGGTATTATAAAACTTGGGGAAAGCAGGATTTTTTAAACTCAGCTACAAGAGGAGCCAAAGGCTTTGCTAAGGGTTTTGCTCGTGGAGTTATGGAAGAAAGAATGGATGAGTTTAAAAGGCGTATGAATTACTATGTTATCGCACTTTTGGCAAAAATTGCAAAAAGCGATGGCAGGGTAAGTGAAAATGAAGCTGAAATGATCAAAGATCTTTTAGATGCAAATGCCAAAGATGAAAAAGAAAGAGCTTTTTTAAAAGCAAGTTTTAATGAACATAAAGAAAATTTAAGCGATGCTTTTTATGTGGCAAAAGATTTTTTAAAAGAAGTGCCTTTACCTAAAAATGAGCGTTTTAATGTCTTGCGTGTGCTTGTTTTTATGGCTTTAATCGATGCAGATTTTAATGCTAAAAAGCGTGAAATTTTAGAGCAAATCGCTAAAGCCTTTGATATAGCAAAAAGCGAATTAGATGCTTTTATTGCAAGTCTTTCAAATTTAAAAAGTTCTAAAAAAGAATTAAGTCTTGATGAAGCTTTTACTATTTTAGAACTTCCAAATAATGCAGATTTAAATGCGGTAAAAAAACAATACCGCAATTTAGCAAAAAAATACCATCCTGATATTTTAAACGCAAACAATGTCAGCGAAGAAGAGCTTAAAATCGGCGTAGAGAAATTTCAAAAAATCAACGAAGCTTATGAAAAAGTTAAAAAACATTTAGAAAGGTAAAAATGAGAGCATTACTTAGTGTGAGTGATAAAGAAGGCATAGTAGAATTTGGCAAAGAGCTTGAAAATTTAGGTTTTGAGATTCTTTCAACAGGCGGGACTTTTAAGCTTTTAAAAGAAAATGGAATAAAAGTTATAGAAGTGAGTGATTTTACAAAGAGTCCTGAGCTTTTTGAAGGGCGTGTGAAGACTTTGCACCCTAAGATTCACGGTGGGATTTTGCATAAAAGAAGCGATGAAAATCATATCAAACAAGCAAAAGAAAATGAAATTTTAGGCATTGATCTAGTTTGTGTAAATTTATATCCTTTTAAAAAAACTACCATTATGAGCGATGATTTTGATGAAATTATAGAAAATATCGACATAGGCGGACCTGCGATGATAAGAAGTGCAGCAAAGAACTATAAAGATGTGATGGTGCTTTGCGATCCACTTGATTATGAAAAAGTGATTGAGACTTTAAAAAAAGGTCAAAATGATGAGAATTTTCGTTTAAATTTGATGATAAAAGCTTATGAGCATACAGCAAATTACGATGCTTATATTGCAAATTATATGAATGAACGCTTTAACGGAGGTTTTGGAGCGAGTAAATTTATAGTAGGACAAAAAGTATTTGATACAAAATATGGAGAAAATCCACATCAAAAAGGGGCTTTATACGAGTTTGATGCCTTTTTTAGCGCAAATTTCAAAGCCCTTAAAGGCGAAGCAAGTTTTAACAATCTAACCGATATTAACGCAGCTTTAAATTTAGCTAGTAGTTTCGATAAAGCTCCAGCCATTGCTATAGTAAAACATGGAAATCCTTGCGGTTTTGCTATAAAAGAAAATTTAGTACAAAGCTATATACATGCTTTAAAATGCGATAGCGTCAGTGCTTATGGAGGAGTGGTTGCAATCAATGGAACTCTTGATGAGGCTTTAGCAAATAAAATCAATGAAATTTATGTAGAAGTAATCATTGCAGCCAATGTAGATGAAAAAGCTTTAACCGTGTTTGAAGGTAAAAAACGCATTAAAATTTTCACTCAAGAAAGTCCGTTTTTAATCCGCAGTTTTGATAAATATGATTTTAAACATATTGATGGGGGTTTTGTATATCAAAACAGCGATGAAGTAGGCGAAGATGAGCTTAAAAATGCAAAGCTTATGAGTCAAAGAGAGGCAAGTAAGGAAGAATTAAAAGATCTTGAAATCGCTATGAAAATAGCAGCATTTACCAAATCAAACAATGTTGTTTATGTAAAAAATGGTGCTATGGTGGCTATAGGTATGGGTATGACAAGTAGAATCGATGCAGCAAAGGCAGCAATCGCTAAAGCTAAAGAAATGGGACTTGATTTGCAAGGTTGCGTTTTAGCAAGTGAAGCCTTTTTTCCTTTTAGAGATAGCATAGATGAAGCAAGTAAAGTAGGGGTTAAGGCTATAGTAGAACCAGGCGGAAGTATAAGAGATGATGAAGTGGTAAAGGCGGCTGATGAGTATGGTATGGCGCTTTATTTTACAGGAGTAAGACATTTTTTACATTAAGTTTAATGGAATGTTATGTTTTTTACACATAATTCAATAAAAATTAAATAAATTATGTGTAAAATATTTCCGAAAAATTTTATTTTTAGGAAACTATGATGTTTAAAACTATAGGATTTAAGGTTTCTGCTGCAATTTTTGTGGTGTTGCTTATAAGTTTTATTGTAATGCAAGTGATTTTAAATTTGGACTTTAAAAATACTGCCAATAAAATGAGCAGGGCAAATTTAGATACCGTAAGTACTTCTGTTTTTCAAACAATGAGAATGGCTATGAATTTAGGAGATCCTGAAAAAATTAAAGAAGCCATTGAAGATGCAAAAAGTATAGAGGGTATTAGTGATATTAAAATTTATCCTTCAAAAGATACTATAGATCTTTTTGAGATGAAAGCCCCTCAAATTTCAAATGATAAGCGTATTATAGAACAATTTTCAAATCCTAAAATTCAAGCTTTAGAAGAAAATGTAAATGGTGTTGTGCATTTAAGATTGATACGCCCTTTGATTGCAGATGAAAGTTGTGTTGCTTGTCATGCAAATGCTAATGTAGGGAGTGTGATAGGGGTTATGGATATATCGCATTCTTTAGAAGGTGTTCAAAAAGATATAAGTAAAACCAGTCAATCTTATATTATAATATTTACTATTGCTTTGATTTTTACCCTTTGTGTGGTTCTTTTAATGCTTAAAGTTGTTGTTGGAAAGCCTGTTTTAGAGCTTTTAAATCATGCTAAAGAATTAGCTCAAGGAAGTGGCAATTTAAAAGCTCGTATTTCAGTTAAAGGTCAAGATGAAATTGCTTTAGCTTGTGGATATATCAATCAATTTATCGAAAAAACTCACAAGGCAGTTAGCGGTGCAAGTCATAATTCAAAAAATGTAGAAAAACAAAGCAATCTTTTAAATTCAAATGCTATTTCTTTAAGTGAAATCAGCTCACAAAGTCATAAACAAATAGATCAAAGCTTTAAACTTGGTGCAAATGTTGGCAATGAACTTGGAGAACTTGCTAGTTTGTCAAATAAGGCAAATAGTGCCAATGAAAAATCCTTTTTATTATTAGAACAAATGCTTAAATCTTTGTTTAATGTTGCTAATAAAGTATCAACAGTATCCCAAAATGAAAATAAATTGGCTAAAAAAGTTGAAAACATGGTCAATCAAGCAGGTAATATACAAAAAGCAACTCAAATGATGGATGAGATTGCAGATAAAACCAATTTACTATCCCTAAATGCTGGCATAGAAGCAGCTAGGGCTGGTGCCTTTGGACGAGGTTTTTCTGTAATTGCTGAGGATGTTAGGCAGTTGGCTCAGAACAGTGAAGAATTTTTGGGAAATGTAGCTCAAATTACAAAAGAGCTTTTGCAAAGTATTAATGAGGTTAGCGCAGAATTAAAGAAAAATGCTCAAAGTGTACAAGCTTTAAATGATGACACCGCTTTATTGGTTGATGATGCTAATGAGGTTAAATTATGTAACGAAGACGCTAGGGCTTTGGTAACTCAATGTACTGAAAAAATAAAAATTTCCCAAGAGAATATACAAAATTTACTTTCTCGTATGCAAGAAAATGTTGAAGTAAGTGAAAAGAATGAAGAAATTTCTAAAATTCTACTTCAAGTTGCAGATGAGTTAAAAATAGTGTGTCATAATCTCGAAAGCGAACTTAACCAATTTCAAATTTAAAGGAATAAAATGAAAAAAACGCTTCAAATTGCTTTAGCTGCAACTTTTTTTGCGGGTTGTGCTAGTACTTCTGTTACTTCATCTACTTCTAAAGGTAATAATGAACTTGTGCAGAACCAGCTTTTCAAAATAGAAAAAATTATAGTTAATGGTAAAACTTTTGATCCAAAAAACGCAGAGGAAAGTCCAAATATTAGTTTTGAAAATAATAAATTTTATGGTTATTCAGGATGTAATCGTTTTTTTGGTTCTTACCAAACTAAGGCAGATACTTTGCAAATCGAAGGTGATCGCGTAGCTTCAACTCAAATGCTTTGTCACCCAATGGATGTAATGGATTTTGAAAATTCTTTCCTTTCAAATTTCAAAGGAACTTTTAAAATTTCAAATGAAAATGGAAAACTTGTTTTAAGTAATGATGAAATGAAAATCTTTTTTAAATAATACACTAAAGCCTCGAAATATCGAGGCAATCTTCTTAAATTTGACAAAATTCCAAAAAATGATACAATTATAATTTTATTATCAAAAAAGGTAGTTAAATGATAAAATCAATTCCTGAATGGAGTGAGCAAGAATACCTCATGCTTTCTTTACCTCATGAAAAAAGCGATTGGAGTCCATATTTAGAGGAAATTTTGCAAAGTTATAAAGAATTTGTAAAAGTGGTAAGTGAATTTCAAAAAGTTTTACTTATAGCTCCTAAACAGAGTGATTTTGAAAATTTTAAAGATATAAAAAATGTTGAGTTTTTTAAATGTGATACAAATGATACTTGGATACGTGATTTTGGAGCTATAGATATAGTAGAAAATAATCGTTTAAAGGCTCTTGATTTTACTTTTAATGCTTGGGGAAATAAATTTCAAAGTGAGCTTGATAATGCTGTAAATTCTAAGCTTTTTAAAGAAAAATTTAAAGAGGGGCTTAAAAAGGTGGATTTTGTTTTAGAAGGAGGAAGTATTGACTTTAATGGAGAGGGTGTGATGCTTACAAGCTCTCATTGTCTTTTAAATGAAAATAGAAATTCTCATCTAAACAAAACCCAAATTGATATAAAATTAAAAGAAATTTTTGGTTTAAAACAAATTATTTGGCTAGAAAATGGTTTCATAAAAGGTGATGATACAGATCATCATATCGATACCTTAGCAAGATTTATAGATAAAAATACCATAGCACATTGTGTTTGTGAAGATGAAGAGGATGAGCATTATTTGCCTTTGCAAAAAATGAAAGAAGAGCTTAAAAAAACAGGCTTTGATTTAGTAGAACTTCCTATACCTAAGCCTTTATACTATAAAGGAAGAAGATTGGGGGCGACTTATGCGAATTTTGTTTTTATAAATAATGCTTTAATTGTGCCTTTTTATAAGGATAAAAATGATGAAATCATAACTAAAAGACTTTCTAAAGCTTTACCCAATCATAAAATTATAGGAGTAGATGCAAGAGTGTTTTTACGACAAAACGGTTCTTTGCATTGTTCTTGTCAAAATCGTTTCAAAGGTTTAAGATGAGTTTGCAAAAAAAAGCAACTCTTGTAGCAAGTTTATGTGCTATTGTTTTAGCCCTGGTTAAATTTATAGTAGGCTTAACAAGTGGTTCTGTTGCAGTGCTTTCAAGTGCGATTGATTCTTTAATGGATTTTGCTATTTCTGCTTTTAATTTTTTAGCTCTTAAAAAAAGCTCACAAAAGGCGAATGAAAATTATAATTTTGGTTTTTCTAAAATTGAAGCTTTAATGGGTTTGTTAGAAGGTGTTTTTATAGTTGGCGTGGGGATTTTTATTTTTTATGAGAGTATTTTAAAGATTTATTATAAAGAAGAAATTAAAGATTTAAATTCAAGCATCTATGTGATGATTTTTGCTTTAATTATGACTTTTTTTCTTGTACTTTTTTTAAATTATGTAGCTAAAAAAACCAAAAGTTTGATTATAGAAAGTGATGCTTTGCATTACAAAACAGATTGCTTAACCAATGCTTGTACTTTAGGGGCTTTGGTTTTGATTTATTTTACAAATTTACATATTATTGATGCTATTTTTGGGATAGTGATCAGTCTTTATACGGCATTTTCTGCTTTTAAAATCATTAAAAAAGCTTTGGCTTTTTTAATGGATGAGGCTTTACCTAAGGAACAAGTGGATAAAATTTGTATTTTGATTTCTAATAATCCTGAAATAATTTCCTATCATGAATTAAAGACGCGTAAAACTCCAAGTTGTAATTATTTAAGCGTGCATTTGGTTTTTTGCCCTATAATTTCGCTTTTAAATGCGCATAAAATTTCAGATGAAATAGAAGAAGGTGTGCGTAAGATGTTTGAAAATGAAAAATGGGATATACAAATTCATTTAGATCCTTATGATGATGCAGAACAAGAAAGGCAAAGACAATGAAAATCGCTTTAATACAACAAAAATTTCACTCAAACAAAGAACAAACTATAAAAAAAACTTGCGAATTTATAGAAGAAGCCTCTAAACAAGGAGCTGAGCTTATTTGTTTAGGAGAGCTTCATCAAAGTGAGTATTTTTGTCAAAGTGAAAATGTGGATTTTTTTGACTATGCTAATGATTATGAAAAAGATGTGAAATTTTGGGCAAATATAGCTAGAAAAAATCAAATAGTGCTTATTACTTCATTATTTGAAAAACGAAGTGCCGGACTTTATCATAATACTGCAGTGGTTTTTGAAAAAGATGGTTCTATAGCAGGTAAATATCGTAAAATGCACATACCTGATGATCCTTGTTTTTATGAAAAATTTTATTTTACTCCTGGAGATTTGGGTTTTGAACCTATAAATACAAGTTTAGGTAAGCTTGGAGTGCTTATTTGTTGGGATCAGTGGTATCCTGAAGCAGCAAGAATTATGGCTTTAAAAGGAGCTGAGATTCTTATTTATCCCACGGCAATTGGTTGGTTTGATAAGGATGAAGATGAAGAAAAACAAAGGCAGCTCAATGCTTGGCTTGGTGTTCAAAAAGGACATGCTATAGCTAATGGTTTATATGTAGTAGCTATCAATAGAGTAGGTTTTGAAAAAGATGTAAGTGGGGTAGAAGAGGGCATTAGATTTTGGGGAAATTCTTTTGTTTTTGGCCCTCAAGGTGAAGAACTTTGTCTTTTAGATTCTCAAAACGAATGTGTAAAAATCATAGAAATAGATAAAAAAAGAAGTGAAAATGTGCGTCGTTGGTGGCCTTTTTTGCGAGATAGACGCATAGAATATTTTGCAGATTTAACTAAAAGATTTATTGATTAAATCAATAAATCTTATTTGTTTTGTATATTTTCAAGATAGCTTTTTATTTGCTCTTTTTCTTGTTCGTTTAAATTTATAAAACTTATTTCTTTAAGTCTTGATAAAAGCAAATTATCTTCTAAAATTTCATTTTTTCCTATTTCTAAAGAAGTGATGACACTAGAACTTATGAGAAGTCTTTGGGTTGCATCTTTTCTTAAGCCCCATATATTATGTATGGCAATATTATTATCTGTAATTTGTCCTGCATAAAGCATAATATGTCCAGGTAAATAAAGTAAACTAAGATAAGCTTTCCCAAAGCGGTTTAAAAAATCTTTTTTTTGAGAATTGCTAAGAGTGCTTATATCAAAATGATTAAAAGAATTTTTTTGTGCAACT
Source organism: Campylobacter sp. BCW_6877 (assembly GCF_001762445.1). Classification (NCBI taxonomy): domain Bacteria; kingdom Pseudomonadati; phylum Campylobacterota; class Epsilonproteobacteria; order Campylobacterales; family Campylobacteraceae; genus Campylobacter; species Campylobacter sp. BCW_6877. The sequence goes on along the minus strand of NZ_MJWW01000059.1, from coordinate 8,441 downwards.
GAATTTCTTGGTAGATAAAGTCCAAAAGCTGAAAAGATATCACGAGTTAGTAAAGAACAATCTCTTTCAAAATTATAACCGCCCCAGCCATAAGGCAAATTTAAAACTTGTGAAAGTTGATTTTTTAAATTTTTATCATTGAATTGTAAAGGAAATTTAGATACATCTTTTTTAGAAATTTTATATTTTTTAGAACCTATTTTTCCATAAAAATAGTTTTTATCTTCTTTGTAGCAAGGATAAATAGCGCCAATTCTACTTTCAAAGAAAAATTTACCATCCTCGCTATAGATAGGAAATTTTTCTTTTAGTGGTGTGATAAAGTTGAGATTTTCATAGATTTTCGCTCTATCGTTTGAGAAAAATTCCAAATTTTTACTTTCAACAAATCCAAATCCAGCTTCACCTAAAACAAAAGCATAACGCTTATCTTTACTAAAATGTGAAATTAAGACAGGGGTTCCAGCATTTAAAATGCCATCGCTTGCATAGTCAAAAGGAATTCCTTCATTTTCAAAAAAAGGATTTTTTAAGATAGCTCTTTGGGTTGGAAGATTTTTAATGATTGTATTTTGGATAATTAAAGCTTTTTGATTAAGTTTACCGAATTCTTGGATATTTGCATTATTTATAGCGTTTTTAAACCATGAAAGTGGAATAATTTGTTTATTGAAAAAATAATAAGTATTTTTTGAATTTAAATATAAAGGAAAGGACCAAAAAATATTTTGTCCTTTGTAATTTTTAAACGAATCATGCCAAGGGTTAAAGAAATATTTTTTATATCGTTTTGCATCAAAATTAATATCGTAAGCAAATTGTGGCAAAATGCTTACATTTTGTTCGTATTCAAGTTTTGCATAATGTTGATTTTCATTTTTTTGTTCTAAATTTTCATGATGAAGTGAAGTTAAATTTTTTGTTGAACAAGCTGTTAAAAATAGCACTATAAAAGTAAAATATAAACAAGATTTCATAATCAACCTTTTAGAAAAAATAGTTATAATTAAAGCCAAGGAAATATAATGCTTGATAAACTAGAAAAAATTTTAGCTTATGATAATGTTTTTTTAAGTGGTGGTGCTGGAGTTGGTAAAAGCTTTTTGACAAATGAGCTTATCAAATCTTATAGAAAACAAAAAAAATTAGCCATAGCTCTTGGTTCTAGTGCTCTATCGGCGTTTAATATAGGCGGTGTTACTTTACACAGCTTTTTTTGTTTAGGGTATTGTGATGATATGATGAAATTAAGTGCATTGGATCGCAATCAAAAACAAAAAGAAAAATTAACAAAACTTAAAGAACTTTTAAAAACGATTGAGCTTATTATTATCGATGAAATTTCCATGGTTAGTGCAAGTGTTTTTGAAATGATAGGTTTTAGACTTAAAAATTCTCAATTTAATGGAAAAATTTTAGTTGTAGGAGATTTTTTTCAATTGCCTCCCGTAGTTAAAGAAAAAAAGGAAACTTTATTTAACCATTCTTATTATGCTTTTTCTTCATTTTTTTGGCAAGATTTAAATTTTAAGAATGTTAAACTTTCTCAACCTAAAAGAACGCAAAATATGGAATTTTATAACCATTTATCTTTGATTAGACAAGGTTTTTTAGATGAAAAAATTTTAAGCTTTTTTGAATCTTTGCGAATTGATTATAAAGAATTAGAAAATTTAGAAGATGATTATACTTTACTTTGTGGTATCAATAAAAAAGTAAACAATATTAATCAAGAAAAATTAAGCAAACTTGAGACCCCGCTTGTATGCTTTAAAGCTCAGGTTAAAAAAGAAGATAAGAGAATAAAAGATGAAGAGCTTGATTCTTGGATTAGAAGCTTAAATATATTGGAAGAATTAAATATTAAAATAGGCGCTCGTATTATTTTTTGTGTAAATAATTGGGATAAGAATTATTATAATGGAGAGCAAGGCATTATAGAAGATATTCTTTATGAAGAGGAGAAAATTTATATTAGCATTATTAAAAATAATGGGATGAAAATTTTACTTGAACCTTATACTTTTTTCATGGAAGAACTTGAGCAATCAGGTAAAGATTTTGTTGTTAATATTCTCGCAAGTGTTACACAGTTTCCTATTAAGTTAGCTTATGCTATTACTATACACAAATCACAAGGTATGAGCATTGAAAAATTAGTGTGTGATATTGATCATATTTTTGAAAATGGACAGCTTTATGTCGCTCTTTCTCGCGCTACAAACCCAAATACTTTAAAAATTTATTCTACAAAAAAGATAAATTTTGGATTTTATTTTGCTAATATTTTAAAAATAGATTCTAATGTGATCGAATTTTATAAAAAACATAATTTTTTAGATCTTGAAATACAAGAACAAATCATTTAAAGGCATTAAATGAAAAAAATATTTTTAAGTGTTTTTTTGGTTTTGAGTTTAAATGCTCAAAATCTTGAAATAGATAACATAAGAACAGATTTGTATTCTAAAAGTGGGACAAATGTTCTTAAAAAAGTTGAAATTTCTTTGGAATTTGATGGGAATAATTTAAAAGAAAATGAAAATAAGTTAATTGATGCTGTAAATACAGTAATTTCAGGATTTTTTTACGAAGATATTTTTACAGAAATTGGAAAAAATAATTTTAAAAAGACTTTAGAAAAATTTTTAGATAAGAAATATAAGATTAAATTAGATGATATATATATCATATCTTTAAGCGGAGTGGAAAAATTTGATTTAGAGGAGTTTAAACGCTTTTTAGAAAGCACTGAGGCTAAAGAGAAGGGTATGGGCAGCGAGGTAAAAAAAGCACTTGAAAACTTAGAAGCTCCTAAAACTCAAGTTCCTAGTGTTGAAAAGATCTCAACTCCTAGTGTTCCAAATTTAGAAGTCAAACAAGTTGAACAGCTTTTCAAAGATTCAGATGAAGAAAATAAAAATGACAATGGAGAAATCAATATAGATAATTTAAATACACCTAAAATGACTCCAGATATAGAAGAAAAAATTAAAAGAGATTTAATCGCCAATCCTCCACAAATATTCAAAGAAAATAACGCAAGCAAGCCTTATCATTTACCACAAACAGGTTATGATATAAAGCTTGATGAAAATACAACGCAAAATTAGCGAACTATGTCATAATTTTGCGGAATTTTTGCCTTAAAAACATCGGAATTAATTTTTGGATTTTTAATTTGATTGTTTAGATTGATTATAACATCATTTTCAAATTCATCTTTATAGGATATGCTTTGAATTTGCTCTTGATTGAGTTTAATTGTATAATTTATATTATCATATTTTGCTACAAGTTTATCTTTATCTATAAGACTTGCTTTTTTGAAAATTTCATTAAGATTTGGAATGTTATCAAGATGAGAGAAAATGACTTGCTCTAGATCGTGCTCTATTATGGTTACTTGATTTTTGTTAATATAAATCTCTTTTTTACTAGGAGTATCATAACTCCAATATGCTTGATCTTTACTCAGTATAAAATGTCCAGAATAAGAAAGTGTAGAGTTTTTGGATTTTACTATTTGGATAAAATCGCTTGAAAAGGTATTAAAATTAAGATCAAGGGCAAAAAGTTGTCCTATAAAAATAAAAAATATCAAGAATGTTTTTTTCATTTATTTTCCTTAAAAAAATTATATTTTTTATATCATTCTAGCTAATTTTAATTAAATAATCGTTATAATGATAGTTTGAAAAATTTATAAAGGTTTAAAAATGTTTTTAAATACCTTAAAAGCCGTTTTTGGAACAAAAAATGATCGTGAAGTTAAAAAATACTTCAAGCGTGTAGCACAAATCAATGCTTTAGAAGGCAAATATCAAAATTTAAGCGATGATGAATTAAAAGCCGAATTTGCAAAATTTAAAGAGCAAATTTTAAGCGGAGAAAAAAACGAAAATGATATCTTAAATGATGTTTTTGCTATAGTCAGAGAGACAGGTAAGAGAACTTTAAATATGCGTCATTTTGATGTGCAGTTAATCGGTGGTATGGTTTTACACGATGGAAAAATCGCAGAAATGAAAACAGGAGAAGGTAAAACCCTTGTAGCGACCTTGCCTGTTGTTTTAAATGCCATGAGTGGCAAAGGCGTACATGTCGTTACAGTGAATGATTATCTAGCCAAAAGAGATGCTGAGCAAATGAGTGCGATTTATAATTTTTTAGGTTTTAGCGTAGGTGTGATTCTTTCTTCTCAAAATAGTGACATAGAGCACAAGCAAGCTTATGATTGCGATATTACTTATGGAACCAATAATGAGTTTGGTTTTGATTATTTGCGTGATAATATGAAATTTTCAAAAGTTGAAAAAGTTCAAAGAGGGCATAATTTTGTTATTGTAGATGAAGTAGATAGTATTTTAATTGATGAGGCAAGAACTCCGCTTATCATCAGCGGTCCTACAAATCGCACTTTAGATGGTTATATTAAAGCCAATGAAGTAGCCAAGCAAATGCAAAAAGGCGAAGCAGTTTTACCTCCTGCAAAACCTGAGGGTGATTTTGTGGTAGATGAGAAAAATCGTAGTATTTTGATTACCGAAGCAGGTATTGCTAAGGCTGAAAAACTTTTTGGTGTAGAAAATTTATACAGTCTTGATAATGCTATCTTAGCACATCAGCTTGATCAAGCTTTAAAGGCACATAATCTTTTTGAAAAAGATGTGCATTATGTTTTAAGAAATAATGAAGTTATCATCGTTGATGAATTTACAGGGCGTTTAAGTGAAGGACGTCGTTTTAGCGAAGGATTGCATCAAGCTTTAGAAGCCAAAGAAAATGTAAAAATTCAAGAAGAAAGCCAAACTCTAGCAGATATTACTTTTCAAAATTATTTTAGAATGTACAATAAACTTGCAGGTATGACAGGAACTGCACAAACAGAAGCGACTGAATTTTCTCAAATTTATAGTTTAGATGTTATTTCTATACCGACAAATATTCCTATTAAAAGACAAGATAAAGATGATCTTATCTATAAAACTCAAAATGAAAAATTTAAAGCCGTAATTGAAGAGATTAAAAAAGCCAATGCTAAAGGTCAGCCTGTGCTCGTAGGAACCGCAAGTATAGAGCGCAGTGAAGTTTTTCACAATATGCTTGTAAAAGAGAAAATCCCTCATCATGTTTTAAATGCTAAAAATCACGAACAAGAAGCTTTGATTATCCAAGATGCAGGTAAAAAAGGTGCCGTAACTATCGCTACAAATATGGCAGGTCGTGGTGTGGATATAAAAATCGATGATGAGATTAGGGCTTTGGGTGGGCTTTATATTATAGGTACAGAAAGACATGAAAGCCGCCGTATTGATAATCAACTTCGTGGTCGTGCAGGAAGGCAGGGCGATCCTGGAATAAGTCGTTTTTATCTAAGTTTAGAAGATAATCTTTTAAGAATTTTTGGCGGGGATCGTATTAAAAGCATTATGGATCGCTTAGGTATAGAAGAGGGCGAAAGCATAGAGTCAAGAATCGTTACAAGAGCGGTTGAAAATGCGCAAAAAAAAGTAGAAAGCTTACATTTTGAAAGCAGAAAGCATTTGTTGGAATACGATGATGTAGCAAATGAACAAAGAAAAACTATTTATCGTTATCGTAATGAGCTTTTAGATGAAAACTATGATATTAGAGCTAAAATTTCTCAAAATATCGCTGAATATAGCGCAAATGTAATGAATGATTATATGCTTGATGAAAGCGGTTCTAATGTAAATTTTGAAAATTTGAAAGCAAAAATTTTATATGAGTGTTCAACTCAGATTAGTGAAAAAGATTTTGAAAATTTAAGCGTCATTGAAATGCAAGATAAGCTAAGTCAAATTCTTGAAAATTCTTATAACGAAAAGATGTCAAGACTTGAGATTAAAGAATTGCGTAATATAGAGCGTATTTTATATTTGCAAGTTTTGGATAATGCTTGGAGAGAGCATTTGTATCAAATGGATATTTTAAAAACAGGAATAGGACTTCGCGGATACAATCAAAAAGATCCTCTTGTGGAATATAAGAAAGAAAGTTATAATCTTTTCTTGGAGCTAGTTAATCGTATTAAATTTGATAGTATTAAACTACTTTTTAGTGTGCAATTTAATCAAGAAGAGGTGCAAAATTTAGAAAATAAAGCCAATGAAGAAAATGAAAAGCTACTTCAAAGCTCAGTAGAAATGGGCGCAAGCGAAGATAATCTTGGCGAAGTTGAGTTTAAAAAAGTTCCACGTAATGCTCCTTGTCCTTGCGGAAGTGGAAAAAAATTTAAAGAATGCCATGGAAAAAGTGGTCCTAAGCAAGGAATTTTAGCTTGAATAAAAGCGTTTTAAAATATTTACTTTTTAAATATTTAAGATTTGATAAAGAACAACCCTTTATCAATCTTTCTATGCTTTTGGCCTTTTTAGGAGTTTGTGTAGGACTTTGTGTTTTGCTTGTAGCTATGGCAATTATGAATGGTTTTGATAAAGAATTTGAAAAACGCTTTTTTGTGATGAATTATCCTATTACTATTTTGCCTAAATTTTACGCTCCTGTAAATGATGAATTTATAGATGAGTTAAGAAAAACATTTCCAAATTTGTTATTTAGCCCTTATATAAGTACTCAAGTTGTTGTAAAGGGAGATAATCGTTTTGAAGGTGGTGTGCTTTTTGGCGTTAATTTTAATGATGAAAAAAAAATAAACGAAGTGGTTGCTAAAGCTTTAAAGGATGAGAATTTAAGTGGTTTTGATATACTTGTAGGATCAGCACTTATTGATGAATTTGGTTTGCATAAAAATGACAAACTTTCACTTATTTTTTCAAATCTTAATCCTAGTGGATTTTCTTTAGTGCCGCAAACTAAACGTTTTGATGTTAAAGCGCGTTTTACTTCAGGGCTTGCATTTTATGATAAAGCTTATATGTACACAGATGTTGATGCATTGAAGAAAGTACTTGGAATGCCTAAAAATCCAAATTATGATGGAGTTCATGTATATAGTGATAATGCTTTTAAAGATGTTGAAAAAATTAAATCTTATTTAAAAGATGATTATGCTGTGGTAGGTTGGTGGGAACAAAATAAAAATTTCTTTTCAGCCTTAGAGCTTGAAAAAAGAGCGCTTTTTATAGTGTTGATGCTTATTATTTTGGTTGCAAGTTTAAATATAGTAAGTTCTTTATTGATGATAGTAATGAATCGTCGCAGTGAAATAGCACTTTTACTTGCTCTAGGTGCAAGCAAAAATGAGGTAAAAAAGAGTTTTTTTGCCTTAGGCATGCTTATTGGTGGCGGCGGTATGATAGTGGGTGTGGTGCTTGCATTTTTTGCTTTATGGCTTTTAGGAAATTTTGATATTGTAACTTTACCTGCTGATGTTTATGGAACTAGTAAATTACCACTTGATTTGTCTTTAATGGATTTTTCTTTAACCATTGCGGGTGCTTTAATAATCATAGCTTTATCATCTTTTTATCCTGCAAAAAAAGCAACTCAAATTAATATTTTAGATACTTTAAGAAATGAATAAATTGTAATTTTGGAGATTTTTATTGTCTTTGTTTATCCAAAAAAATAAGAATTTTAAACCTTTAAAACCTCTATCAAAGTCAAAAATAATCACTAATTTAATTCTTTTGATTTTATTTTTAATATTGTTTTGTTATTGTAGTTTTAGTATAAGTGCTTATCATTTTGATTTTAGTGCAATTGCGACCTATAAAGAAAAATTTCTTCAAGGTTTTTTAAATACTTTAATAATCAGTTTTTTTTCTTTATTACTGAGTATAATTTTGGGTGGAGTTTTTTGTGCTTTTTCTTTAAGTTCAATTGTTTTTTTAAGATTTTTATCTATATTTTACATAGAGCTTATCAGAGGAACCCCTTTACTAGTGCAGGTATTATTGATATATTATATCGTTGCAAATAATTTAGGACTTGATAATCGATATGTAGCTGGAGTTATTATTTTATCATGTTTTTCTGCTGCTTACTTAGCTGAAATATTTAGAGCTGGAATTTTAAGTATTTCTATATCTCAGCTTGAGAGCGCTAGGGCTTTAGGGTTAAAAGAGATGCAGGTTTTTGCGTATGTAATTTTTCCCCAAGCTTTAAAAAATATTTTAGCACCTCTGAGTGGACAATTTGCAAATTTAATTAAAGATAGTTCATTATTAAGCGTTATTGCTGTAAATGAATTAACCCAAAGTGCACAAGAGATAAATTCTTATACTTTTGCTACTCTTGAAGCTTATGTAATTTTGGCTATTACATATCTTGTTTTGACTTTACCTATAAATATATTTTCTCGTTATTTGGAGAGAAAATGCCAAAAATGATTTAAAAAAGCTTGACAAATAGAGCTAATTTTGGCATAATCACATTTTTATTTCAGAAAATGTCTCGTTAGCTCAGCCGGTAGAGCATCTCCCTTTTAAGGAGGGGGCCGTTGGTTCGAATCC
>NZ_MJWW01000058.1:0-2214 GCF_001762445.1 Campylobacter sp. BCW_6877 | reverse complement strand
CATCCTGTATAAACTCATCTTCATCTAAAGAGTGATTAAAATTTTCTATATTTTGATAAACTTTTTCTAAAAATTCCAAAGGTAAAATAAAATCTTTACTGAGTATATTTTCTAAAATTTGTTTTAAAACTAAAGCATCATTTAAAAATCTTTTAGCATTATCTTGATCTTTTTGTATTTTTTCTTTGAATTTAACTAGGAGTTTGTCACTTCTATTTTTAGTTAAACTTTTTGGAAGTTCAAATTTAGGTTTTTCTTTTGTAAGGAGTTTTTCACAACATTCTTTAAAGGAAAGTTCTTCAGTAAAATTAATCCTTGCTCCACCTTCAGTAGCATTGTAAAATTTAGCTTCTTTACTGTTGCAAGCAAAAAGATATTCAAGTTTTATGCGATAATCATTCCAAGTTATATGGGTTAAAACTTCTCCTTTACCTGCATAGGCAGGGACTTTAAGTTTATCTTTTTTTTGCTCTTCTTCAAATTTTTCTCCAAAAGCAAAACCTTTTGAGTGTGAATTTCCTTCTTCATCAAAGGCTAAATCTTGTCCTATCATGATAATATTTTTAAATCCTAAAGCCAAAGCTAAAGTATAAGAAAAATGACTCACATGAGTACCTGTATCAATATAGCCAAAGTCGTTAAGATTGAAGCGTTGGTATAAAGCTTTATTTCTTAAAACAATCATACAATTTTCAGCCTTTAAACTACGCGCGACATTAGGATGCGTGGCACACTCAAGAGCAATAATGCTTTGTTTTAAATTTTCTTTATTTTGAAAAAATTTCATTACATGACAATCTTTAAAATCTAAATTCGTAACATAATCAGGCACTATACCTTCTTTTTCAAGCATGCTCAAAGCCCCATCAGCACAAAAGATCACTGCTTTATCTTGATAAGCTTTAAGTAAAGAAAGTTGTTTGGCTAAGCTTGGTCCTGCAGAAACTACTATAGCATTTTCAAATTTGTTTTTTCTTTCGTTTAAGATTCTTTGAAAAGGAATGCTTTCAAGCATGGAAGGGATGTTTTGAATCATATATTCATGAGTCAATAAAGGTAAAATGCAAGAAATTTCTGCATTTCTTATTGCTACACTTGCACTTTTAATGCAAAGTTCATTTAAAGATAAAATAGAAGCTTCATAGTATTTAAGATAATAATGCGAGCTAATAAACATTTCATATAAACTTAAATACTCTAAAATACTTTGCTGATCAAAAAACATAGCAATATGAATTTCCACATCCTTTGCTACTGCATCAAACAATATCACTTGATAAGTTTTTAGCTCTTCACTCAAATCCAGCATACTTAAAGCTAGGATAAAAAGTTCTATTTCGCTTTCAAATACAAAAAGATGTTTATAGTGTTTAGCTAAATTTTTAATCAGTAAAGCATTGCCTATACCATAAATACATATAAAAGGATATCTAGGAGTTTTTTCTAAAATACTTTGATAGAAAAAATTTAACTCTTCTTCTAAATTTTCATACATAAAAACATTATGAGTTTTATCATAGATATTTAAATTTTCATCTATATTAAAACGAGAACAAGTTTTATTTTGTATGAAATTTAAAAGTTTATTTCCTAAGGGTTCATTTACCCCGCTTAATAAAGCTTGTATGTTTTTTTCTAGTATGGTCATTAGGTTTCCTTAAAAGAATTGATGATAATATTTATTCTTTGCTCTAGTTTTTCTATAAAATAAAGCAACCATTCATCATAAGCTTTGATATAAGCACTGATAAAACTAGCATAATCCAAAATATTTTCTTTATAAACCAAACTTATCTTAAGTCCTCGTTCATAAATCACTGCTTTTAAAATACCATCCTGTATAAACTCATCTTCATCTAAAGAGTGATTAAAATTTTCTATATTTTGATAAACTTTTTCTAAAAATTCCAAAGGTAAAATAAAATCTTTACTGAGTATATTTTCTAAAATTTGTTTTAAAACTAAAGCATCATTTAAAAATCTTTTAGCATTATCTTGATCTTTTTGTATTTTTTCTTTGAATTTAACTAGGAGTTTGTCACTTCTATTTTTAGTTAAACTTTTTGGAAGTTCAAATTTAGGTTTTTCTTTTGTAAGGAGTTTTTCACAACATTCTTTAAAGGAAAGTTCTTCAGTAAAATTAATCCTTGCTCCACCTTCAGTAGCATTGTAAAATTTAGCTTCTTTACTGTTGCAAGCAAAAAGATATTCAAG
>NZ_MJWW01000057.1:0-3166 GCF_001762445.1 Campylobacter sp. BCW_6877 | reverse complement strand
TAATTTATAAAATCTACTCAGTTAGTGAAACTTTATAATTTAAAAGATTTTAAGTCCTTTTTTTCAAAAAAGGAAATGAAAGTATAACCAATTAAACTTAAAAGGGGATTAAATAAAGGATTAAATAATATAAATATTTGGTAGGTTTTTGAAAATATTTGTATAAAAATATATTTTAAAGATTATATAATTTAAAATTGCAAAAAGCAATCAGACTTAATTAAATATAAATTTAAAATAAGTATAATTTTAAAATATTTTATATCAAAGGAATAAAATGAAAAAAATATTTAGTGTTATTTTAGTTGCCTTGGTTGGCTTATTTTTAAACGCTTGCAATGATTCTAAAAACAAAGAAACAAATGCAAGCGTAGAATTAAAGGTTGGAACCGCCCCAAACTATAAACCTTTTAACTATAAAGAAAATTCAAAACTCACAGGTTTTGATACGGATCTAGTAGAAGAGATCGCCAAAAAAAATGGTATTAAAATTGTTTGGGTTGAAACCAATTTCGATGGGCTAATACCTGCTTTAAAAGCTGGTAAAATTGATATGATTGCCTCGGCTATGAGTGCAACAGATGAAAGAAGACAGAGTGTTGATTTTACTAAACCTTACTATATGAGTAAAAATCTTTATCTTAAACTAAAAAGTAACATTTTACTTCAAACGAAAAATGATTTAGAAGGTAAAAAAATAGGAGTTCAACTAGGAACTTTACAAGAAAATACTGCAAAAGCTATCAAAAATGCACAAGTGCAAAGCAATAAAGATTTAAATATTGCTATTTTAGCACTAAAAAACAACAAAATTGATGCTATTATCGCAGATGAAGATACTGCTAAAGGTTTTTTAGCTGAAAATCCAGACTTGATAAGTTTTTACCAAGAAATGGATGGTGGAGAAGGCTTTAGCTTTGCTTTTGATAAAAACAAACAAAAAGAATTGGTAGAAATTTTTGATAAAGGTATAGATGAGACAAAAACCAATGGATTTTACAATACTTTGATCAAAAAATATGAACTAGAGTAAGCGTGAAAATTCACGCTTATACAACTTAAATCTTCGTTGTGTTTTGTAAAATAACATTTCATATAATTTTACTTTTATTAAACTAACTTCTTTATTTAAAACAAATTTTAATTAAAATTTAACAATATTGATGATTTTCAATGTTAGTATTTAATTATATTTTAAGTTTAAATATTTTATCATTCCGCAGTTTTATATTTGATATTATTATTAAAATATGATTTATAAAACCAATCTTTAAAAATTTAAAATAAGGAAGGAGAAAAATATTTGAGTAAAAATATTATTTCAAGTAAGGTGTCCATGGGGGGGGGATTAAAGAATCCTGTTTAAATTCTAAAAAGATAGTTTTATCTTTAGCTACTATTTCTTTCTTAGCGAGTTGTGCTAATGCTACATTAAATTCTGAAATAAAAACTTATGATGAAGTTCATAAAAATACTAAAGCTAGATCAGCAAGTGTTTATACTCCTGAAGCTAGAGTTAATACAACTGTAAGTGGCTCAATAAGCAATCAAATCAACATTACCGATCAAGGTCCACATACCATAATAATTGAAGCAGGTGGAACTTTAGGCAATGAGAATAACAACAATAAAATTATCTATGCTCATGCTAGTGGTAACAACACTCTTACACTTACTAATCTTACCAATAATGGAACTATTAACGGTAAGGTAGCTGTAGAACATGATAACAATTTTAATGGAACCATTACTGTTAATACCTTTGAAAATAAAAACCAAATCAATGGAAATGTCTATATGGGAGTTTGGGGAGGTAACTCAGGAACTCTTAATATAGATAAATTTGATAATAGTGGGACTATTAAATCAAATGATGATGGAGTTTTTTTCGAAGGAAAGAATACTAATATACAAAGCTTTAGCAACAACGGTCTAATCAGTGGACAACAAGGTGTAAGCTTATCTGGAGGAACTATAAATAGTTTTAATAATAATGGAACTATCAGTGGTAGCTCTTCTGGTATATTTGTAGCAGGTGGCAACATAAAAACCCTTGTTAATTCTGGAACTATAATATCTAACGGTAGTTATGATGCCAATGCCGGCATAAAACTAGAAAGTGGTGGCACTATAGAAAATATCATCAACACAGGAACTATACAATCAAATTATTCTGGCATAGTTGTAACTTGGGGTAAATTTGGAACACTTACCATAAAAGATGGAGGCGTAGTTTATGGAAAAGATGCTGGAATAGCAATAGCCCAATGGCAAACTCTAGGGGATTTATACATAGATGGAGCAAGCTCAAAAAAAGATGGTACAGTAAGTGGAATTTATGGCGACATCAATGGAATTGTTTTAGAAACTGGATCAAGCAGTCAAAAAATAGAACTTAAAAATGGTGGTGTTATTAAAGGTAATATTAATGGCATAAGATTAGATAATGCAGCTTCTTTAAGCGGAGAAATGATTTTATCTGGAAAAGGTTCTAGAGTAGAAGGTGGAAGTGGTGCTGGTATATCTAATGATGGTGGAAAAATAACAGGATCTATGACAATAAAAGATGGAGCTACTGTAACTTCTTCTTCAGGTCAAGCCATATCTAATTCTGGCTCAGGAAGTATAACAGGTGGCATTACAGTTAGTGGAGAAAACACTAAACTTGAAGGAAATATAATCAATACAGGTGATGCTTCTATAGGTAGCGATATCAAGATAGAAGGTGGAGCTAAGGTAGAAGGTGGTCTTGTTAATCAAGGTAATGGAAGTATCTCAGGAAGTGTTCAAGTAAGTGGTGGTAGTAGTATTGATTCCATTACCAATGAGGGTAATGGAGCTATTTCTGGTTCAATTACTGTAGATAAAGATAGTAAACTTGATTCCATCACTAACACCTCTACTTCTGATACAGGTATAAGTGGTTCTATCACTAACAATAGTGATAATAAACTTGAAATTTCTAATGGAGAAGGTGCTACTATAGGTGGAGGTATTACAAATAATGGTAATGCTGATTTAGTTATTTCCAACCAAGGCTCAGTAGGTAAAGATGATCATGGTAATACAGTAACTAACAATGGTAGTGGTAGTGTTGGAATTAAAGATTGGCTTGTTACTACAGATAAAGATACGGGTAAATTAGACACTATAGTTGTAGGTGGAA
>NZ_MJWW01000056.1:0-4727 GCF_001762445.1 Campylobacter sp. BCW_6877 | reverse complement strand
TTTTTCATTTTAAATCCTTGTATTTAAATAAATTTAAATAAATTTAATTTTTCAAGTTCTTCTTCTATAAATTTTTCATTTATTTTTATATAATTTGCTTTTTCTAATCCATAATAAAGCATTTTTTCATCATAATCATTGCCTCCAAAACCATCTGTTACAATTTTAAATCTATCTTCCCATTCAATTTCTTTATCTTTTTGGAAATATATGTTAATCATTCCTTTTCTTTTTTTATCAATTATTCTTATGAAATATTCTTTTGTTGTTGAAACTAACAAATTTTCAAATTGTTTGTCATCAATGATAAGATTTTTATATAACTCATTTAAAAAACAAATAAGCACAAGGTAACTTCCTTTTTTTATTGAATGCTTCCTATCTTTATCAAATAATTTTAATTTATCTTTTATATTTTTTTTAAATTCATTGTTTCTAAATACATTATCAAAAAAAATTTCCATTTCAGCATTTTTTAAATTATTGAAATGCTTTAAATTTACGAACTTTGTATTTTCATTTCTTGCTAGGGTTAAAATTGCAAAAAATTTATCCATATATTTTTTTGCAATATCATCAATATCATTTTGTAAGGAATGAAAAAAATACTGATTATTTTCTTGTATATTCTCTAATAACATTTTAACTCCTTTTTTTCTTGCTAACTAAAATTTTTTATGCAAAAGTTTATACTCATCTTCAATTGATTTACTGCAAAGAATGGTGGTTATATATTTTAATTCTTTAACTTTTAGTTCTTTTAGAAACATAAAAAATTGTTTTGGGCTTAAATTTTCATTATTGCCTAATTGAAAATAAGGAATTATTTTTATATTATGCTTTTTAAAAAAATCGGGGATTATAAAATCCCAATTTTTAAAATCAATCTTGATAGTTTGTTCTGCTAATTCTTTGAAAAATGGGGTTTCCATAAATAATTTCACAACTTCCATATTGTTTTCCACTTTTGGATTATTAAGAAATTCATCAAAATATTCTTTTCCTACCCACACTCTAAGCGACATTTCAAAATAATCATCGCTATCATATTTCTTTTCATTTTTATAACCAAATATAACTCTTATTACATCGTTTTCTATAAACTCTTTATAATAGTCTTTCTTGTCCATCATTGCAAGTTCCATCATTAAATTGCTCATTTTCTTCTCCTTTGAAATTTATATTCTTTATTGGAATTTTCTTCTTTTATATTATTTTTGTTAAAATTAATAATGTGATTTACTACTTTTTCAATATCTTTTAAGCATAAATCTTCATCTAACTGAGTATTTATCCTACTTTTATTCCAAGAATGATTTTGATCAAAAAATATGATTTTAGTAACATTCTCGTCTTTTTCAAATAAATCAGTGTCAAATTTTTCTAAATAAATAGGGGCTATACAAACTTCATTTTTCAACTTATTAAAATCTAATTTTTGTTCGTGTTTTAAGCCAATATAGCCACAAAGCCATTGTCCTTTGTCATTTTGCATTAATAAATCCTTATCTTTTAATTCTTTTAGATTAGGATATTCAACTTTCAAAATAGTGTATGGAATGTCATTGATTTGTCCTTCTTTTCTTTCAAGTTCTATATATTTTTTTTCATTTTATTTTCCATTTTATTCCTTTGTATATATTTGGTTTAGTTGAGATTTCTTTAAACAATATTTGCTCTCTTGTTTAAAGTGTTTTCCATACCTTGAGAAATCATTTCACTTTGTTTTCCATCAATACCTACTAATGATAAAGCCCATGAAGGCCCTTTAATAATTAAATTCCACATAATTACCGCTGAAGCAATTTTTGCAAATATAGTTAATAAGCCTGTGATTGCACCTATAATAAAGTTAGTGTGAAAATTATATACGCTAGTTTTAATTCCTGTAAATTGTTCTACAGAAACAAATAAGAAAAATTCGTCTACTAAAACATTTATAAATAATGATAAATATATAAAGAGAATAATTAATACGGGTTTTAAAAATATAGCCATACCATTAATTAAGAATTCAATAATTTTATCCATTCTTTTAGTTGCTAAGGAGAAAGCTACAACGAATGGTGAAATATAAAAATATTTTATCAAAGAAACTAAATAAGATACAAATATTATAATAGAAGCTGTAGTGCAAACCAATAATGGTATTTTTTGAAAAGTCCATTCTATTAACATTATAGCTATAGCATATCCTGTAATTGTTGAGGCAACTGTTCCTGTTATGTATCCAACGATAGCTCCACCTACTGTTCCTATGATTGGCACAGTAGAAGCTGCTGCTGCTTGAATTACAGCCATGAATTTTCCAGTATTTTCCATTACAAAATCTTTTATAGTTGAAGCTCCTGGTAACATCATCCATACTAATTTACCTGCTATCCATCCTAAAGAGCTATCTGTAATATCATCTTTACTAATTTCAATATCTCCTTTATTTATATTTTCTTTAGTGTTTTGAATATTTTTTTTAGTTGCTTTAATCATCCTTTCTTTTTGTTCATCTTCATCACCTTGCTCTTCTTTAAACATAGTTACTTCTGCTAAAATTGCACTACTTGGCGTAAATAAAGAATTTATCCATCCAAGTTGCATTTCTCTTACTGCAAAATAAGCATCAAGATTTTTCATTTCATTGATTTTTTGAGTGTTATCTCTTAATTTATCAATTTTTTCCATTTGAGAATTTATTTTAGTTATTTCATTTCTTGCTTTTAAAATATCAGCTTCTAAAGCTATACAAGCTTCCAAGGAAATATCGCCATTTTTTCCTGCCATATCATTACTATCTTCAGCTAAAAATCGTTTTATTTTTTCTTTATCTTCATCTGTTAAAGAAGTGATATAGCTTTCTCTAATGGCAGATAGTTGGTTTTTATATCTTAAAGAACAAGTTTTTTTATAAATTTCATCTCCTTGACTTATAAGAAACTCATTTTCTTTCTTTTTTTCTAATAAGGCTTTAATACCTTGAATATTTACTCCACCTATACTTTTATAAATTTTATCCATATAGGTTTTTCCACCAATTGCACTAGCCATATCTGCAATATCTGTTGATTTTAATGCAAAATATCTAATGACGTTTTGCATAATTGTTGAGTGAGCTAAACCATTTCCTTCGGGTATAGGCATAAAAAATGTTCCTATCATAATCATTGGAATATAAAATTTATGTAAAAATTTTTGCTTTCCTTCATTTTCGCCCCTATTTTCTAAGTAAGCTTGAATTTTTTCTGCACTAATTGAAGTAAGAAAAAATCCACCAACTAAAACAAGAATTAGAATTTGTAAATGTTGATAAATTTTTTCATTGGCTAAAAATAGATTTGAAAAATACGCCATATTGTTTTTATTAAAACCATCTACAGCTGAAGTTTCTTGCAAACTTATACTTGAAGTAGAAAATCCTTTATTTTGATTTAAAACAGAATTTGGAGCTATCAAAAAATCCATAAAACTTTGATTTTTTTGTATAGTTTTAATGCTAAAATTATCTATACCATCTTTTAAGGTTAATTCTCCTAAATTATAAGTTTTTTCTCTATCAATAATATTTGGATTTAAAGTTGCTAAAGCAACTAAATATTTTGCAAAATTAATTTTAGTATCGCTTGGCGTCCATTTAATTATACTTTCTAAATTAATTTTTCTATCTATATTTTCATAATTTTTTAATTCAGTATCAAGTCCTGTATACACTTGTTTAGCACAAGATAAATTAGTTTTTGAAGCATTAAATTTTAAATCTAAATCAAAATTTTCATTTTTATAAACTCTACAAAAAGTTGTCCCATTTTTAAAATCAAATCCTATGATTTGAGTTCCATATCCGCTATTAACCTTTCTACACTCCCAACTACATCCATTTTTAGAATCTATGTCATCATCACTATTAGGAAATATTTTTTGCATTTCTTCTTTAGTAGTTTCAGAAACAACTCCTTGCCCATTATTTGTTCCTTCTGCAAATAAGAAATTAAACAGCAATAAAAATAAAATTATTTTTTTCATTTGTATTTAACCTTTTGCTTATAATTGTTTTGAAAATTATTTTTAGCATTTAAATTAGGTTCGCCATTTAATTCAGGACACATAAATTTACAACCATTTTTCCATTCAGAACAACCATACCAAAATTTGTTTTTTTCATTTTTACTTTCTCTTTTTATTAAGTTTCCTTGATTACATTGAGGACATTTAAAAGATGTATTTAAATTAGTGCTTTTATTTTCTAATTCAGGTTTTCCATTAACAGATTTCGCCTTAAAATCACAACCATTAGAATACTCAGAACAAGAAAAGAATTTTCTAAATTTTCCATTTATTTCTCTTAAAAAACCTTTTTGACATTTAGGACAAGTTATTTTTTCTTTTTCTTCATTAGAAACAATTTTTTTGTTTAAACTCTTTTCATTATCAATTATTTTTAAAATAAAATCATTAATTGAATTTAAAAAATCGCTTCTTTTTAGTTTTCCTTCTTGTATCTCTTTTTGAGATTCAAACCATAAAGCTGTCATGTCTGGATTTGTCAATATAGGATCTAAATTTTGGATTAAATTAATTCCAAGTTCTGTAGCATTAACAACTTGCTTTTTATCCTTTGAAACTACAATATAGCCTCTGTTTATTAAAGTTTCTATGTGATTACTTCTTGTTGCTGGAGTTCCTATTCCGCCATTTTCGCCTTTTTTATCTTTATCTTTTTCTATTAAAAGTTTTTT
>NZ_MJWW01000055.1:0-51526 GCF_001762445.1 Campylobacter sp. BCW_6877 | reverse complement strand
TAATTTATAAAATCTACTCAGTTAGTGAAACTTTATAATTTAAAAGATTTTAAGTCCTTTTTTCAAAAAAGGAAATGAAAGTATAACCAATTAAACTTAAAAGGGGATTAAATAATATAAATATTTGTGTAAGTATTTATATAAGTATTTGGTGGGTTAAAAAATGGGGGCTATATTTTAATGATAATAAAAAATGCAAGATATAATATACTATTATTAGGATTAAAAGGCTTGACTTAGGGAAGATAAATTCCCTAAGTTTAGAAATATTTAAAAAATTTTAATATTTTAAAAAATACTCTTGAATTTTTTTAGGATCACTTGTTTTTGTAAGCGCTAACATAAGCAAAACTCTTGCTTTTTGAGGATTCAAATCTTCAGCACTAATAAAACCTAATTTTTCATCTGAATCACTCACAGCAACACGACCTGCTACAACCCTTGAACTTACAACAACATCAAGTCCTTTTTTTATAAGCTCTTTTAAAACATTTTTTTGATCTTCATGTATACTTCCTGCACCACTTCCTGCAACAACTATGCCCTTAGTTCCATGTTCAAATAGAGCTTTTGCAGCGACACCGCTACCATCATTTGAATAGCTATAAAGAATATCTACTTTTGGCAAACTTGTGAGTTTGCTTACATCAAAAGGAGCGTTTTTTGCATGAGCTTTAGTAACATTATTATAGAAAAAGACTTTACCATCTACTATATAACCCAAATCCCCAAAATCAGGAGAAGAGAAAGCATCAACATTTAAACTATGGGTTTTTACTACACCTCTGGCACTTAAAATTTTATCATTCATAGCTACCATAACACCCTTGCCCTTAGACTCTTTATCAGCAGCTAATGCTACAGCATTGTAAAGATTTTTTGGCCCATCTGCACTTATAGCAGTTGATGGACGCATAGCGCCAACTAAAACTACAGGCTTATCACTTTTAATGGTTAAATTTAGAAAATAAGCAGTTTCTTCCATGGTATCAGTACCATGAGTTATAACCACACCATCCACCCCTTCAGCAAAAAGCTTATTGATTTCTTTAGCAAGCTTTAGCCAAATTTCATCACGCATATTTGAACTATCAATATTTGCTATTTGTTCCCCACTAATATTAGCTAAATCTTGAATTTGTGGAACCGCTTTGATTAAAACATCTACACCAACAACCCCAGCTGTATAACCTGTTGTAGCAACAGCACTATCAATAGAACCTGCTATAGTTCCACCTGTTGCTAAAATAGCAATCTTTGGTTTAGCTTCTGCCATACATGCTCCTATAGATAAAAATACTAATACACATAATAGTAACTTTTTCACATTTCTCCCCTTATTTTGTTAAAATTCGTTTCATTAATGAAACTTATATAATATTAATAAATAATAAATAAAAATTTTATAAAATTTATAAAATTTCTTTAATAACAAATTGTGGAGTTACTAATCCTCTAAATTCATTCTTAGAAATACTTCCAAGCAAAGAAATATTTTGATTCAATTCTGGCTCTTTATCAAAATTAAAAAATAAAGCTTCTATGGTTTTATTTTCCTTGGTTAAAATAAGCTTTAAGTGTTTTTCATCTTTACCTAGAAGTTTTTTATTTTTTACACAAAGATTTTCTAAAACAAAAAAAGGTCGTGGATTTTTATGTCCAAAAGGTTCAAAAGATTCTAAAATTTCAAGCATTTCAAAATCAATTTCGCTAGGTTCTAAGATTCCTAAAATTTCATCCGTATCCAAAAATTCACTTTCAGAAATTTGCGAACATTCTTTTTTGATTTTATTTTTAAATTGTTCAAAATTTTCAGAGTTTAAACTGATTCCAGCAGCACCTTTATGACCACCATAATTGCTTAATATAGAATTTGTCTTAGAAATTAAAGCTAAAATATCAATCTTACCAACACTTCTTGCACTGCCTTTTAAGTGTTCTTCATTTTGAGAAAATACAAAAGCAGGTTTATTAAAATATTTAGCTAAACGACTTGCCACAATCCCTAAAACCCCTTCATGCCAATTTAAACCCGATACCACAATACAAGAATCGTTTTCATCGATTTGATTTAAACTATCTTCAAAAAGCTGTTTTTCTTCATCTTTACGACTTTCATTAAAACTAACAATTTGCTCTAGATATTCTAAAGCTTTATTAAAATCTTTAGTGTGTAAAAATTCATAAGAAATACTTGCATCATCCATTCTTCCAGCGCTATTTATAAGTGGAGCAATTAAAAACCCTATATTATCAAGAGCAAATTTATCCTTTTGATAATAATGCTTAATAGCCCTAAAAGCAGCTCTTTTGGATTTGTTAATATGATCTATACCACGCCTTACTAAAGCACGATTTAAATCTCTAAGCTCCATCATATCTGCAATAATTGCAATCGCCAAAAGTTCTAAAAATTTACTCATATCGTATTTAAGCTTGCAAACTTCTTTTAAAGCTGCTATCAAATACCATGCCACTTGAGCTCCACAAATTTCAATTTCTGGAAAATCACAATCTTTTTGCTTTGGATTGATAATGGCAAAAGCATCAGGCAAAACATCTTGAGGCATATGATGATCAGTGATAATCAAATCTATATTTTTTTCTTTGCAGAGTTTGGCTGCTTCAATAGCAGCTATTCCATTATCTACTGTTATTATTAAATTTACATCAAGTTCGTTGATAATCTCAGCATTTAATCCATATCCATCTTTAAAACGATTTGGAATTCTTACTATATAATCAAAACCTATATCATCGAAAAATTCTGCCATAATAACACAAGAAATGATTCCATCAACATCATAATCCCCTACTATGGCGACTTTCTCATTTTTTTCTACAGCTTCTTTGATGCGATTAGCTGCTTTATATGCATCCTTTAAACAGCATGGCAAAGGCAGATCACAAAGTTTGGTATGCAAATCTTTTTCAAAGCGTGAAGCCAAAATTTTTTTAATTTCATTTTTATTAATTATCTTCATAGTTTATAGCTGCCTTGATAAAACCGCAAATCACAGGATTAACATGCTCAAGTCTTGATGTAAATTCTGGATGAAACTGCACAGCCAAGAAAAAAGGATGACAGTTAAGCTCAACTGCTTCGATCAATCCTTTGCTTTCACCACTTACAATCAAACCGTGTTTTTCAAAATCTGCTCTATATTTTGGATTTGCTTCATAACGGTGGCGGTGGCGTTCTTTTACACTTTTTGCTTCATTATAAACCTTAGCCAAAAGGGATTTTTCCTTAATATCGCATTTATAAGCTCCTAAACGCATAGTTCCGCCTAAAGGAGTTTTTGCAGTACGAATTTGTTTTTCTCCATTTGTATCCATAAATTCATCAATCAAATAAACCACAGGATTTTGGCATTTCTCATCAAATTCACTTGAATTTGCATCTTTAAGTTTTAATACATTTCTAGCAACTTCCACCAAAGTAAGCTGCATACCTAAACAAATTCCTAAAAAAGGAATTTTATTTTCTCTTGCGTATTGAATGGCTTTTATCTTACCTTCTACACCACGATATCCAAATCCCCCAGCAACTAAAATTCCACTCACATCTTTAAATACTTCAGCACTTTCCATATTTTCAAGTTTTTCACTATCTACCCATTTTAACTCCACTTTAGTATCTAGAGCTGCGCCTGCGTGTATAATAGCTTCAGTAAGGCTTTTATAGCTTTCTTTTAAATCCACATATTTGCCTACAAAAGCGATTTTAACTTCATTGCTTGGAGCTATAACTCTTTTTACCAAAGAGTCCCAATTTTCCATGTTAGGTTTTAAATTTTTCAAATCCAAAATTTCAGCAATAGGGCTTAAAATATCTTGCTTTAAAAAATTAAGTGGAATTTGATAAATACTAGCCGCATCAACACTTTCTATCACGCAATTTTTTTCCACCCCACAAGAAATAGCAATTTTATCTTTTAAATCTCTATCAAGAGCTTTTTCACTACGACAAATAATCATATCAGGACTAATGCCTATGCGTCTTAACTCGCCTACACTATGTTGAGTTGGCTTTGTTTTTAATTCTCCTGTAGCCTTGATAAACGGTACTAGAGTAAGATGAATATTCATAGCATTATTTTTACCCACTTCCAAACGCAAAGCACGAATAGCTTCTAAAAAAGGCAAGCCTTCTATATCCCCAACAGTTCCGCCTATTTCAACGATGAGTATATCTTTGCCTTCTCCTGCTTTTTTAATGCGATCTTTGATTTCTCCTACTATATGAGGGATAACTTGAATGGTTTTGCCAAGATATTCTCCACGCCTTTCTTTTTCAATCACACTTTGATAAACGCGTCCTGTAGTAAAGTTATTATCTTGAGATAAACTCTCATCCAAAAAACGCTCATAATGTCCCAAATCAAGATCCGTTTCTGCTCCATCATCAGTTACAAAAACTTCCCCATGCTCAAAAGGACTCATGGTGCCTGGATCGACATTGATATAAGGATCAGCTTTTAAAATACTCACTTTAAGCCCTGAATTTTTTAAAAGTGTTGCGATAGAAGCAGCAGCTATCCCTTTACCCAAAGAACTTAAAACTCCGCCTGTTACAAAAATATATTTTGTTTGTTTCATTGATAATAAGCCTTATTTTTTTATCTAATTATAGCTTGATAAAACTTTTTATTTCATTAGAATTTTAAGTAAAAAATGCAAGAATTATAAAAAATATTTTTATCAAAAAAGGAATAAGCATGCAAATCACTTTACTTTTTCACACTCCATTATCTATTTGTTCTCATGCAACAAGAACTTGTTGGCAAAGCTTTGAAAAAGGCGATTGCGGTGGCGAAAAAGATAAAGAACTTATCGATCGCGTGGGCAATAAATTCAAACACGCTTCAACCTTAGAACATCTAAACTATACTTTTTATATACAAGGAATTTCAAGAGCTTGTTTGCAAGAAGTTGCAAGACACCGTCACACTAGCCCTAGTGTAAAAAGCACACGTTATACCTTAAAAGAACTTCGCAATGAAGCTGAATTTAAAATAGGAGATTTTGAAAATGCAAGCCGTTATCTTGTGCTTTGTGGTAATGAAGAGGTTGATAACGCAAGCATTAAAGCCTTAGAAAATTTACGCACTATTTTACAAAAAAGCATTAGTCTAGATATAGCCAAATACTGCTTACCAGAAAGCTATAAAACCGAACTTACACTAACAATTAATGCAAGAAGTTTACAAAATTTCATATCTTTGCGTAGTTCAAAATCAGCTCTTTGGGAGATTAGAAATTTAGCAAATGCTTTATTTGAAGCCTTACCACAAGAACACAAATTTATATTTGAACATTGCCTACATAAAGATATAGAATAAATCATACTAATTTTATCTTATTTAAAATATTTTTATGCTACCATTTATAAAATCAAGCTTTATGCAAGTATATTTTCATATACCTTGTGCTTGATTATAGTTTCTTATAAGGACTTTTTATGGATAAACAATTTTTTCAAGATTTTCTAATGATTTCACAAGCTCATACTATAACTACTCTTACTATGCTTTGTGTTGTTTTTTACGCATTAAAAAAAATGCGGGATATAAAAATCAATTTTTCTCTTCGCATGCTATTTGCGCTTTTAATGGGTTTGGGGTTTGGTTTTGCTTTGCAATATTTGGCAAATTTTCCAGATGCTAAAGAAGCAAGTAATATTCTTTGGTATAGTGAAACAAAACATTGGTTTGCATTTGTAAGTTCTGTTTTTGTAGCTTTTATAAAAATGTTGGTTGTTCCCCTTGTAAGCATTTGCATTATAAAAGTAATTATAGAAATTGATAAAAATATCAAAATATCCTCCTTGCTTGGAATAAGTCTTTTTTGGATACTCTTTAGCACAGCCATAGCTGCAACCTTGGGTATATTTTTAGGTTATAGTTTTGATTTAGGAAGTAATTTTGCTATACATGAAGGAGATAAACAAATTTGCGAAATTCAAACTTTTTCAAATATTATACTAGGGCTAATACCTAGCAACATCATTACAGCTATTAATAAAGAAAATATTATAGCTATTGTCATTTTTTCTTTTTTTATAGGAATTAGTGCTAAAAAAATTTCTACAAAAGAAGAGTATGAACAAGCCTTTAAAAGTTTTCATAATTTTATCCTAACCTTTTATAATATTATGATGAACATGACTGCTACAGTTATTAGATTTATGCCTTATGCTGTAGTTTGTATGATGGCTAATGTGCTTTTAAGCAATGGTTTTGAAGCTATCAAAACAGCTGGACTTTTTATAATGCTTATTTATATAGCTATGTTTATGATGTTCGGGGTGCATTTTTTACTTCTTGCTTCACAAGGGCTAAACCCTATAAAATATGCAAAAAAAGCATTTCCTGTATGGTTATTTGCATTTAGCTCAAGATCTTCTTTGGGCACTTTGCCTATGACCACTTCAACTTTGCAAAATAAATTTGGAGTTAATTCAGCTATAGCTAATTTTGTAGCATCTATAGGTACAACAACAGGACTTAATGGTTGTGCGGGATATTTTCCAGCTTTAGCGGCAGTTTTTGTAGCTTTTGCTACACATACACATATTGATTTTACATTTGCTTTAATGATAGTTTTGGTAGCTGTTATTGGATCCTTGGGTATAGCTGGAGTACCTGGAAGTGCAACTATGGCAGCTTCTATTATGCTAGCAGGGATTGGATTTGGTAATAATTTTGTCATGCTAAGTTTGATTTTAGCCATAGATCCTATTATAGATATGGCAAGAACAGCAAGCAATGTCTCAGGAGCTATGACTTCGGCACTTTGTACTGCAAAAAATCTAAAAGCTCTAGATAAAGAAATTTACAATTCTTAATCTTTTAAAACCCAATGCTTTTCATTGGGTTTTAGTATTTATTGGCAACCTTCACATTCTATGCTACGATCTGCAACATTGACTTTTTCACTATCAGGGCTTTCACTTCTTAAATAATAAGTAGATTTTACTCCAAGCTCCCAAGCGAGTTGATAAATTTCATTTAAATATCCCCCACTTGCTTTATCGAGTGACAAAAAGATATTTAAACTCTGCCCTTGATCGATCCACTTACCACGCACAGCAGCAGCCTTTACAAGAATTTTTTGATCAAGTTCGTAGGCTGGAGTATAGTATTGCCAAGTATCAAGGCTTAAATTTGGCACAACAACAGGTATCATACCACTTAAATTTTGTTCAAACCACTTTCTTTTATAAACAGGTTCTATAGTCTGCGTAGTACCCACCAAGATAGAAATAGAAGAAGTAGGCGCAATGGCCATCAAATAACCATTTCTCATACCATCTTTTTTAACTTTTTCTCTAAGTTTAACCCAATCGCATTCACTTTGATCAAATAAACCTTCTCTTAAAGTTAAAGCTTTAGCCTTAGGACTTGCTACATCAATAGGAAAAATCCCCTTGCTCCAGTTTGATCCTTCAAAATCTTCATAAGAACCTTTTTCAAGAGCTAAATTTGAACTCGCATTAATAGCCTCAAAGCTAATTTGCTCCATGATTTCATCGATTTTATTTAAATGCTCATCACTTCCCCAATGAATCTTAGCCTCAGCAAGCATTTGTGCCTCACCCATGACTCCAAGACCTATGGCGCGAGATTTTAAATTTGTATCTTTTACTTTTCTATGAGGATAAAAATTTAAATCAATTACATTATCAAGCATACGAATAGCCGTTGGCACAACACGCTCTATATCTTCTTTAGTATACACTTTGCTAAGATTTATACTTGCTAAATTACAAACGGCTGTTTTTCCATCATTTTTATATTTTTCCACTATATAAACTTTATTACCATCAATGCTATCTAAAGTTGATATTTTTTTGGCTGGTTTTTCATATCCCCCATCGATCACAACCTTTTGCTCTTCATCAAAATGAAGCTCATCTCCATTTTCAAAAACTACTTTAATTTGATAATAATTTGGCTCGGTATTTTGAAAAATTTCAGTACATAAATTTGAACTTCTAATAATTCCTACATGAGCATTTGGATTTGCTCTATTAGCACTATCCTTAAAACATAAAAATGGCAAGCCTGTTTCAAAATAATTTAGCAAAATTTTCTTCCAAAGCTCTTTAGCTTCTACGATTTCTTTGGTAATGCTTTCATCTTTTTCATATTCTTCATAGCGTTTTTCAAAAGCCTCGCCATATAAATCACACAAATCCGCTGTATCTGCAGGATCAAAAAGAGTCCATTTATCATTAGCTCTTACTCTCTTCATAAAAAGATCATTGATCCATAAAGCAGGGAAAAGTTCATGAGCACGGCGTCTTTCTTCACCTGAATTTTTACGCAAATCAATAAAATCACTTATATCCATGTGCCAAGGTTCTATATAAACAGCTATAGCTCCTTTTCTGGTTCCTAGTTGATCTACTGCCACGGCAATATCATTAGTAATTTTCAAGAAAGGTATAATCCCTCCTGCAGCGTTTTTATGTCCATCTATGCTTCCACCCATAGCACGCACTTTAGACCAATCCCAACCTATACCGCCACCAAATTTAGAAAGCAAAGCCATTTCTTGGTAAGAATCAAAAATACCTTCAATATTATCAGGAGTTGAACCTATATAACAAGAACTAAGCTGATGGCGCGTTGTTCTTGCATTAGATAAAGTCGGAGTTGCAAGCATGAGTTCAAATTTAGAAATAAGATCGTAAAATTTCTTCGCCCATTCTTGAGGATTAAATTCATTCTGTGCTAAAAACATCGCAATAGCCATAAACATTTGCTGAGGAAGCTCTATAGGCATACCTTTGCTATCTTTAATCAAGTATCTATCATATAAAGTTTTAATACCAAGATAAGTAAATTGCATATCGCGTTCAGGTTTAATATAAGCATTTAAATCATCTAAATCATATTTTTCTTTAAGACCAAGTAAAATTCTTCCTTCTTTTTCACCCTTTTCAAAATATTCACGCAAATGATTATAGCGATTCATACCATTAACTTTTTTATATAAATCAAATAAAAAAAGTCTAGCTGCAACAAAGGTCCAATTTGGACAATCAATATCTATTTTATCTACTGCAGTTTTAATTAAAGTTTTTTGAATTTCTTCAGTTGAAATTCCATCACGAAATTGAATCTTTGCATCGAGTTCAAGTTCGCTTAAATTCACACCTTCTAAATCTTTTACAGCATCAGAGGTACATTTTTTGATCTTAGAAATATCCAATTCTTCTGTACGACCATTTCTTTTAATAACTTTCATTGCCTTCCTTGCTTTTTATTTAAATGTTCTTTTAAAAATTGCATCAACATTTTTTGTATAGTAGTTATAATCGAAACATTTTCTTATATCCTCTTCGCTCAAACTTTTTCTTAAATCCTCATCGCTTAAAAGCGCCAACAAAAACAAACTTTCATTTTTTTCATTGATAGCAGCCTTGCCATTTTGCAAATCCGCCCAAACTTTCATAGCATTTCTTTGAACTATTTTATAAGCTTCTTCGCGACTAATGCCTTTAAATGGAAGCTCTAAAAGCACCCTCCCTGAAAATACAAGCCCGCCTGTAAGATTTAAATTTTTCATCATATTTTCAGGATAAACCAAAAGCTTATCAATCAAATTTGTAAGACGCATAAGCATAAAATCAGCCGTGATAAAAGCATCAGGCAAAATAAATCTTTCGACACTAGAATGAGATATATCTCTTTCATGCCAAAGTGCAACATTTTCTAAAGCTGGAGTTACAAAAGATCTAAGCACACGACAAAGCCCTGTGATATTTTCACTTAAAACGGGATTTCTTTTATGTGGCATAGCTGAACTTCCCTTTTGTCCTACACTAAAATACTCTTCAGCCTCATAAACTTCAGTTCTTTGAAAATGTCTTATGGCTACAGCGATTTGCTCACAACTTGAAGCTAAAATCGCAATAGCAGAAATAACTTGAGCGTAACGATCTCTTTGAATCACCTGATTTGAAACAGGAGCGGCTTTAAGACCTAAATTTTTACAAACTTCTTCTTCAAATTCCAAAGGTGCATGAGCAAAATTTCCCATTGCACCGCTGATTTTTCCATAGCTTATCACTTCTTTTGCATGTTCTAAAAGCTCTTTTGCATGCAAAATTTCATCATACCAAATAGCTAACACCAAACCAAAAGTGATAGGCTCTCCATGAATTCCATGACTTCTTCCTACCATTAAGGTGTTTTTATGCTCCAAAGCACGCTTTTTGATCACTTCTAAAAGCAAAGAAACATCTTCTAAAATAAGCTCCAAACTCTCTTTTATCTGTAAAGCAACAGCTGTATCTATACAATCAGAACTTGTCATTGCATAATGCACAAAACGACTCTCTTCTCCCAAACTTTCACTTACACTTGTAAGAAAAGCGATAACATCGTGTTTTGTGGTTTTTTCTATTTCGTCTATTCTTGCAAAATCAAATTTTGCATTTTTAAGAATTTTTTCGCAGTCTGTGTCATTAATGAGACCGAGTTTATTCCAAGCTTTTACAGCAGCTAATTCTACTTTTAACCACGCATCATATTTTGCTTGCATGTCCCATTTTTTAGCCATGATTTCTCTGCTATATCTTTCAACCATCTTTGAAACCTTTTTAGCTATAATTTTATATTTTAAAAAACGGAAATTATATCAAATTATCCTAAGAAAGTTATTAAATGGCCTACATAAAAATAAAACTCTCAAATAATGGAAAAAAGGCGTTTCAAGTCCTTATGGAAAATTTAAAAATTAGCATAAATGAAGCACAAAAACTCATAGACAAAAAAAGACTTTTTTGTGATGGAATTTTAGTAGAAGAAAAGAATAAAATTTTAAATGGTTTAGTAGAGCTTATAGTCTATGAAAACAACCCCAAAGGAGTAGAAATTGTCTTTGAAAATGAAGACTTTGCCATACTTGAAAAAGAAAGTGGGATCTTAAGCCATCCAAATGGTAGACATTGCAAATACAGTCTTAGTGATGAAATTTGGCATCTTTGGGGAAAAGAAGCTTGCGTAACACACAGGCTCGATAAAGAAACGAGCGGACTTATACTTATAGCCAAAAATAAAAAAGCACAAATTGATCTTAAAAGCTTATTTGAAAAAAAACTAGTTCAAAAAGAATACCTTGCTCTAGCTCATGGAAAAATAGAAGAAAATTTTATAGTTGATAAAGCTATAAATTTAACTAAAAACTACGATGATGTAAAAACAAGAATGCAAATTTGCAAAGAAGGAAAACAGGCTATCACTGAATTTGAAATTTTAGAATACTTTCCTAAAATCAACGCTACTCTTTTACTTTGCAAACCCTTAACAGGCAGGCAACACCAAATAAGAGTGCATTTGCACTATAAAAACCATACTATTTTAGGAGATCCGCTTTATGGGCTTAGCAAAGAACAAATCGAAAGCATTTTAGATGAAAAATTAAATCCTAAAGAACGCTTAAAACTTACAGGTGCCTTGCGTTTGTGTTTGCATTCTTATCGTTTGAAATTTCAATATAAAAATCAAAATTTTGATATCAACTCAAAAATAAACATAAAAGAAATTTTCAACAATTCCATAAAATAAAATGATGTTTCACTACGCTACAATCAATCACTTTTTTACCAAATTTTAAAACAAAAAAATAATTCTTGCTAAAACTTTAAGTATAATTAAATAAAAAAGCGAGATTTTCTAATGAAATTTGTTAATTTTATACAGGATCAAAAACCCAATCTAGGAGTACTAAATTCTAGTGGAAAAATTGTAAGTTTTGCTGATCTTGGCATTGAAACTAACGATATGAATGAATTTATTATCTATTTTGATAAATTTAAACACAAGCTTACAGACTTGGATTCTAAAATAGCCTATGAAATTCCAAAAGAAAATTATCTAGCCCCTATTATAGAACCTCGTCAAGATATTATATGTCTTGGGATTAATTTTTTAGATCATGCCAAAGAATCTGCCAAATTTAAGGGTGAAAAATTTGAAGAAAGAGAATATCCTGTATATTTTGGAAAACGCTGCAATCAAGCTACGCCACCTTTTGGCGATATACCTTTACATGCAGATGTAACTTCTCAGCTTGATTATGAATGTGAGCTTGCATTTATTTTAAGTAAAGATGCTTATAAAATCAAAGCTAAAGATGCAAAAAATTATATCTTTGGCTATACTATTATCAATGAAATTTCAGCTCGCGAACTTCAAAAACGCCACAAACAATTCTACCGAGCAAAAAGTCTTGAAGGTAGCACTATAATGGGACCTTATATCACAAGCGTAGATGAAATTTCTTATCCTCCTAAACTCCAACTTCAAAGCTATGTCAATGATGAACTGCGCCAAAACTCTAATACCCAATTGTTTATTTTTGATATTGCTTATGTCTTAGAAGAACTTAGCACAGGCATGCTTTTAAAAGCTGGAAGTATTATATCTATGGGAACTCCTAGTGGAGTGGGCATGGGGTTAAATCCACCTACTTTTTTAAAATCAGGAGATAAAGTACGTTGTGTCATAGAAAATTTAGGAGAACTTTGCAATAAAATAAAAAAACATTAAATAAAAAATATCAATATATTAAACAATTTACCAAAATTAAAGTATAATGACATTCTGAGAAATTTAAACTTAAGGTAGAAATTTATTATGAAAAAAATAATAATAATTTTATGTTTATCTTATGCAAATATAGTCTTTGCAGTAGATATGATAACCCCTATTCCAAATTCCATCCCTTATGATAAAGAAAAAGCTAAGCTTGGAAAAAGTCTTTATATGGATAAAAGCTTATCCAAAGATGGAAAAGTTTCATGTAATACCTGCCATAGGCTTGATCAACACGGCGTTGATGGACTTGAATTTTCAATAGGAACCGATAATCAACTTGATAAACCTTTTAACACTCCCACAACCTTTAACTCTGTATTTAATTTTGTGCAATTTTGGAATGGTAGAGCCAAAGATTTAGCAGAACAAGCAAAAGTGCCTTTTTTTAATCCAAAAGAAATGGGACTAAGTCCTGAACTTCTCTTACAAAAAGTTAATTCTAATGAAGATTACGTAAAAACTTTTAAAAAACTTTATGGAGAAGTTACGGTAGAAAACATAGCTCTTGCAGTTGCAGAATTTGAAAAAACCTTAATCACTCCAAATTCTCCTTTTGATCGCTATCTTAGCGGAGATCAAAATGCTATTTCAGCTCAAGCTAAAAAAGGTTATGAAGATTTTAAAGCTAATGGCTGCATTTCTTGTCATCAAGGTCAAAATATAGGTGGAAATATGTTTCAAAAAATCGGTATTTTTGAAGAATACCCAAATCAAGAAGATTTAGGACGCTATGAAATCACAAAAAGAGAAGCTGATAAAATGATATTTAAGGTTCCTAGTTTAAGAAATATAGCCAAAACCGCGCCTTATTTTCATGATGGTTCTATACCTACTTTAGATGCTTGTGTTCAATTTATGGCTTACTATCAATTAGGAAAATTTTTAGATCAAAAAACAGTTGATAATATAGTTGCATTCCTAGAAAGCTTGACAGGAGAATATCATGACAAATAAAAAAAGTTCATTTTTGATAAAATTTATTATTTTATCTACACTAGTTTTAGCTTTTATTCTTGTTTTGCTAGGTATTATTTTTAACAACTACTCCTCATCTAAAGATAATAAAGACTTAATAAACATAGTTCAGCAGCTACAAATTTCAGATGAAAAAATCAATTCCGTTTTTCAAAATAGTTTTAATTTTATTAACTATGATCCAAGTGTTCAAGCAATAAAAAAAATGCAAGAAAACTTTAAAAAACTTAAAACTTTTGGGATTGATATAAGCAAAGCGGAAGAAATTTTTAATGCCAAACTAATCCAGCTTAATTATTTCAAATCCGCAAATTCCATAGCGGTAAATTCAAAACTTTATTTGTTTGAATTGGCTAAAAATTATTTTGAAGAATTAGAACAAAACCATGAAACAAATAAAAACAACTATAGAACAATGAGTTCTATGTTAAGCGTTCTTTCAACTGAAAGTATTTTACAAAAAACAACACTCAATCAACTCAACAATCTTATGAAAGAAATCAAAAACGATACAAAAAGTGAAAATTTACAACTTTTTCTAAAACACTATAAAATGATTGTAAAACAGATTTCTATTATGCAAGATAATTCTTCTATTTATGAGAATAATTCTCTCATGAAAGAGTTAAAACAACTTAACACTTTCACCCAAAATACTATAGAACAATCCAATTTATTTAAATTTTATATCGCTTTAATAGTGTTTGGAATCACTCTTGTATTATTTGTATTTTTTATTTTATTAACACTAAAAAAAGTCATCATGCCAATTCATACTTTAGAAAAACTAAGCGCTAATTTAGCTAGTAAAGAAGCCAATCTACACTCTCGTTTAAATATAGATCCAAAAAGCGAACTTGGACAAAGTGCTCAATATATTAATTCATTTATATCCACCGTTCAAAACTCAATCATAGAAGCCATAGAAAATGCTAAATCAAGTCATCAAAATTCACAAAAGCTCAAAAACAACTCTATGATGCTTGAAAACAGTTCTAATTCACAACATGAACAAATTCAAGGTGTTAAAGAAATCACCTATGTCTTAGATGATCATATCAATCTTGCGGGAAATTTAGCGCAAGAAAGCATAGAAAATATGCAAGATATGCACATACTGATGGATAAGGTAGAACTTACTCTATCTGAACTTATAAATTTAATAAATGAAAATAATGAAAAAGAGCAAAATATAGTAGCCAATATGGATAATCTAACTCAAAGTGCAGATAATATCATAGAAATTACAAGTTCTATTAGAGATATAGCCGATCAAACCAATTTACTTGCCTTGAATGCAGCTATTGAAGCTGCAAGAGCGGGCGAACATGGACGGGGTTTTGCAGTTGTTGCTGATGAAGTAGGTCAACTTGCCGATAAAACAAGTAAATCTCTTTTAAATATAAATGCTACTGTTAATGCTATAGTCCAACAAATCAATGACAACAAAGCCTTAATGGATCTTATCCATGATTCTATGAAAGAAACCTCTTTAAAAACCAATGATTTGCAACAAGAACTTGTAAATTCTATGCATAAACTAGAAAGCTCTATAGAATCAACCCAAACCATGAAAGATAAAAGCATGGAAGTAAAAGATAAAATGCTTATCCTAGGAACAAGCATAGACAAGGTTAACGAACTTGCAAATTCTGTTAAAGATTTATCATCCGAAATCAATAACATCTCTCAAAATGTTCTAAATGGTGCGTCTAAACTCTCTGAAAAATTAAGTAGCTTTCAGTAACTTTTTTCGTGTTAATTTAAATTAACACGAAATTTTAATAAAAAATTTATCTTTAATTTATGTTTTTAAAGTAAAATTAACAGTTTTTATTTCATAAGGAGATACTATGGAGTTTCTTGAACTTTTATTAGTTTTAATCGCCTTGATACTGATTATCAAAAAACCAGAAAAAGAAAATTTGGCTTTTGGTTTGGTAATGGTAGCTTGGCTTTTAATGGTTTTTTTCTATGTTGGCCACAAAACAGGCGCACTATTAACAATAATGAATCTGTAAGGAAGGGCTAAATGAACGAAATCAATAAAACAAAAAATTTCTACACGCTAATGTGTTTAGCAGGCTTTTTGATCATACTCTTACCTGTAGGTATTGCAAATTTTGTATTTGGTTATATGTTGGGTGATAGTCCCTGCACGCTTTGCTGGGGACAAAGAGAAGCAATGATCTTTATCGGTGTGATGGCGCTTTTCATTGTTCGTTATGGTATGAAAGGTAAATACCTTGCTGCTCTTTTAATCATGACAGCAGTAGGCCTTTATCAATCTTTTGCTCACTATGGCAATCACGCTCATAGAGATTTAGATCAAGGTTTTGGTTTAGCAGTTTTTGGTATCCATACTTATTTTTGGGCTGAAGTGGTATTTTGGGCTGTTGTATTGCTTTTAGGTGTGATTTTTGCTTTTGCTCCTAAATTTAATGCTTTTGAAGCAGAATTAAATGGAGAAAAATTTAGAAAATATACGAAATTTTCTCTCGCAGCTGTAGTTATCAGTGCGATTGTAGTAGCTTCAAATGTTTTCCAAGCTTTTGTAAGCACAGGAATTCCTCCTTATGTAGGACAAGGCGATCCTGTAAGATTTAGCTTAAATCCAAAATACATCATTTGGAGTAAAGAAGGTTGGAATGGTTTATGGCAAAATATTTCTTTCTTAGGAAAGCGCGATGTTAAAGCTCCTGATTATGCTTTTGCACCTGCAAGTG
This sequence comes from Campylobacter sp. BCW_6877, assembly GCF_001762445.1. Taxonomy (NCBI): domain Bacteria; kingdom Pseudomonadati; phylum Campylobacterota; class Epsilonproteobacteria; order Campylobacterales; family Campylobacteraceae; genus Campylobacter; species Campylobacter sp. BCW_6877. The sequence continues at coordinate 35,211 of NZ_MJWW01000055.1, read as the reverse complement.
AAAAACTTGGCATAAAATTTGATAATGATATCAACAATGCTCCATTTGCAAAAATCAATGATGAGCTTAAAATCACAAATGAACAAACTATAAATTTTGACAAAGCCATCAATACTCTTGATTATATCAACAATGAATTTGTAGCAAGCTCTAAATGGGATGTGGCTTTCTTAGACAATAATTTTAGCGTTAAAGAAGGTTTTGAGCTTGATCCTTATTTTTCAGCTTCTATTGATCCAATTATTGGCATCATACCTTATATGAACGATAAATTCATTCTTATGGGCTCAAACAAATCTTTCTTAAGATTTGCAAAAAATCCTAATGCAAGTGAAGAAGATATCGCTAAACAATACGCTGATTTTGTAAAAGGTAATGATAAATTTAAAGGCCAAGGTGAAGGTTTAGGTCGTGGAAGACTTGATACTGTAAGAGCAAAATTTAACCATGTAGCAAGCATAACTACAGATGAAAATTATCTTTATCTTGCAACCGTTCCAAACAACAAAGACGCTAAAACTTTTGTAATCTCTAAAGTTTCTTTAAAAGATCGTGTTCTTTCAGGAGAATTTACTCCAAAAGCAAATCTTAAAGAAGGTAAAACTTTAGGCGATCTTTATGTAACTTCTATGACTTTTAAAGATGGAGAAATTTATGCACTAAGCAAAAATCACAATGTGATTGCCGTAATTGATCCAGTTAAGGAAGAAGTAGTAAAAACTATCGCTTTCCCAAGCTCTATCACTAATGCTAGAAGCATTTTCTTTAAAGATGGAAAAATCAACATTCTTTCTTATCAAGATGGAGCAAACAAGCTTTATACTCTAAACTAAGCTTTAAGTCCTAGTGAAAACTAGGACTTATATTTGATCTTATCTTTAAACCCTGCTTTTTCAAAACCTCTTAAACGAAGCAAACAACTATCGCACTCCCCACATGCTTCATCTTCACTCTCATAACAAGACCAAGTAAGTTCTAAAGGTACATTTTCTTTTAAGGCTAGTTCTACAATTTTAGCTTTGTTCAGTCTAACAAGCGGAGTTTTTATATAAACTTTGAAATTCTTACTCGTGCCTTCATTGATAAATTCTTGTGCCTTTTGTATAAACTCATCAGTACAGTCAGGATAACCACTGCCATCTTCTTCTACCACCCCTATAAAAATACTCTCACAATTTTCCTTTTCAGCCAAAGATCCTGCTATGCTTAAGAAAATTCCATTGCGAAAAGGCACATAGGTGATAGGTGGGGTATCGCTTATGCAAAGCTCATTTTTAGGAATGTCTATACTTTTATCGGTTAAGGCATTACCCCCTATATCTTTGATAAAACTCACATCTAAAATATAAGATTTTTCTACTTTTAAAGCCTTGCAAATTTGCTTAAAACATTCTCTTTCTTTCTCTTGAGTGCGTTGTTCATAATCAAAATGCAAAGCGATGATTTCATAACCTTCTTTTTTGGCTAGATAAGCACACAAAGTGCTATCCATACCGCCACTTATGATACAAAGTGCTTTTTTACTCATTTTTATCCTTAAATTTGCTATAATTTCGCAATTTTAACGAAAATTTTTAAATTTAAATTGCAAAAAAGGCAAAAGCATGATAAACATAAAACTCATAGAACACATTTTTAAAGCCGCTTCTATCAGTCGTTGGAATGATTATCCAAGAATGGCAAATTTGGTTGAGCTTGACAAACAAGCTCATAAATTCATCATCGCATATTTTATCGCTAAAATGGAAAAAGATGTGGATATGAGAGTGATTATAGAAGGGGGAATTTTTGAGTTTTTAAGTCGTGTGGTAGTAACCGATATACGCCCTGATGTGTATCATGAAATCGTGCGTCAAAAAAAAGCTGAAGTTAATGCTTGGGTTTTAAGCAAAATCGAACCTATGATAGAAGATATAGAAGAAGGAGAGTTTTTAAAGCGTTTTGAAGCGTATTTAAACGGCAATGCTTACGCTAAAGAAAGGCTTATCTTAAAAGCAGCTTCGTATTTTGCTACAAGATGGGAATTTAACATAGTTTATCAAACCTCAGCTTTTTTAAATGATATTGATGAGATAAAAAATAAAGTTGAAGAAGAATTAGAAGATTACTATGAGCTTATAGGAGCTAGAAAAATCGCTTTAAATCAAAAAATTGCAAAAATTATTGATCTTAGCGGAAGACTTCGCTTTCAAAAGCGTTGGGCTCAAACTCCACGCATACCAGAAACTGCGGTTTTAGGACATATGCTTGTGGTGGCGATTTTAGGATATTTTTACTCACTAAAAATCAAATCTTGTGATAAAAGACTTGAGAATAATTTTTATTGTGCTTTGTTTCATGATTTGCCAGAGTCTTTAACGCGTGATATTATAAGCCCTGTAAAATACGGCATTGATGGGCTTCATGATATTATAAATGATTATGAAATGAAACTTATTAATGAGAGAATTTTACCCTTCGTTCCTGAGGGTTTAAGGGCTGAATTTTCTTATATTTTAGGCATTAGAGAAGGTAGAAATGATGAGTCAAATTTTGTAAAAAATGAGTTTGAAAATCGCACTTATAAAAATGCTAAAATAGAACTTTGTAGCGGAAGTTTAAGCTCTTTTAATGAAAATGAATTTGGTGCTATAGATGGTAAGGCGCTTAAATACTGTGATAAAATCGCTGCTTTTATAGAAGCAGGACTTAGTATAAGCTATGGTGTAAAGTCTAAAGAACTTGAAAGTGGTTTTTTAGGAATGCATGAGTTTTTTAAAGAAAATCCTACTATAGATGGGGTAAATTTTTTTGAAATTTGTGAAAGTTTAAGAGAGTATTTTAAAATTTAAATAAGATTTTTATGCTCCTATTTTCAATATATTTTAAACAAAAATATTATAAATTCAAATTTTATTTTGTATAAAATATAAAGGAGTTATTATGAAAAAATACTTTCAAAAGCGCTATACTTTAGCCTTTTTTATAGGTATATTAGCGGGTATTTTCGGAGCTATTGTTAAATGGGGTTGGGAAGTACCTTTTCCTCCAAGAAATCCCAATGTTTTTTGGCCAGCAGATGCTTTAGAACGTGTTACTCCACCTAAAATTTTTCTAGAACAACTAGGCTTACCTACTGATTGGACTTATATGTTTTCAGGTATGCAAATGCCTTTGTCAATTTTTATAGTGCATGTTGGTTTTTCTATTGTTTTTGGAGTGGCTTATTGTATGATAGCGGAAAAATGGCACCGCATTACTATGTGGCAAGGTGCAGTTTTTGGATTTTTTGTTTATCTTTTTGCCCATGTTATTGTAATGCCTTTAATTGCAGAAGTTCCACCACTTTCTGAAATTCCTTTTGATGAACACCTGTCTGAAATTTTTGGCCATATTGTTTGGCTGTGGGGTATGGAAATAGTTCGTAGAGATATAAGAAATCGTATAACTAAAGAAATAGAAGAATGAAAGGTTTCCTTTCATTCCATATCTAAAACTGCACCTTTACTAGCATTGCTAACAAGTTTTTGATACATTCTAAGCCATCTTGAAGGCACTTCTTTTTGAGGTAATACAAATTCTTTTTTGCGTTTAGCGATTTCTTCTTCGCTTAAATTTGCATGGATGGTATAAGCATCTACATCAATTTCTATTTCATCTCCATCTTTTAAAAGTCCTATAAGACCACCTTCAGCTGCTTCAGGGGAAATATGACCCACGCTTAAACCCCTTGTAGCCCCGCTAAAACGACCATCGGTGATTAAAGCCACATCAGCACCCAAACCCATACCCATTAAAAGTGAAGTAGGACTTAACATTTCTTGCATACCAGGGCCACCTTTTGGACCTTCATAGCGTATCACACAAACATTTCCTTTTTGCACCTTGCCTTTGATAATGCCTTTTATAGCTTCATCTTGAGAGTTAAAACAAACAGCTTTGCCTTTAAATTTTCTTTTTCCAACTATTCCTGCGGTTTTTATAACACAACCTTGCTCAGCTAAATTTCCAAACAAAATAGCAAGTCCACCTACTTTTGAGTAAGCATTATCTACTCTACGAATGATATTTTCATCTTTGATTTTGGCATTTTTTAAGCGTTCTTTGAGACTTTCTCCTGTGATAGTCAGTGCATCAAGTTCTAAAATATGTCCTTGTCTGCTTGAAATTTCAGCCATAACTGCACTCACACCTCCTGCTTTGTGGATATCATCCATATAAACACTATTTAGCGATGGGGCTATTTTTGCTATGTGTGCAACTTTGCTTGAGATGAAATTTAAATCTTTAATATCTAGTGCTACCCCTGCTTCACGTGAAATGGCAAGCATGTGTAAAACAGTATTGCTACTTCCACCCATTGCCATATCTACTACCATAGCATTACGCACGGCTTTTTGAGTGATGATATTGCGAATTTTAAAACGCTCATCTAAGGCGATTTCACAAATACGACGCGCTGCTTTTCTTAAAAGCTCTTCTCTTTCTTTGCTTAAAGCTAAAATGGTTCCATTACCTTCTAGTGCTATACCCATAGCTTCGCATAAGGTATTCATGGAATTTGCCGTAAACATTCCCGAGCAAGATCCACCACTTGGACAGGCTGAACATTCTATGTCTTTAAATTCTTCTTCGCTAATTTTTTTGGCTTCATAAGCCCCTACAGCTTCAAAAACAGAGCTAAGACTGATCTTTTCTCCTTTTTTGGTTACTCCTGAAGCCATAGGCCCACCACTTACAAAAATGGTTGGAACATTAACCCTTAAAGCTCCCATTAACATACCAGGAGTGATTTTATCGCAGTTTGGGATACAGATTAAAGCATCAAGTTGATGAGCATTCATCACTGTTTCAATGGAATTTGCGATAATTTCACGACTTGGTAAAGAATAAAGCATACCTTCATGCCCCATAGCTATACCATCATCTACACCTATGGTATTAAACTCAAAAGGCACACAACCATTTTTGCGTATCTCATCTTTAATGATTTTAGCATAATCATTTAAAAAATAATGCCCTGGGATTATGTCTATATAGCTATTTGCTACACCTATAAAAGGTTTGTCAAAATCTTCATCTTTCAAACCACAAGCACGAAGTAAAGAACGATTAGGTGCTTTTAAATGTCCTTTTTTTATCGCATCGCTTCTCATTGTAACTCCTGATAATAATTTTTTAAAATTATATTTAGCAAAGCTTAATTTTTGTGAAATTTATTTTGATATACATTTTCATAAATGATAAAAATTATTAATTGACAAAAATATTTTTTTATAATACAATGCTTTTTGATAATCAAAAAGGAGTCAAAATGAGACAATATGAAACCTATAAATGCCAAAAATGTGGCAATGAAGTAGAAGTTCAAAATGTAGGCGGTGGTAAACTTAGTTGTTGTGGTGAAGAAATGAAATGTATCACTACAGATTTAACTGCAGTAAATTTGATGAAAGCTTTTGCAGGCGAATCTATGGCAAGAAACAAATACGATTTGTTTGCTGATGTAGCTGAAGAAGAAGGTTGGCACGCGGTTGCTAGACATTTTAGAGAAGCAGCTGAAAATGAAAAATGGCATGCAAGAGCAGAATTTAAAGCTTATCATGAAATCGTTGATGGCAAACCTTTAGAGGTAACTACAAAAAATCTAGTAAGTGCTGCAGAAGGTGAAAACTATGAGCACACAACTATGTATCCAAATTTTGCAAAAATTGCTGAAGATGAAGGCAAAAAGGCTATAGCGAGATTATTTACAGCTATTGGTAAAGTAGAGATAGAACACGAAAGAGAATATCTAGCACTTAAAAAAATGCTTGAAGAAGAAGAATTTTTTAATAGCGAAGTAGAAGAATTATGGGTTTGTGAAGTATGTGGACATATACATCGTGGCAAAAAAGCTCCAGCAGCCTGTCCTTTATGTAAAGCACCAAAAGAGTATTTTAAACGCGAATTTTTGGGTTAAGTTAAGAAATTCTTATCCTTTTTAAGATAATATTACAATTATTTTTTAATAAAAGGATAATAAAATGAAAAAATTACTATTTTTATTTTTTGCTTTAACGGCTTTTCTCTTTGGTGCTGTAAATATCAACACTGCAACGCTAAAAGAATTAAAAAGTTTAAATGGTATTGGCGAAGCTAAGGCTAAAGCAATTTTAGAATACCGCAAAGAAGCAAATTTTACAAGTATTGATGATCTTAAAAAAGTTAAAGGCATAGGTGATAAGCTTTTTGAAAAAATCAAAAATGATATCATAGTAGAATAAAAGGGCATTTTTGCCCTTCTTTTTAGAAAAATTTGAAAACTTTATTTGACACAAAAGAACTTTTAAACGAATTTGACATAAATTTAATTGGTATTGATGAAGCAGGACGCGGTGCTTTGGCAGGTCCTATGATGATGGCAGCTTGCAAACTGAACAAAAAACTTCATGGGTTGTGTGATTCTAAAAAACTAAGCGAAAAAAAACGCGAAGAACTTTATGAAATCATCATCAAAAATTCAAACTATCTCATACTTGCTTTTTCTTCAGAACAAATCGACACACTCGGCTTAAGCACTTGTTTAAAAACAGGCTTAAAGCTTATAAAAAAGCATTTTAAAGCAGAAAATAACTTCTTATATGATGGAAACACCAACCTAGGTATAAACGGGATAAAAACACAAATCAAAGCCGATACTAGCATTTTGCAAGTAAGTGCAGCTAGCATACTTGCAAAAGTTAGTAAAGATAGGGTGATGAATTTCTTAGCTAAAGACTTTCCTTGTTATGAATTTGAAAAAAACAAAGCCTATGGCACAAAAGCTCATAAAGAACTTATAGCTAAATTTGGAATTTGCAAACTCCACCGAAAAAGTTTTAAACTTTTATGATTATTTTGCTAAATTTTGATGCAAACTCAAAGCACATTCTATACCATCTTTTATAGCCCAAACAACTAAAGATTGTCCTTTTCTAGCATCTCCACAAGCAAAGATTTTTTTATGAGTGGTTTGGAAATTTTCTGTGTTTATGTTGTTTTTCTCATCTAATTTCACTCCAAAATTTTTAGAGATAGCTTCTTCGCACCCGCTAAAACCCATAGCTAAAAGCACTAAATCCGCTTTATAAGTTTTTTTAGAATTTGAAATTTCGACATTTATAGCTTTGCCTTCTTTAAACTCGCGTTTTAAATCATTTGCTTCAACACCTTCTACATGAGTTTTTCCTAAAAATTTCTTTGTCATTTTTTGATATTCCCTAGGATCTTTGCCATATACAGCAATGGCTTCTTCTAAACCATAATCAGTAGTAAAAATGTCAGCTTTTAAAGGCCAAGGATTTTTTTGGCTTCTTTGCAAAGGTCTTTTTGGACTTCTTTCAAAACGCACTATAGATTTAGCCCCTTGTCTTGTCGCTACAGCGATACAATCCACACTTGTATCCCCACTTCCTATAACCAAGACATTTTTACCTTTGGCCGTATCTGCACCCTTGCCTGTTTTTAACAAAGTTTTGGTATTTTGCGTTAAAAAATCAAGGGCAAATTCAACCCCTTTTAGCTTTCTACCTTCTATATCAAGATCTATAGGCTTACTTGCTCCTGTACAAAGCACCAAAGCATCAAATTCTTTTAGAAGTTTTGAAACCTTATCTTTGCTGTCTATATTTTCATTCACTTTAAATTCAATCCCACTTTTTTTAAGCAAATCCACCCGTCTTTGAACTATACTTTTATCAAGCTTCATATCAGGGATGCCATACATCAAAAGTCCGCCTATTTTATCGCTTCTTTCAAAAACACTTACTTTATAACCTAGCGAATTTAAAGTGTTAGCACAAGCAAGTCCAGCGGGTCCACTTCCTATGATAGCGATTTTTTTGCCATTGTATTGCTTAGGTTTATTTACTCTTACTAAATTTTCCTTAAAAGCATTTTCTATAATGGATAATTCATTATTTTTTATGCTCACACTAACACCATTTATCGCACACACACAAGAATCCTCACAAGGAGCAGGGCAAACACGACCGGTAAATTCAGGAAAAGGATTGGTAAGATCAAGTCTTTCATAAGCTTCTTCCCATAAAGAACGATAAATAAGATCGTTCCATTCAGGAATGAGATTGTTTAAAGGACAGCCTATATCTTTTCCTTCGCTCATCACGCCCGTATGACAAAAGGCCACACCACAATCCATACATCGTCCGCCCTGAATTTCTTGTTCTTTCTTGTCTAAAAGCGTTGTAAATTCTTTGTAATTTAAAACCCTTTCCTTAGGAGCAATTTTTTTAAAATCCATTCTTTTAAAGTCTAAAAAACCTCTTGCATTTCCCATTTTTACTCCTTATTTTTGCGTGATTTTCAAAAATGCTGCTAAATTTGGATCTTTTTCATTTTTACAAAGATCAAGCATTTTTAACATCTTTTCATAATCTCTTGGCATGACTTTAAAAAAGTCTTTTTTATCGAATTTTTCTAAAATATCTTTAGCCTTTTTAGAATCTGTATAAGCGATATGTTTTTCTATCACAGCTTTTAATTCTTTTTCATCCTTAGCATTAAGATCTTTAATATCCACAAGCTCGGTATTTACATGAGCTTCATTGTGTCTTCCAAAAATATAAACAACGCCCCCACTCATACCAGCAGCGAAATTCGCACCCACATCTCCAAGAACTACAACTTGCCCACCTGTCATATATTCACAACCATGCACGCCTGTTCCTAAAACCACAGCCAAAGCTCCTGAATTTCTTACACAAAATCTTTCCCCTGCTATACCATCTAAATACACTTCACCCTCAGTTGCTCCATATAAACAAGCATTTCCTGCGATGATATTTTCTTCAGGCGAAAAAGTAGCTTCATTTGAAATTTTTGCTATGATTTTGCCACCACTTAAACCCTTGCCTAAATAATCATTGCTATCGCCTATAATCTCAAGTTTAATGCCCTTTAACAAAAACGCTCCAAAGCTATTACCTGCATTGCCTATAGCTTTGATATGGATACTATCTTCATCTAAAGCATCTTTTCCATAAGTTTTTAAAATTTCACTTGAAAGCATAGTTGCAAAAGTACGACTTTGATTTCCTACTTCTAAAGAAAGTTTGATAGGCTCTTTTTTCTCCACAGCATTTTTACAAAGTGGTAGTAAAATTCTATAATCAATCGTTTTTTCAAGTTTATTGTCTTTATAATCTTTAAAATGCACAGCAGTTCTATTATAAGTAGGCAAGGATTTTAAAATTTTATCTAAATTTAGCTTTCCTGCTTTACCTTGCACACTTTTTTGGCGGAGTTTATCCACACGACCTATCATATCATCTAGGCGTTCAAAACCAAGCCTTGCCATGTATTCTCTAAGCTCCTGGGCTATAAAATACATGAAATTAATCACATCATCTACTTTGCCCTTAAAACGATCTCTAAGTTCTGTATCTTGAGTGGCTATACCAAAAGGACAGGTATTTAGATGACAAACTCTCATCATCGTACAACCTAAAACAATCAAAGGCGCGGTTGCAAAACCAAATTCTTCAGCTCCTAAAAGTGCCGCTATGGCTAAATCACGCCCATTCATAAGCTTTCCATCAGTTTCTAATCTTACCCTATCTCTAAGCTTATTTAAAATCAAAGTTTGATGTGTTTCAGCCAAACCTAACTCCCAAGGAATTCCTGCATGCGGTATAGAAGTCCTAGGACTTGCACCCGTACCTCCATCATAACCTGAAACAAGGATTAAATTCGCTCCTGCCTTAGCCACACCTGCAGCAACCGTTCCTATGCCATTTTCGCTTACAAGTTTTACTGAAATTTTAGCGTCTTTGTTAACATTTTTTAGGTCATAAATAAGTTGAGCCAAATCTTCTATAGAATAAATATCATGATGAGGAGGTGGGGAAATAAGCGTCACACCTGCAGTAGAATGTCTAGCCTTGGCTATCCAAGGATAGACTTTAAAGCCCATTAATTGTCCGCCTTCACCTGGTTTTGCGCCTTGAGCGACTTTGATTTGAATTTCTTTTGCATGACTTAAGTAGTTTAAATCCACGCCAAAACGCCCACTTGCTACTTGCTTAATGGCTGAGTTTTTATCCACACCCTCTTTGATTTCATAGCGTTCTTCATCCTCGCCACCTTCGCCTGAATTTGATTTAGCACCTATTTTATTCATAGCTTGTGCTAAACACTCGTGTGCTTCTTTAGAAATAGAACCATAACTCATCGCCCCTGTTCTAAAGCGTTTAACTATACTTTCTACACTTTCAACCTTATCTATACTGATAGCTTCACTAAAATCAAATTCCATCAAAGAACGCAAATTAACTTGTTTTTCATCTACTAAAGCCGAGTATTTTTTAAAACTTTTATAGTCTTTGTTGCGACAGGCTTGCTGAAGATTAAAAATCACAAGCGGATCGATTAAATGTTCTTCTTTAGCACTTCTAAAACCATGAATTCCTTTAGAATCTAAAGCCTTATGTGTATCGTTAAAAGCATGTTTGTGTAAAGCAATGAGTTCTTTTTCAAAATCTTCTAAATCCATACCTTCAATGCGTGAAGTTGTAGAAGTGAAGTATTTATCAATCACCTTAGAGCTTAAGCCCAAACATTCAAAAAGTGCAGAGCCATTATAACTTTGCAAGGTAGAAACTCCCATTTTAGAAGCAATTTTGACTATGCCACTTGAACTTGCCTTGATGAAATTTTCTACCGCCTTTTCATAACTTAAATTTAAATCTTTATTGACAATAAGTTTTTGTATGCTCTCATAAACCAAATAAGGATTAATAACAGTCGCACCATAACCTAAAAGACATGCAAAATGATGAATTTCTCTAGGTTCACCACTTTCGATAATAAGACTTGTGTGTGTTCTTAAATTTTTTCTTACTAGATGATTATGCACTCCAGAAACAGCAAGCAAAGCGGGGATATAAGCGTTTTTTTCATCCACTCCTTTATCACTTAAAATGATAATAGAAACACCTTTTTTAACCTCATCTTCTATCTTAACGCAAAGTTCATCTAAAGCCTTTTCTAAAGTTTTTTTAGAATAATCATAAAGTATAGAAAATTCTTTAACTTGAAATTTATTTAAAGCCTTAACTTCAAAAAGTTCTTCATTGCTTATCACAGGCAAGGCTATTTTTACGCGTTTTGCATTGTTTTCATCAGGTTTTAATAAATTGCCTTCGCTTCCTAGATAAATCCTTGTAGAAGTAACGATCTCTTCTCTTATGGCATCAAGGGGAGGATTGGTTACTTGTGCAAAAAGTTGTTTAAAATAATTATACAAAGGTTGATAAGTTTTAGAAAGTATAGCCAAAGGAGTATCTACACCCATAGCTGCTATAGCTTCTTTACCATTTTGAGCCATAGCAGCCACACTCATTTTAAGCTCATCATAACTCCAACCAAAAGCTTTTTGGAGTTTTAAAACCTCATCTTCTTTTAAAAACTGATGTTTATAAACTCCGCTTTTTTGTTTTTCAAGTTCAACTAAATTTTTAAGCCATTTTTTATAAGGTTTAGCATTAGCATAATGCTCTTTGATTTCATTATCAGCTATAACCCTACCTCTTGCTGTATCAACGAGTAAAAGTTTTCCAGGTTCTAAGCGTTTTTTAGCTTTGATATTTTTTTCATCAAGTTTTAAAGCCCCTGTTTCACTTGAAAGTATGAGCATATCATCTTTTGTAAGATAATACCTTGAAGGACGAAAACCATTTCTATCCAAACTCGCCCCCATAATCACTCCATCAGTAAAAACTATAGCAGCAGGTCCATCCCAAGGCTCCATCAATAAAGAATGATATTCATAAAAAGCACGCTTTTTGCTTTCCATATTTTCATTTTTATGCCAAGGTTCTGGCACCATCATCATAAAAGCTTCTTCTAAAGTACGACCATTTAGAGCTAAAAATTCTAAAGTATTATCAAACATTGCAGAATCACTGCTAGGTTTAGCTATGATGGGAAAAATTTCATCTAAATTTTCAAAATACTCACTTTGCATCAAGCCTTCTCTAGCTCTTATGCTATCAACATTTCCGCGTATGGTATTAATCTCTCCATTATGCACCATATAACGGTTTGGGTGGGCTCTTTCCCAACTTGGAAAAGTATTAGTCGAAAAGCGAGAATGCACCAAAGCGATGGCTGATTTCATATTGACATCTTTAAAATCAAGATAAAAATCGCTCAATTGAGTTGAAAGAAGCATTCCTTTATAAACTATGGTACGTGAAGAAAAACTTGAAAAATAAAATTTTGGCACATTAATAGCTCTTTTTTCTATAAGGCGACGCGTACTATAAAGCACTCTTTCAAACTCAAGTCCTGCACTTATTTTACTTGGTTTTTTCACAAAGGCTTGTAAAAAATAAGGCATAGCTTTTAAAGCACTTACACCTATATCGCTAGGATTAAAAGGCACTTCTCTAAAACCTAAAAATTCAAGTTTTTTATCCTTTAAACCTTGTAAAAATATCTCTTTTGCTTCTTCTTTTGCATCAGTATTGGGTGATAAAAACATCTGTGCTACGGCATAATCACCCTTTTTAGGAAGTTCAAAACCCAATTCTTGAGTTTTAAAAAAATCATGTGGAATTTGGATCAAAATCCCCGCCCCATCACCTGAATTTTCTTCAGCTCCTGCACCACCTCGGTGCTCAAGATTCATCAAAATTTCTAAAGCATCACAAATAACCTTATAAGAGGCAATACCGCGTATATTAGCAATTGCAGCGATACCGCAGGCATCATGTTCGTTCTTTGGGTGATATAAACCTATGCTTTGATTATTTTCTAGGATATTTTCTAAATCCATTCTGCTCTCCTTATAAGACTGATTTAAATTTTGTTAGCTTTATAAAGGATTATAGCATACATTTTTTTAAAATCGATATAATTTTTATCTTAAAAATAAATAAATTAAAAAATATTTTGATAGATTTGTAAAAATTATAAAAACATGGCGATAATACTACCTAAAATCAATAATGGGCCATTATAAAAAATAAAAGTTGGTATACAAGTATCTTTAATGTGATCGTGTTGCTTATCAGCATTTAATCCTACAGTGGTTCCCATGGTTGTTTCACTGGCTGGACTTCCTGCATCTCCTAAAGCTCCTGCTACTCCTAAGATAAATATAATAAGTGCTGTACCAAAACCAAGTTCCAAACAAATAGGACAAAAAAGCGTAGCTATGATAGGTATAGTTCCAAAAGAAGTACCTATACCCATAGTGATGATAAGTCCTATTAAAAGCATGAAAAATACTGCTAAAAATTTACTTTGCTCCATCCAAGGAACGACTGAATTTACAAGCTCTACTACTGATCCACTTTCTTTTAAAACTTCTCCATATCCTGCAGCAACAAGGATAACAAAAGCTATAAAACCCATCATTTTAAGCCCATCATCAAAAACTTCATTGACTTTTGAAAATTCAACTCCACCCAAAATAACCATTAAAACAAAACCCAAAAGCCCTGATAAAGGTAAATTCATAGTCAAAATTTGCAAAATTAAAGTTAAAACAAGCCCAGCTAAAACGCCCCATTCCTTACGAGTCATTTCAAGATTTTCTAAATTCACTTTAGCAATTTCTACTTCTTGATACTCTCTTGGCTTACGATAAAACACAAAAAGCGCTAGAAAAAGTCCTGTTATCATACAAATAGCAGCAAAATACATAGTATTTGTAACATCATTTAAAGATACACTTACATTATTTGCATTTAAATTATCTTTTAAAAGATCTTGAAAAGTAAGTCCAAAGCCTACTGGCAAAACCATATAAGGCGTAGTAAGTCCAAAAGTTAAAGCACAAGCAACCGCTCTACGATCGATTTTAAGTTTATTAAAAAGACTTAAAAGAGGTGGAATTAACAAAGGTATAAAAGCCACATGAATAGGAATTAAATTTTGAGAAAAACAAGAAATCAAAGCTATAGACAAAAGCAATAAATATTTTTTATGAGATATAAAATGGCTTACTATCTTAATCAAATATGCAGTTAAATTTGTCTTTGAAATCGCTGCGGCAATGGCCCCTAAGAGTATATAGCTAAGAGCTGTTTTTAAATTTTCCTTCATTCCGCTTATAAGTATATTCATAGTATCTACGAGTTCAAGATGAGAAAATACACCTGCAACAAGAGCTGAAATCAAAAGACTCAAAAGCACATTAAAACGAAACAAACAAAGTAAAGTCATCAAAACAACACTGATAATGATAGGATTAGTAAGTAAAGTCAAAATCATTCCTTAAATAATTTTAAAAATTTAATTGTAGAAAAAACTTAGTTAAAATGTAATAAAACTCGAACATATGATGATTTTATTTAATATGTAAAATTATAAAAATAATTAATTTTTTTAATTTAAATAATTAATATAATTAATTATTTAAATTTTTAAAATTTATAATAAAATAAAAGATTATATAAATATTTAAGGATATTTCAATGAAACAGAACGATCAAAAAGAAAATCGTAGAGACTTTCTAAAAAATATAGGACTTGGTTTATTTGGCATTAGTGTATTGTCAAATTTTTCTTTTGAGAATTTTTTAGGAAGTAAGGCTTTGGCAAAAGAATTACCTGATTTTAAAATAGAAGGTAAAAAAGATCTTATCTATCATGGTGAAAAACCATTAACAGCAGAAACTGAAATTTATGCTCTTGATTCTGATTTTACAAAACCTGAAAATTTCTTTGTTAGAAATAATGGCTTACCACCAAGCCTAGAAACGATAAAAGAAAGACTTCATAAAGGTTGGACTTTAGAAATAGATGGAGAAAGCATTATCAATAAAAAATCTTACACCATAGAGGATTTAAAAAATAAATTTAAAACCTATACTTATGCCTTAACAGTTGAATGCGGTGGAAATGGTAGATCTGAAGTTATACCTAGCACAAAAGGAACTCAATGGGGTTATGGTGCAGTAGCTTGTGGTAGATGGACAGGAGTGCGTTTAAAAGATATTTTAAAAGATTGTGGCATCAAAAATGATGCGGTGTATATCGGATATTATGGTATAGATACAAAATTAAACGGTGAAGAAACTTCACCTATTAGTAGAGGGGTTCCTATTTCTAAAGCTTTACAAGATGAAACTCTAATAGCTTGGGCTTATGAAGGCAAAGATATTCCTTTAGTTAATGGCTATCCACTTAGACTTGTTTGTGGTGGTTACCCTGCAAGTACAAGCGGTAAATGGCTTTATAAAATTTCAGTAAGAAATAAAATTCATGATGGTGAAAAAATGGAAGGTTCTTATAAAGTTCCTGTAAATCCAGTAAAACCAGGAGATTTTAACTATAAAGGCGAGATGAAAATCATAGAATCAATGCCTGTAAGATCTGTAATCACTAATATCAAAAATGGTTCTGAAATAAAAGCAAATAAAAAATTTGAAGTTAGAGGTAAAGCTTGGGCTGGCGAACTTGAAGTTAGTGAAGTTTATGTAAGCAATGATTATGGCGTAACATGGACCAAAGCAAAAGTAGAAAAACCATTAAATAGATTAGCATGGCAAAAATGGAGTGCTCAAATATCAATACCGACAAAAGGATATTATGAAATTTGGGCAAGAGCTATCGATAGTCAAGGTAACAGTCAACCTATGGTTTTAGCACAGTGGAATCCAGGAGGATATATCAATAATGCATGCCATAGAGTTAATGTTTATGGAGTTTAAGAATGAAAAAAATTATATTGATCTTAGCATTGTTTTTAAGTGCAAGTTGGGCTCAAAATCTTGAAATTAACCCTGATACAGGATTGATTATCGATCCTGATTCACCTTTAGTGGAAGCAAATTGCTTAGCTTGTCATGGATCCAATCTCATTACCAATATGCACGCAAGTAGAAAAGCTTGGTTAGCAGCTATAAGATGGATGCAAGATAGTGAAGGACTTTGGGAAATAGAACCTGAAGATGAAGAAAAAATTTTAAATTATCTTGAAAAATATTATGGAGAAAAATACGATACAAGAAGAAGAATTCCTCTAGCTATATTCTTACAAAGCAAAACTCATTGAAGAAATCATTTCTTCAATGATAAATTTACACATCCAAATGTTTTACATCTTTAGCATGTGCTTGAATATAATCGCGTCTTGGTTCAACCTCATCGCCCATAAAGAGATTAAAGGTATCGTTTGCACTTTGTGCATCTTCAATAGTAATTTTTAAAAGTCTTCTTACGCTTGGATCCATTGTGGTTTCCCAAAGTTGCTCAGGATTCATTTCTCCTAAACCTTTATAGCGTTGTATAGTAGCACCTTTTTTAGCATTGGTTTCAACATCTTCAAGAACTTCTAAAATATCTTTATCAAATTCCAAGCCTCTATCTTTAATCTTATCAAAAATATAACTTGCTTCTTCATATAGTGGATGAGTGAAAAGTTCTTCATTGATCACAAGTTCTTCTAAGCCATTTTGAGTTTGAACGAAAGCTCGAATTTCATTTTCGTTGATATAGTGATTTAAGATATTGTGTCCTTGTGTTTCTAAAAATTGTTTAATTACACTAAATAATTCTTCATTATTTGCTTTAACTAAATTTGAATTTTCTATCATATAGCGTATCACAGAAATCACATTAAAACGCTTTTCAAGATCTTTTAAAATCGCACGATAAGCTGCAACGATTTTTAAATAATCTTTTAAATCATTCATTCCTATACCTTCATAGTTTAAACCTTCTATTCCCGTTTCTATCAGGTATTCGCTCAAAGCTTTTTCATCTTTTAAATAAATTTGCTTTTTAGCTTTTTTATAAAGATATAAAGGCGGCTGTGCTAAATAAATATGTCCATTTGCCACAAGTTCATTCATAAAACGGAAGAAGAAAGTTAAAAGTAAGGTTTGTATATGAGATCCATCAACATCCGCATCTGTCATGATGATGATTTTATGATATCTAAGTTTTGAAAGATCAAAATCTTCACCTATACCACAGCCAAAAGCGGTAATCATATTTTGAATTTGCTCAGATTTTAAAATTTTATCCAGTCTTGCTTTTTCAACATTTAAAATTTTACCACGCAAAGGCAGTATAGCTTGGAAAGATCTTTCTCTACCTTGTTTTGCAGAACCTCCTGCAGAATCCCCTTCCACAAGATAAATTTCACTTTCACTTGGATCTTTACTTTGACAATCAGCTAATTTCCCTGGTAAAGTTCCTACGCTTAAACTTTCTTTTTTACGCGTTAATTCTCTAGCTTTTTTCGCTGCTTCTCTTCCTCTAGCTGCCATTAAGGCTTTGTTCATTATAGCTTTAGCTTCGATAGGATTTTCTTCAAAATATTTAGTCAAATACTCAAAACTTGCTTTTGAAACTATAGGACGCACATAAGTTGAACCAAGTTTTCCTTTGGTTTGTCCTTCAAATTGTGGTTCAGGCACCTTTACACTTACAACAGCGATCAAACCTTCACGCACATCTTCACCTGTGATTTTATTGTCCTTTTCTCTAGCACTTGCATTTGCTTCTATATAATTACTTATCACACGAGTTAAGCCCATTCTAAAACCAGCTTCATGTGTTCCACCATCTGGAGTTTTGATATTATTTACAAAAGAGAATAAATTTTCGCTATAAGTATCATTGTAAAGCAAAGCTACTTCAACATTCACATCTTCTTCATCTACGCTAAAGAAAATTGCTTTAGTTAAAGCTTCTTTTTTATTTAAGTCTGTAACAAACTGAGAAATTCCACCTTCAAAGTGAAAACTTTCATGTTTGCCTACGCGGTTATCTTTAAAATTTATAGTGATTTTTGGATTTAAGTATGCAAGTTCACGAAATCTTTTAGCCAAAATTTCATAATCAAATTCAGTCACTTCAAAAATTTGATCATCAGGCCAAAATTCTATAGTTGTTCCTGTCTTTTTACTTTTTCCTATCACACCAAATTCACTGATAACTTTACCTTCTGAAAATTCTTGACGATAAATTTCTCCATTTCTTTCAACTGTAGCTACAAGTTTTTTAGAAAGTGCATTTACAACCGAAACCCCAACACCGTGCAAACCACCTGAAACTTTGTAAGTATCTTTATCGAATTTTCCCCCTGCATGTAGGACAGTTAAAACAACAGTTAGAGTCGGCATATTTTCAGTTGGGTGTATATCAACAGGAATACCACGACCATTATCACTAACTATACAGCTTCCTTCAGTAGTGATTTCTACATCTATAGTATCACAATGTCCTGCCATAGCTTCATCGATAGAATTATCCACAACTTCATAAATCATATGATGAAGTCCGCCTATGTTTGTATCTCCTATATACATACCTGGGCGTTTTCTAACAGCTTCTAAGCCTTTTAGGACTTTAATATTACTCGCACCGTAATTTTCTTGCATATTTTTCCTTTATCTTTTACTTGTTTTATTATAAAATCATAGGCATGATAATCATTGATAGTCCTTGGGATTTGACTATAAATGCTGAATTAGGTTCATTTACACTTAAAGTGAATTTTTCTTCTTCTATAGAAGTTAAGAAATCAAGTAAATATTTGATCTTTATAGTAAGATTAAATTCTTCACTCACTCCTGTTTGAATTTCAAGCTCTGTTTTTGCTTCCATATTGTCTAAACTTATACCTTCAAAGATGATTTTATCTTTGTTAAAATGAAGTTTCATTTTTTCAGTTACAACGCTGATTTTTTTAAGACTATCTATAAAATCTTCAGTTGAAAAGCTAAGTTCTTGTTTGAAAGTTTTTGGTATAACTTTTTCATAATCTGGAAATTTATCGTTAATAAGTTTTGTAAAGAATTCAAAGTTTTCATTTTTAGCGATAAGCATATTTTGATCATAAAAAATTTCTATTTTTTCATAGAAAAGTTTTTGCATTTCCATGATAGCTTTTTTAGGGATACTAAAACTAAATTCTTGATTATTTGCTTTTTCTAAAGTATAGATTGCAAGGCGTTTTGTATCGGTTCCTACGAAGTTAATTTTATCTGTTTTTATATCTAAAAATGCACCGTTTAAGGAGTATTTTGGATTGTTTGTATCAATACTTGGTAATATCTTTTTAAGAGAACGACTTAAGTCACTTGAGTCAATGTCAAATTGGTTTTTTCCTTCTGTATTTGGAAAATTTGGAAAATCTTCGTGATTAAACATAGGAAGTTTATATTTTGTGCTTTTTTGTCTTATAAATAAGAAATTATCAATAGTTTCTAAAACAACTTCTTCATTATTTAAGCTTTTAATAACATCTGTAATACTTTTTGCATTTGCAGTAGCAAAACCACTTGATTCTACGCGGATTTTTTTTATTTTATAGTTGATACCTATTTCATAATCACTAGCTCTAATAAGAAGTTTATCTTCATCAACATGAAAAAAAAGATGAGAAGTAATGGTGCTTGAATCTTTTTTTTCTACATAAGCATTACATAAAATCACTGCAGATTCTAAAGTATTTTTATTGATACTTAACTTCATTTTTTCTCCTTGGTTTATTTTAATTTTAAATTCGTTGTAATAATAAGCTTGTTGAAATTGTGAAATTTTTCAAAGCAAAATAATCAAATTTGTATTTTATCATACTTTGCTTAATTTCTTTTTTTCACATTCTAGAATTTATTTTTCACATCCTTTCACTTAACTTTGACTTTTAACAAGAATTTTGTTTTTAAGTTCTTCGATTTTTGCTTTTAAAGAAGCATCATTTTCTATCATTTCTGTGATTTTTTTAACATTATGTGAAATAGCCGTATGATCTTTCATTTCAAAATAATTCGCAAGTTGTGGCATAGTCAAAGCCGTAAGTGTCCTAGCTAGGTAAATCACAATGCGTCTTGCTGTGACTATATTTTGAGTTTTTTTATTGGATTTCACATCACTTGGTTTGATGTTAAATTCTTTACATACCAAAGATAAAATGTCATCTATGGTGATATTTTCTTTCTTTTCTTTGATATGATCTTTCATCACACTTTTGGCAAGTTCGAGTGTGATTTCTTGTCCTAGTATGGTTGCATAAGCATTTAAACTTATGATGATGCCTTCGATTTCTCTTATATTATCCCCTAAAGAAGTGGCGATATAGTTTATGATATCATTAGAAAGATTGATATCGTTAAATTCACATTTTTTTCTTATGATGGCTATTTTTGTATCTAGTTGAGGTGGAGTTATATCAGCTATGATCCCATGTGCAAAACGACTTTTTAAGCGTTCGGTTATACCTTTTAGCATGTTGGGTGGATTGTCTGAAGTCATGATGATTTGTCCATCGTTATTTTTGATTTCATTAAATATAAAGAAAAATTCTTCTTGAATTTTATCGGTTTTTCCTAAAAACTGCACATCATCTATAAGCAAAACATCGCAGTTTCTATACTTTTCATGAAATTTATCTAAAGAGCCATTTTTTAAATTTGAAGTAAAATCATTGATAAAATTTTCACTTGTAGCGTAAATGACTTTTTTTCCCATTTCTAAGCTTGCATTTCCAACTGCTTGAAGTAAATGTGTTTTTCCAAGTCCTGTAGGCCCATAAACAAAGATTGGATTATAAAGTTTTCCAAGTTTGTCTTTATGTATTATAGCTTTACATGCTCCATAAGCGTATTTGTTAGAATCCCCCACAACAAAACTTTCAAAAGTAAAAGAAGGATTTAAAATCGTGCTTTGTGCCTTTATATGAGCTATGTCGATTTTTGTGCTTTTGTTGCTTTGTTTAGTACTTTGTGCTTGTATGTTTATGATGGCTTTATTTCCGCTTTGCACTTCATAAAAATGTGCGATTTTTTTGCCGTACTTTGTTTGTATGAATTTAGCCATGAGTTCATTTGGAGCATTAAAAACCAAAAGATCTGCTTTGCTTTGCTTTTCGTTGAATTTTAAATTTGATAGATAGTTTTCGTATTCGTTTTCGCTTAATTCTTTTTTTAAATTTTCAAGTATTTGGCTTGGATTCATAATCTCTCTTTAAATTTTGCATAATGTATAAATTTTATCTTAAATTTCATAAAAAAAGGTTAAAATCCGCTTTTGTATTTTATTTTCAAAAGGTATGAATTTGAAAATTTTAGGTATAGATCCAGGTTCGAGAAATTGTGGTTATGCTATCATAGAAGCCAGCAAAGGAAAAAACATTCTCATAGAAGCAGGGCTTATAAAGATAAAGCCAAGTGCTTTACAGTATCAAATCACAGAGCTTTGCGAGGGTTTGGATTTGATTTTTAAAAATCATTCTTTTGATGAGGTGGCTATAGAAGATATCTTTTTTGCTTACAATCCAAAAACCGTTTTAAAACTTGCACAATTTCGCGGAGCCCTATCTTTAAAAATTCTTCAAATTCATGGAGACTTTGCAGAATACACTCCCTTACAAGTGAAAAAAGCTGTCACAGGAAAAGCTAAAGCAACCAAAGAACAAGTTGCTTTTATGGTAAAAAGACTTTTAGGACTTGGTAAAGATGTCAAGCCTTTAGATATCACAGATGCTATAGCAGTGGCTTTAACCCATGCGGCAAATTTAAGAGTTAGGGTATAACTTTGGTAATTTTCATTACACAAAAGTCCAAAGTTTCATAAACTCCTAAAATACCTTTAAATTTTTTCTATAAATTTTTAAAAAATTCATAAAAAATTTCAAAAGTTGGAACAGAACTTGCTTGTAAAACTTCACATAAACGCAAAAGTTTTTTAAAGCCAAAGCGTTAAATTTTTAAAGCAATATTTTATAAAGGATTTAAGATGATGAGATCACTTTGGTCTGGCGTAAGCGGACTACAAGCACATCAAGTTGCGATGGATGTTGAAGGTAATAACATTTCAAATGTTAATACCAATGGTTTTAAATACTCTCGTGCAGATTTTGGAACTATGTTTAGCCAAACAGTAAAAATCGCTACAACTCCAACTGATGGAAGAGGCGGACAAAATCCACTTCAAATCGGTCTTGGCGTTTCAGTAAGTTCTACTACAAGAATTCACTCTCAAGGTTCAGTTCAAACTACAAATAAAAATACTGACGTTGCTATCAATGGTGATGGTTTTTTCATGGTAAGTGATGATGGTGGTCTTACAAACTATCTTACGCGTGATGGAGACTTTAAGCTTGATGCTTATGGTAACTTTGTAAATAATTCAGGTTTTATTGTTCAAGGATGGAATATCAACTGGAATGATCAAACCATAGATAGTTCAAGAACTCCACAAAACATTTTTATCGATCCAGGTATGCATATCCCTGCAGCAAAATCAACCGAAGTAGCTATCAAAGCAAATTTAAATAGTGGTTTAAATATAGGTACTTCAAGTAGAAATCTTTATGGTCTTGACTCAGTTCATGGTTACAATACTAAAACCAACAAAGCTGAAGATGAAAACGACACAGGAACCACTCAGTTTTACACCACTTCTAAAAACTCGATTGAAGTAACTGAAAAAGGTGTGGATGCAGGATCACTTTTTAACGCCAGTGGAACAGGGCTAAATTTAAGAGATGGTCAAGGAATTTGGGTCTCATACGCTGATGCGAAATACTCTACTAATCAAGTTGGTGCTAAAGCTTTTGATGAAAATTCTCATACAAATCAAACTGCGGCTTTTTGGGGTAATAAAGATCAAAAGGTAAATTTAGATATAGTTATAAATGGGGTTAAAATTCAAAATGCTGATATTCAAAGTATAGATGATGCTATAGCTTATATCAACACTTTCACCGCACCAACCGATACTAGAGATGGAACAGGAGTAAAAGCAGTTAAAAGTTCTGATGGCAGTGGTATACAGTTTGTAAATGATAATGCTGATGGCACTACAGACAATATGAAAAATATTAGCTTAACTGTAAATGATGGAAATACAGCAGGTGAACTTTGGAATGCAGTATGGAATACAAATGATAGTAAATTTACTTTTAATCAAAATGATCCAGCAATTACGAAAAATGGTACTTCTTTATGGACTGCAACTCAAATGAAACCTACTCCAGATGGTAAAAAACCTGTAACCTTAACTGGAACAAATTCAGCTCAGGTTATCACTGCGCATAAATATATCTATAGTTCAAATCCTGTGGATTTACCACCTATGTACAATCCTGATGGAGGCCCTAGTTTTAATGATAATACGCCTGATAATGCGAATGATGTTCCTACGGATCCTGCTTCTGCTAATTATTTTAATGCTGTAAAAAACGGTAGCCTTTTAAATACAAATGCAAGACAGTTTAGAACCACAGAAGATTTAAGAGAACTTTTACAAAGAGATGCTAGATATGGGGTAGACTATGATGGAGATGGTAAATTTACTGCAACTGGAGATGTAAACCAAGCTGTAAAAGTTGTGGTAAATGATACAGGACATTTTGCTATCTCAAATGCTAAAGAAGATTCAACTATTCCAAAAGGTGCTGGAGTGGCTAATGCTACGCAAACTACACCAAAAAATATGAGTTTTAATATCACTGCTTATTCTAACAAAGAAGGCACAGTAAGTACAAACGATGCTTTTACAGCTATCTTTAAAGCTTGGGATGGTCCTTTAGTAACGGGTGGATCGATCAAAGAAAGCGAACAACTTAAACTTTCATCTTTTTCAGCCGCGCTTGATATCTATGATTCTTTAGGTTCAAAACACAGTCTTGAAGTACAGTTTGTAAAACAAAGTACCACTCAAGATGGGGGTAATGAATGGCAAATGATCATCCGTGTGCCAGAACCTGCAGAGATCAACACTACAGGAGAAGGTCCTACGAACATCATCGTGGGTAGTGCAAGATTTAACAACGATGGATCTTTGGCTAGCTATACACCAAAAACTATAAGCTTTTCACCAAACAATGGTGCTGCGCCAAATCAACAAATCAAACTTTCCTTTGGAACAAGCGGAAGTAATGACGGCCTTGTAAGCTCAAACTCTGCTTCAACTCTAACAGGACAAGCAACCGATGGTTATACTTCAGGAAACTTAAAACCTGATGCAATTCGCGTTGATGATAAAGGAAATATCTTGGGCGAATTTACCAATGGTAAAACCTTTGCTGTAGCAAAAATCGCAATGGCTTCAGTAGCAAACAACTCAGGCCTTGAAGAAATCGGCGGAAACCTTTTTAAAGTTACTGCAAATAGTGGTAATATCGTAGTAGGTGAAGCAGGAACAGGTGGTCGTGGTGAGATGAAAACCTCAGCTCTTGAAATGTCAAATGTGGATTTGAGCCGTTCTTTAACAGAACTTATCATTATCCAAAGGGGTTATCAAGCAAACTCAAAAACCATTTCAACCAGTGATCAAATGCTTCAAACCTTGATTCAGCTTAAACAATAATTTAAGCTTAGCATTCTATAAAATATTGTTTTTTGCTCCCTTAAAAGGAGCAAGCCTTGCTTTACAAGCCTATCTTGGTAGTCTTGTAATACTAGGCTTAGGCTTGAACTGCCTTCAATTTATTGCTAACTCACTCTTGCTAGGGGTGAGTTGCAATAAAATTGCATTTTCTTATCTGTATCATAATCGTTTTAAAAACTTATTTTGTTATAATTTTTGCTTGAATTTAAATTTTAAGGAAAATCTATGCGTTATGGTGAAAAAGAAATCAAAGAATTTGATGTAGAAAATATGGAAATTTGGCCAAATGATGCGAAAAATGACTATATCATTAAAATCACTTTGCCTGAATTTATGTGTACTTGTCCGCGTTCGGGCTATCCTGACTTTGCGACGATTTATCTTGAGTATATGCCTGATAAATTTGTGGTTGAGCTTAAGGCGATAAAGCTTTATATCAATACTTTTATGTATAGAAATGTTTCACATGAAGCAAGTATCAATGAAATTTACAATACTTTAAAAGATAAACTAAAACCAAAATGGATTAAAGTTGTAGGGGATTTTAACCCGCGTGGAAATGTGCATACGGTGATAGAATGTCGTAGTGATATAGTTGTTCCAAAATAATATTTGAGTAAAATATTCACATATTTTTATGTAAAGATTAAATATTTTATAAAAAATTCTTATTTAATCTTTGAAGAATATATAATATAAAAAGATATAAAATTTTTAGATCGAATTTTATTATAAGGAGTTAGGATGAATAAAAAATTATTAAGCATTGTCGCAAGTGCTACTTTGTTTTCAAATTTGGCTTTAGCAGATGAGAATTCTGGTTTTTTTATAGGTGCTGATGCAGCTTGGATGCATGCTCAAGTAAAAAGTGAGTTAAAACATAAGAAGAATACAAAGCAAAATTTTAATGGAGATATTTCAGGTAATATACCATCATTTGGTCTAAAACTTGGATATCGTTTAAATGAAAATCATAGAATTTATGCTGGTTATAATTATTCTGATGAATTTAGTGATTTTATCAAAACTCCTAGAATTCAAATCGAAGGTGATTTTGCTACACATAAATTTTTAACAGGTTATGATTTTACTCCTAAGCTTTTTGAAAAAACCAGAGCTGTTTTAGGTGTGTATGGAGGATATGCAAGAACAGATCTTACCTTAAAAACAAGCTTTTTATCTTTGTCGCAAAATTTTGACGGTTATTTTTATGGAGCGAAAATAGGTGCTTTATATGATTTGACACCACATAATGAAATAGAATTAGGCTTTAAAGCAGAGCAAATTCATTATAATTCTAGAAATTTTTATCAAAATCAAGTGGGTTCAAACTTTTACGATCCTAAACAAACAAATTATGGTGTATATTTAGGATATAATTATAAATTTTAATCTAATGCAAGTTTTTATAACTTGCATTAATGAAATCAACCTCCACCAATAAAGTATTTTTCAACATCGTCAAGTAATTTTTCACAAATTTGAGAATCTGTATTTTTTTCTACTATAAGATTTATATAAGTTTTAGTATCTCTAAAGCTTCCTGCTGATTTTGAATTTTCGCGAGTGAGTTTTTGAGTGTCTCTAGTGTATTCTATATTGATGTTAAATTTAAGTGCAGCACTTGCTTCGCCTAAATTTGTTTTTACTACTACATTCATTTTAGAAGCTTTAGCGAGTGTGGCTTGGGTTTTATTTATGATTTCTTTAAAGCGTTGGCAAGATCGTATGAGTGTAGCGATAAATTTGTTATCAAGCCCCTCATAAGCTACTTTGAGTTTGTTTTTGATGTCTTTTGTACTTTCTTTTTCAGGGGCTACAAAAACCATGTAAAAACCATTTTTTATAGCTACATTGTCTGTTTTTACATCGCGTCCACTTGACATAACTTTAACATAAATGGCGTTATCAAGATAAACACGATCTACCATAGGGCCATAAATTTCGTATTCTTTTTTTCGGACTATGACTTCACGAGCTAGGACATTTAATTTCACATTGGCTTCGTGGATAACAGGTTCCATTTCTTTTTTAATCTCTAAGAGTTCTTTTAACATCAACATCCTTTTTGTTACTTAAAATTACAATTATATCAATAATTTTCTTAATTTAAGAATTTTACAAACACATTTACTAAAAATATGATACATTAGGGATTAATTTTAACAAAGGAGGAAAAGATGAAACAAATTTTTAAAATTTCAAATTCAGTCCAACAAAAAAGTAAAGATACTTTTAATCTACTACTGCAACTCTCACTCTAAAACTCAATTTTATTTTTAATCATTTTTTATATTTTTAATTTTTTATCATTGTTGTTAAGTTTTTGAATTTTTAATTCATTTAGTCTGTTTCGTTTTAAAGGATTAAATCATGAAAGATAATAAAATCATAATCTTTGATACCACTTTGCGTGATGGAGAACAAGCTTTAGGCAGTTCTTTGGGTATCAATCAAAAATTACAAATCGCTTTAGCGCTTGAAAATTTAGGCGTAGATGTTATAGAAGCAGGTTTTCCGGTATCTTCACAAGGGGATTTTAAAGCGGTGCAAAAGATCGCTTCTAAGGTTAAAAACTCAACCATTTGTGCACTTTCTAGGGCATTGGATAAAGATATAGATATGGCTTATGAAGCTTTAAAAGTGGCAAAGCATTTTAGAATTCATACTTTTATAGCCACTTCAACTTTGCATATACAAGATAAATTAAAAAAAGATTTTGATGAAATTTTGTCTATGGCAAAAAGAGCGATTATAAGAGCAAGATCTTATACTGATGATGTAGAATTTTCATGCGAAGATGCAGGAAGAACTCCTATAGATAATCTTTGTTTTATGGTGGAAAATGCGATAAAAGCAGGTGCTAAAACTATAAATATCCCAGATACTGTGGGCTATACCTTGCCAAGTGAATTTGCTAATATCATCAAAATTTTATTTAACAAAGTGCCAAATATAGACAAAGCTATCATTTCTGTGCATTGTCACAATGACTTAGGTATGGCAACGGGTAATAGCTTAAGTGCTATTTTGCAAGGTGCAAGACAGATAGAGTGCACTATAAATGGACTTGGTGAAAGGGCGGGCAATTGTGCTTTAGAAGAAGTGGTTATGGCGATAAAAACTAGGAAAGATTATTTAAAAGGTTTTTATACTGATATTAAATGTGAAAATATCTCTAAAACTTCAAAATTAGTTTCAGCTATCACTAATGAAAGCATACCTTCGCATAAAGCTATAGTGGGTAGCAATGCGTTTTCTCATAGTTCAGGTATTCATCAAGATGGAGTGCTTAAAAATAGGCAAACTTACGAGATCATAAGCCCTAGTGCCATAGGAATTCATGAAAATCGTATGCTAATGACAGCAAGAAGCGGAAGAGCTATGATAAAAACTTGCCTTGAAAATTTAGGCTATGATGAAAATACTTATAATTTAGATGATGTTTATGAGCGTTTTTTACGCCTTGCGGATAAAAAGGGTCAAGTGTATGATTATGATTTAGAAGCGTTGATGTTTTTAAGCTATGAGAATGAAGAAGAAAATGAATTTATACTTGAAAAATTAAGCGTGATTAGTGGCAATATCCCAACCGCTTGTGTTTGTATGCGTATCAAAGAAGAGCTAAAAACTGAAGCTTGCACAGGAAATGGTCCTGTTGAAGCAGTTTTTAACTGCATTGCTAGGATAACGAATTTAAAGCCTGTGCTAAAAGCTTATAGTATCAATGCAAAAAATTCAGGAGTAGATGCTCAAGGACAAGTGGATGTGGATTTGGAATTTAAAGGGAGAAAATTCCATGGAAAAGGACTTTCAACAGATGTTATAGAAGCTTCAGCACAAGCTTTTGTGAGTGCTTATAATGCGATTTATCGCTCTTTAAAAGTAGAAGAAAGGAAAATGGCATGAAAACTTATAAAGTAGCTGTTTTAGCAGGAGATGGCATAGGGCCTTTGGTGATGAAAGAGGCTTTAAAAATTTTAACTTTTATCGCACAAAAATACAATTTTAGTTTTGAATTTAATGAAGCTAAAATAGGTGGTGCAAGTATAGATGCTTATGGAGTGGCTTTAAGTGATGAAACTTTAAAGCTTTGTGAGCAAAGTGATGCGATTTTATTTGGTTCTGTGGGTGGGCCTAAGTGGGATAATTTACCCATAGATCAAAGACCTGAAAGAGCCTCGCTTTTACCTTTAAGAAAGCATTTTAATTTGTTTGCAAATTTGCGTCCTTGTAAAATTTATGAAAGTTTAACTCATGCTTCACCTTTAAAAAATGAGATTATCCAAAAAGGAGTGGATATTTTATGTGTTAGAGAGCTTACAGGTGGAATTTATTTTGGTAAGCAAGATTTAGGTAAAGAAAGTGCTTATGATACTGAAATTTACACTAAAAAAGAGATAGAAAGGATAGCTCATATCGCTTTTGAAAGTGCAAGAATAAGAAAGAAAAAAGTCCATTTAATCGACAAGGCGAATGTTTTAGCAAGTTCTATTTTGTGGCGAGAAGTGGTGACAAATGTTGCAAAAGATTATCAAGATATAAACTTAGAGTACATGTATGTGGATAATGCTGCGATGCAGATTGTAAAAAATCCTAGCATTTTTGATGTTATGCTTTGTTCAAATCTTTTCGGTGATATTTTGAGTGATGAGTTAGCTGCCATTAATGGATCTTTGGGTTTGTTAAGTTCAGCAAGTTTAAACGATAAAGGTTTTGGACTTTATGAGCCAGCAGGTGGAAGTGCGCCTGATATAGCTCATTTAAATATAGCCAATCCCATAGCTCAAATTTTAAGTGCGGCTTTGATGTTAAAGTATAGTTTCAAAGAAGAACAAGCCGCACAGGATATAGAAAATGCTATATCTTTGGCATTGGCACAAGGAAAAATGACTAAGGATTTAAATGCTAAGTCGTATTTAAATACCGATGAAATGGGGGATTGTATTTTAGAAATTTTAAAGGAGAATGACAATGGCTAAAACTTTATACGAGAAAGTCTTTGATGCTCATGTGGTTTATGAAGGCAAAAACGAACTTCCTATACTTTATATCGATAGACATTTAATCCATGAAGTAACAAGCCCTCAAGCATTTTCAGGGCTTAAAATGGCTAAGCGTAGAATGGCAAGATCGGATTTAACTTTGGCTACTATAGATCATGATGTTTCAACTAAAAGTATGGATTTAAATGCTTGTTCTGATATGGCAAAAGAGCAAATTACAACTTTGATGCAAAATACTAAGGAATTTGGAGTAAGGCTTTTAGGACTTGGAGATAAAAATCAAGGCATAGTTCATATAGTAGGTCCTGAGCTTGGCTTTACTTTACCTGGGGTTACTTTAGTTTGTGGGGATTCTCATACGGCAACACATGGGGCTTTTGGAGCTTTAGCCTTTGGTATAGGCACGAGTGAAGTAGAGCATGTCATGGCAACGCAAACTTTAAAACAAGCCAAACTTAAAACTATGAAAATCGAATGTAAAGGGCAGTTTCAAAAAGGCGTTTATGCTAAGGATTTGATTTTGTATTTGATCGCACAATATGGCACGGCAAAAGGCACAGGCTATGCTATAGAATTTTGTGGAGAACTTATAAGAAATTTAAGTATGGAAGCTAGAATGACTCTTTGTAATATGGCTATAGAATTTGGAGCTAAAGTAGGTATGATAGCTCCTGATGAGATCACTTTTGAGTATATTAAGGGAAAGGAATTTGCACCTAAAGGAGAAGAATTTCAAAAGTATTGTGAGTATTGGAAGAGTTTAAGAAGCGATGAAGGAGCAAAATATGATGAGAGTATTACTCTAGATGTAAGCAAGATACAACCACAAATTAGCTATGGAACAAATCCTTCGCAAGTGATTGGTATAGATGAAAAAATTCCAAAAATAAGCGATTTTAAAAATCAAAGTGAGCAAAAATCTTTGCTTGATGCTTTATCTTATGTAAATTTAGAGCAAGATCAAGTTATAGAAGGGGTAAAAATCGACATTGTATTTATAGGATCTTGCACAAATGGGCGTTTAGAAGATCTTAAAATAGCCGCTGATATCTTAAAAGGGCGCAAAATTCATAAAAATGTTAAAGCTTTAATCGTGCCTGGTTCAATGCAAGTAAGAAAAGAAGCTGAAAATTTAGGACTTGATAAGATTTTTATCGAGGCAGGGTGTGAGTGGAGATATGCAGGGTGTTCTATGTGTCTTGGTATGAATGATGACAAAGCAAATTCAGGTCAAAGAGTTGCTTCAACTTCAAATCGTAACTTTGTAGGCAGACAAGGTAAAGGTTCTATCACTCATTTGATGAGTCCTGCAAGTGCGGCAGCTTGTGCCATAGAAGGTGTTATTTGTGATAATAGAAAGTATTTAGGAGTTTAATATGCAAAAATTTATTATACATAAAGGTATAGCTTGTCCTTTAGAATATGCTAACATAGATACAGATCAAATTATACCTAAACAATTTTTACTTGCAGTGTCTAAGCAAGGTTTTGGTAAGCATTTGTTCCATGATTTGCGTTATTTAGATGATAAAGAAAGTGTTTTAAATATGGATTTTAATCTTAACAAAAAAGAATATCAAAATAGCTCTATTTTGGTGAGTTTTGAAAATTTTGGTAGTGGCTCTTCAAGAGAGCATGCGCCTTGGGCTTTGGTTGATTATGGTATTAGAGCTATTATCGCACCTTCTTTTGCGGATATTTTTAAAAACAATGCCTTAGGAAATGGTTTACTTACCATAGAACTTGCTAAAGATGAGGTTTTGGAAATAGTTGATGAGTTAAAAAAATCCCAAGATAAAAATATAGAAATTTCTTTGTTGGAAAAAAGAGTATTTTTTAAAGATAAGATTTTTTCTTTTGATTTAGATGATTTTCACAGAATTTGTCTTTTGGAAGGACTTGATAATATAGCTTTGACTTTAAAACATGAAGCACAAATCAAAGTCTATGAAAAAAACTCAAAAAGCTTTTTGGTTTAGAATTTTTTCATAAGCTAAAAAAGGATCTTGGTAATTAGGTATGTCAAAGTTTCCACAAAAATTAAAATCAAGCTTTTTAAAAAGCGAATTCATAGGAAAATTTTTACTATGAGTATCTGCTCTTAAACTTGCCTTGTGATTTTCCAAGGCAAAATTTTCGCAAAAATTTAAAAGTTTTTGTGCCACGCCTTTGCCTTTTGCATTTTGTTTGACGGCTAAACGGTGTAGATAAAAGGCTTTATCATCATAATTTTTGTTAAAAATAACTTGTTTGTAAAATTCAGGTTCAAATTTTTCATTGATACAGATAAAGCCTAAAATTTCATCATTTTCTTTAAACACATAAAGTTCTTGTGCTTGTATGTCTTCTTGAAAAACTATTTCATTGGGATAATTCTCATCCCATTGGTGAAAATTCATAGCTTTCATAGCATTTAAAGCATCTTTTGTGATTTCAAGTATAGAATTTAAATCTTTATGGACGGCTTTTTGTATGATAGTGTTTTGCATAATAATCCTTTGTATAAGGAAGGGTGATGGTGGCTCCGATTGGACTTGAACCAACGGCCACTACCATGTCAAGGTAGTGCTCTACCAGCTGAGCTACGGAACCATATGGTGGAGCATAGCGGGTTCGAACCGCTGACCCCAACGCTGCCAGCGTTGTGCTCTCCCAGCTGAGCTAATGCCCCTTTATAAGTCTGAGATTTTATCGCAATATTACTTGTTTTTGGCTGAAAACTAAAATCAAATTTTTAATTTATGATGTAATATACTACTTTATTAAAAGATTTAAATCAAGTTTCTAAATATGTTAAAGATGAAAAAATTAAAAAACTTTTAATAGAAAAAGATAAAGATAAAAAAGGCGAAAATGGCGGAATAGGAACTCCAGCAACAAGAAGTAATCACATAGAAACTTTAATAAACAGAGGCTATATTGTAGTTTCAAAGGATAAAAAGCAAGTTGTTAATGCTACAGAACTTGGAATTAATTTAATCCAAAATTTAGATCCTATATTGACAAATCCAGACATGACAGCTTTATGGTTTGAATCTCAAAAAGAGATACAAGAAGGAAAACTAAAAAGAAGCGATTTTTTAAATTCAATTAATGATTTTATTTTAAAAATAATTGATAATGAAAAGAGTTTAAACAAAAAAATTGTTTCTAATGAAGAAAAAGAAAAAATAACTTGTCCTAAATGTCAAAAAGGTTTTTTAAGAGAAATAAATGGAAAATTTAGAAAATTCTTTTCTTGTTCTGAGTATTCTAATGGTTGTGATTTTAAGGCGAAATCTGTTAATGGAAAACCTGAATTAGAAAATAAAAGCACTAATTTAAATACATCTTTTAAATGTCCTCAATGTAATCAAGGAAACTTAATAAAAAGAGAAAGTAAAAATGAAAAAAACAAATTTTGGTATGGTTGTTCTGAATGGAAAAATGGTTGTAAATTTATGTGTCCTGAATTAAATGGCGAACCTAATTTAAATGCTAAAAATAATTTTCAAAACAATTATAAGCAAAAGGTTAAATACAAATGAAAAAAATAATTTTATTTTTATTGCTGTTTAATTTCTTATTTGCAGAAGGAACAAATAATGGGCAAGGAGTTGTTTCTGAAACTACTAAAGAAGAAATGCAAAAAATATTTCCTAATAGTGATGATGACATAGATTCTAAAAATGGATGTAGTTGGGAGTGTAGAAAGGTTAATAGCGGATATGGAACTCAAATCATAGGATTTGATTTTAAAAATGGGACAACTTTTTGTAGAGTTTATAAAAATGAAAATTTTGATTTAGATTTAAAATTTAATGCTTCAAAAACTAATTTATCTTGTGCTAAACAAGTGTATACAGGACTTGATACTGAATTAAAAAATTATGAAAATATAGATAGAAAAATTAATTTAGAAAGTATAATTAAATGGACGCCAAGCGATACTAAAATTAATTTTGCAAAATATTTAGTTGCTTTAGCAACTTTAAATCCAAATATTATTGATAGAGAAAAAACTTATAATTTAGGAGAATTAACCTTAAAAGATGGTATAGATAATTTTAGCATTAAAACTATACAAAAAAATCAAAGTTTTATGGATTTTTTGATAGCTCCAAATTCTGTTTTAAATCAAAATAAAGGATTTTCTACTTCAAGTATAAGTTTGCAAGAAACTTCAGCTGTAGATGGTTTTAATAAAAACAATATGGCGTATTTTTCAAATCTATTTTTAGCCAATGAAAAAATTTATCAACATTTACAAATTCTAATTCTTGTTTTAGTTGGTGGATTTTTTCTTACTTCAATTAGTGCAGAAAAAATTCAAGCTTACTTAGAAAATAGGGGCGAAAATGAAGGAAAGCAAAAATTTTTACATAAATTTTATATTCCAATGATTATGATAGGAACATTTTTTATGCCTATACCCGAAGGAAATGGTTTAGCTCACTCAACAATTATGCAAAACGTCATTAGATATTTTGCATTAAAATCAACAGATATTGCAGATATGGCTAGTGCAATTGGTGGAAAAACCTATATGGATAAAATTTATAAAAGTATAGGTGGAGTAAATATTCAAGGTATTAAAGCCTTATTAGAAAAAAAGAAAGAAAATGAGTTTCTTATAAGTCAAGGAGATGAAATTTATAAAAAAACTTGTTCTTTAAGATATAAAAACCAACTATCTGCCATTAGAGAAAGCTATATCACTTCTTTAACAGATGAAGATAAAGAAAAAATAAAACGATTTTTAGCTGAAGATAGTAATGATATGGCAGGAAAAAATGGCGATATTTCCTTGGAAGCTTGTATAGCTTTAGAAGCTGATATTTTAAAAGCAAGAAATGAAATAACTAAAATAAATTCTCAAATGGAAAAAATTGATAAATTAAGAGATAACACTCAAAAAATCAATGAAATGAAAAATCTTGATGCTTATTTTGCAGTAAGAGAAATGCAACTTGGATGGATAAATTCTTTATTTACGCCAAGTAGTGCAATTTTAGCAGAAGTAACTATGTTTAAAGAAGAGCAAGGTGATGAAGATGAACAAAAAGAAAGGATGATTAAAGCAACTAAAAAAAATATTCAAAACACTAAAGAAAATATAAATAAAGGAGATATTGAAATTAGTAAAGATGATATTACAGATAGCTCTTTAGGATGGATAGCAGGTAAATTAGTATGGATGATGTTACCAGGAGCTTCAACTATAAAAGATTTTGTAATGGAAAATACTGGAAAATTCATGGCTGTAATTCAAGCAGCAGCAGCTTCTACTGTGCCAATCATAGGAACAGTAGGTGGAGCTATCGTTGGATACATAACAGGAACAGTTGCCTCAACAATTACAGGATATGCTATAGCTATAATGTTAATAGAATGGACTTTTCAAAAAATACCATTATTGGTTTGCACTACAGCTTCTATTATAATATTTGTATCTTATTTAGTTTCTTTGATAAAATATTTTTATATTTCACCATTCGTTGTAGCTTTCTCCTTAGCAACTAAAAGAATGGATAAAATTATTGAATTCTTAATTAATGGTATGGCTATATTTTTAAAACCCGTATTAATTATTCTCTTTATATATTTATCATTATTTATAAATGTTTTAGTAGACGAATTTTTCTTATTTGTTTCTGTAGAACAATTTACAGGAATTAAAACTAGCGTATATAATTTTCACACTAACTTTATTATAGGTGCAATCACAGGCTTATTAACTATATTTGCAAAAATTGCTTCAGCGGTAATTATGTGGAATTTAATTATTAAAGGGCCTTCATGGGCTTTATCATTAGTAGGTATTGATGGAAAACAAAGTGAAATGATTTCTCAAGGTATGGAAAACACTTTAAACAAGAGAGCAAATATTGTTTAAAGAAATCTCAAC
>NZ_MJWW01000054.1:0-708 GCF_001762445.1 Campylobacter sp. BCW_6877 | reverse complement strand
TTATAAAGATGAACTTCTTTATCACTTACCTTACCTTTTTTATTTTCATTTTCCAAATATAAAAGCATTTTTGCTTTTTCTTTACTTCTTTGTGCCGCTCCTAATTTATCTCCTATCCCTTGCCATCTTATCCTATCATACTTAATCTTAGCAAGAGGACTAGCTTGTATTTTAGCTAAAGCAAATTTAATTTTATTCTTTTTAGGTATAGCAAATATAGGATAACCTTTTATACTCATTCCTATTAAACCCATTTGTAAAACAGAATGTTTATTATTAACTTTATGATCTGAATAAGTATAAGCAAATACCATAGCTACTTTAGTACAAGGTCCTCCTAGTATAGGTGGATTTAAACATCCACTTATACTAGCTCCTTGTATTTCATTATTAAGCATAATAGGAACATTGTCTGATTTTATTCTTTTAGCTTTTTTTGCTTTTAACTTAACTCTACCTCCATGTAAGCATACTAAAGTATTATCTTCTAATATAGGATGCATACAAGAAGTATCAGAACTTATATTAATATCTTCTATTCTAGGAATAGTTATCTTTCTTTTTCTAGCCATGAAAAGCCTTGTGGGTTTTTAAACCCACTAAGATTAAATCAAATCATAAGGAAAACATTTACACAAAACTGATTCTATTTTGTTTAATCATTCTGGCACGATTGATAAGAGCATAAAGGGCTATATCTTCATCATT
>NZ_MJWW01000053.1:0-1327 GCF_001762445.1 Campylobacter sp. BCW_6877 | reverse complement strand
ATTAATAGAAAAATTGATAAAATAAAAAAATATTCTATCATTATAAAAAATAGGAAAAGAAAATGAATTTAAAAGATGTTCTAAAGGAAATTGATATTCTAAAAGATTTTTTGAAAGAACACAAACTAGCTTTTGAAACTAAAAAATCACTAGAAGAAGATTTTAAATTAAGATATACAAATGATTCTAATGCAATCGAAGGGAATACACTTACCTTATTTGAAACAAAAGCAGTGCTTGAAGGTATGACTATTGCAGGAAAAAGTGTAAAAGAACACTTAGAAACCATAAACCATTCACATGCTATTGATTTTATGTTAGAACTTGCAAATGCTAATACAATTTTAAATGAATTTGATATTAAATCTTTACATCAAATTATTTTACAAACAATTGATATAAAGAATGCTGGAGTATATAGAAAGGCTAATGTAGTGATTAGCGGTGCAAAACATATTCCACCTGATTATTTGAGTATTGATTTTGAAATGAAAAACTTTTTAAATTGGTATGAGAATGAAGCACAAAATTTACACCCTATTATTAGAGCTTCAAGAATACATATTGACTTTGTTAGAATACACCCATTTATTGATGGTAATGGAAGAATGTCAAGGCTTTTAATGAATTATGAGCTTGTTAAAAATAATTATCCACCTATCAATATTAAGTATTCTTCAAAAGAAGAATACTTTCAAGCTTTGGAAGAAGCTTGTTATTATAAAAACTTTGAAAAATTTGACACAATAGTAATAAAAGAAGTTAAAAATGAACTAGAAAAAAGAAAACATTTCGCTCTAAAAAATGAAAAAAATGAATATCAAGAAAATTTAAAAGATAAAATAAGAAGGAGCTAAAATGAAAAAATAATTTTATCAATGCTATCTTTAAAAATCAAAACTTATATTATATAATATTATATAATATTATATATTCAGAAAGATTATTATAAGTTTTAATATATTATTATTTAAAATAAAATTGTTTTAAAAAGGAAAATAAAATGAAAAAAGAAAAAAGTTTGCATTTAATTATTTTTGGATTATCTTTAATTTTTATAGGTTGTGGAGAACCTAAACTTAAAGAATATACTTATAATTCAGAGCAAGGAAGTAAAGAAGGATATGAATTTGCACTTAAAAAAATTGATGAAGAGTATAAAACACGTGGAAAGTATTCTTTAATTGATTTAAACGAAATAAAAAATATTAAAACACTTAAAGAAAGAGATTATAATTTTCTTTTAAAATTACAAAAAGAATCTAAAAAAGAAATTGAAAATGGAAGATATCAATATGCTGATATAATGATTATAAATTATAATGAT
>NZ_MJWW01000052.1:0-1996 GCF_001762445.1 Campylobacter sp. BCW_6877 | reverse complement strand
ATTCCAATAAAGAATATAAATTTCAAAGGAGAAGAAAATGAGCAATTTAATGATGGAACTTGCAATGATGGACAAGAAAGACTATTATAAAGAGTTTATAGAAAACGATGTAATAAGAGTTATATTTGGTTATAAAAATGAAAAGAAATATGATAGCGATGATTATTTTGAAATGTCGCTTAGAGTGTGGGTAGGAAAAGAATATTTTGATGAATTTCTTAATAATCCAAAAGTGGAAAACAATATGGAAGTTGTGAAATTATTTATGGAAACCCCATTTTTCAAAGAATTAGCAGAACAAACTATCAAGATTGATTTTAAAAATTGGGATTTTATAATCCCCGATTTTTTTAAAAAGCATAATATAAAAATAATTCCTTATTTTCAATTAGGCAATAATGAAAATTTAAGCCCAAAACAATTTTTTATGTTTCTAAAAGAACTAAAAGTTAAAGAATTAAAATATATAACCACCATTCTTTGCAGTAAATCAATTGAAGATGAGTATAAACTTTTGCATAAAAAATTTTAGTTAGCAAGAAAAAAAGGAGTTAAAATGTTATTAGAGAATATACAAGAAAATAATCAGTATTTTTTTCATTCCTTACAAAATGATATTGATGATATTGCAAAAAAATATATGGATAAATTTTTTGCAATTTTAACCCTAGCAAGAAATGAAAATACAAAGTTCGTAAATTTAAAGCATTTCAATAATTTAAAAAATGCTGAAATGGAAATTTTTTTTGATAATGTATTTAGAAACAATGAATTTAAAAAAAATATAAAAGATAAATTAAAATTATTTGATAAAGATAGGAAGCATTCAATAAAAAAAGGAAGTTACCTTGTGCTTATTTGTTTTTTAAATGAGTTATATAAAAATCTTATCATTGATGACAAACAATTTGAAAATTTGTTAGTTTCAACAACAAAAGAATATTTCATAAGAATAATTGATAAAAAAAGAAAAGGAATGATTAACATATATTTCCAAAAAGATAAAGAAATTGAATGGGAAGATAGATTTAAAATTGTAACAGATGGTTTTGGAGGCAATGATTATGATGAAAAAATGCTTTATTATGGATTAGAAAAAGCAAATTATATAAAAATAAATGAAAAATTTATAGAAGAAGAACTTGAAAAATTAAATTTATTTAAATTTATTTAAATACAAGGATTTAAAATGAAAAAAACAGATTATTATGATTTTGTAGCATAGAGAAATGTTTTAAAAATTTTTAGGAACTGATTATAGGAAGTAGAAAAAATCATCTTGATATTATGATTACAAATCCAAATGCAAAAGAAAAAAGATATAGAAAAGGATAAAAAGAAAATGGTAGAAGAGAAAGAAAGTAAGGGGAGCAAT
Organism: Campylobacter sp. BCW_6877; assembly: GCF_001762445.1. Taxonomy (NCBI): domain Bacteria; kingdom Pseudomonadati; phylum Campylobacterota; class Epsilonproteobacteria; order Campylobacterales; family Campylobacteraceae; genus Campylobacter; species Campylobacter sp. BCW_6877. The sequence goes on along the minus strand of NZ_MJWW01000052.1, from coordinate 621 downwards.
CTTATACAATTAAGAATTAGCGATAAGACGAAAGAATACCTTCAAGAGAGAGCTGACAGTTTAGGTTTTCCTTTAAATACATATATTTATCATCTTATTATGAAAGATATGGAAACTTTTAATCGAAAGTGATTAAAAGTTTTTTCGAAAAATGCTAAACTCAAAGAAACACTAGATAAAAAAGCTGAAGAGTTAGGCATTAACACAACTCAACCCATAAAAACATTTTAATTATTAGAAATATCACAAAATTTCCTTCGCAAATTGCACTCAACGCTAAGTATACTATAATGATCATTATAATTTATAATCATTATATCAGCATATTGATATCTTCCATTTTCAATTTCTTTTTTAGATTCTTTTTGTAATTTTAAAAGAAAATTATAATCTCTTTCTTTAAGTGTTTTAATATTTTTTATTTCGTTTAAATCAATTAAAGAATACTTTCCACGTGTTTTATACTCTTCATCAATTTTTTTAAGTGCAAATTCATATCCTTCTTTACTTCCTTGCTCTGAATTATAAGTATATTCTTTAAGTTTAGGTTCTCCACAACCTATAAAAATTAAAGATAATCCAAAAATAATTAAATGCAAACTTTTTTCTTTTTTCATTTTA
>NZ_MJWW01000051.1:0-2255 GCF_001762445.1 Campylobacter sp. BCW_6877 | reverse complement strand
ATTCCAATAAAGAATATAAATTTCAAAGGAGAAGAAAATGAGCAATTTAATGATGGAACTTGCAATGATGGACAAGAAAGACTATTATAAAGAGTTTATAGAAAACGATGTAATAAGAGTTATATTTGGTTATAAAAATGAAAAGAAATATGATAGCGATGATTATTTTGAAATGTCGCTTAGAGTGTGGGTAGGAAAAGAATATTTTGATGAATTTCTTAATAATCCAAAAGTGGAAAACAATATGGAAGTTGTGAAATTATTTATGGAAACCCCATTTTTCAAAGAATTAGCAGAACAAACTATCAAGATTGATTTTAAAAATTGGGATTTTATAATCCCCGATTTTTTTAAAAAGCATAATATAAAAATAATTCCTTATTTTCAATTAGGCAATAATGAAAATTTAAGCCCAAAACAATTTTTTATGTTTCTAAAAGAACTAAAAGTTAAAGAATTAAAATATATAACCACCATTCTTTGCAGTAAATCAATTGAAGATGAGTATAAACTTTTGCATAAAAAATTTTAGTTAGCAAGAAAAAAAGGAGTTAAAATGTTATTAGAGAATATACAAGAAAATAATCAGTATTTTTTTCATTCCTTACAAAATGATATTGATGATATTGCAAAAAAATATATGGATAAATTTTTTGCAATTTTAACCCTAGCAAGAAATGAAAATACAAAGTTCGTAAATTTAAAGCATTTCAATAATTTAAAAAATGCTGAAATGGAAATTTTTTTTGATAATGTATTTAGAAACAATGAATTTAAAAAAAATATAAAAGATAAATTAAAATTATTTGATAAAGATAGGAAGCATTCAATAAAAAAAGGAAGTTACCTTGTGCTTATTTGTTTTTTAAATGAGTTATATAAAAATCTTATCATTGATGACAAACAATTTGAAAATTTGTTAGTTTCAACAACAAAAGAATATTTCATAAGAATAATTGATAAAAAAAGAAAAGGAATGATTAACATATATTTCCAAAAAGATAAAGAAATTGAATGGGAAGATAGATTTAAAATTGTAACAGATGGTTTTGGAGGCAATGATTATGATGAAAAAATGCTTTATTATGGATTAGAAAAAGCAAATTATATAAAAATAAATGAAAAATTTATAGAAGAAGAACTTGAAAAATTAAATTTATTTAAATTTATTTAAATACAAGGATTTAAAATGAAAAATATAGAAAAGGATAAAAAGAAAATGGTAGAAGAGAAAGAAAGTAAGGGGAGCAATCCTATACAATTAAGAATTAGCGATAAGACGAAAGAATACCTTCAAGAGAGAGCTGACAGCTTAGGTTTTCCTTTAAATACATATATTTATCATCTTATTATGAAAGATATGGAAACTTTAAATAAGGAGAAACAATGGTAGAAGGGAAAGAACAGGCACAAAGAGTTATGCTAACTATGAGTGCTAAACTCAAAGAAACACTAGATAAAAAAGCTGAAGAGTTAGGCATTAACACAACTCAATACATCATTAATCTTATTATAAATGATATAAAAGAAAAATAAAGATGTTAAATTAACGCTCGGATTTTAAATCTTTTTGTTGTCAGTTTTATTTTTCTCATTTTTGAGAAAAATACATTTTATTACTTTTTAGTAAGCATTTGCTATCATTAAGTAATGGCGAAAGAATACCTTCAAGAGAGAGCTGACAGCTTAGGTTTTCCTTTAAATACATATATTTATCATCTTATTATGAAAGATATGGAAACTTTTAATCAAAAGTGATTAAAAGTTTTTTCGAAATTTTGAAAAAACTTTAAATAAGGAGAAACAATGGTAGAAGAGAAAGAACAGGCACAAAGAGTTATGCCAACTATGAGTGCTAAACTCAAACATTAGTAATATCACAAAATTTCCTTCGCAAATTGCACTCAACGCTAAGTATAGTATAATAATCATTATAATTTATAATCATTATATCAGCATATTGATATCTTCCATTTTCAATTTCTTTTTTAGATTCTTTTTGTAATTTTAAAAGAAAATTATAATCTCTTTCTTTAAGTGTTTTAATATTTTTTATTTCGTTTAAATCAATTAAAGAATACTTTCCACGTGTTTTATACTCTTCATCAATTTTTTTAAGTGCAAATTCATATCCTTCTTTACTTCCTTGCTCTGAATTATAAGTATATTCTTTAAGTTTAGGTTCTCCACAACCTATAAAAATTAAAGATAATCCAAAAATAATTAAATGCAAACTTTTTTCTTTTTTCATTTTA
>NZ_MJWW01000050.1:0-21478 GCF_001762445.1 Campylobacter sp. BCW_6877 | reverse complement strand
GTAATATTCATTCTATTATTTGGATCATTAAAATTCATACATTTATCTCCACCTACAGCATATCCACTAGGCATAGAATTTATATCTGCTTCACTAAAACTTGTTTTATCACTTGGAAAACTTTGACCTAAAGCATTAGAAAAAAGATTATAATATTGTTTTATGGTTTCAGCCATATCTATATTAGAATAATATTTATCTACACCTAGATATTCTCTTATATCAGAAACATTATATTCAGCCACTCTTTCTATCTCATCTAAAGTAGATTTATGTATCTTAAAATCTTCAGGAAGTCCTGCAGCTTTATTAAAATCACTTCCCATATAACCATCTTTATCTACACTATAACCATAAGCTGTATTAGTAGAAGTATTACTTATATCTGCTTGTTTATATTTTAGAGTATAAATAGAGTTTTTAAATTCACTAGATATATCATAATTAGGAGAACTTGTTTTACTACTTATACTAAAATTAGTATTATTGCTAGTATTTGTTGTATTAGTAGAATTTAATACTTCACTTCTTGCTAGAGTTTGTGAATTTGCATTTTGAATTTCATTTAACTTACTAGCATTTTGTTTTAAAAAAGCATTAGCAAAACTTATTTTAGAATTTTCTTTACTTTCTTTATTGGCTTTACTTTGTGAAAGTATAGAATTATAGTTTGAGTTATCATTGATACTAAAGATACTCATATTAATTCCTTGATTTAGATTTTTTTGCCTTCAATCTAAATATATTAAAATAATATAAGCAAAATCTGTTCCGTTTTGGGGTGGAGTTATTTTTCTAAATAAATTTTTAAAGCCCTTTCATAGTCTTCTTTAGTATCAATCCCCATGCTTGTTGTTGAAATTTCAAGCATTTTGATTTTTTTACCATTTTCTATAGCTCTTAATTGCTCTAACTTTTCCGCTCTTTCAAGCGCAGAACTTGATAAAGAACAAAACTCCCTTAATGCTTTTACACTATAAGCGTAAATGCCTAAATGCCCTTTAAAACTTTCCTCGTAATTTTCTCTTTCATAAGGGATTTTAGCTCTTGAAAAATACAAAGCATACCCTTCTTTATCGCAAAGCACTTTAACCAGATTAGGATCCATAGCTTCTTCTTGAGTGATTTTTTTATAACAACTCGCCATAAAAGCTTTTTTATCCAAGCAAGAACTTGCAAATTCTTTAAATTTTAATAAATTTTCACATTCTATAAAAGGCTCATCAGCTTGGACATTGATAATAATCTCATCATCTTTTAAAGCTAGTTTCTTACAAGCTTCATTAATCCTATCCGTACCGCTTTCATGATCTTTGCTTGTTAAAACCGCATTTAGACCATATTCTTTAGCGATACTTAAAACCTTTTCATCGTCTAAAGCTATACAAACTTCATCCACGCTACTTACTCTTCTTGCAGTAGCCACAAACATAGGCACTCCACCTATATCACATAAAATTTTCTCATGAAAACGACTTGATTTTAATCTTGCAGGAATAATAATCATTTTTGCATCCAATCTAAAATTTCTTTTTTTATATTTCTGGCTTCAAATACCTTTTCATCGCTATTTTTCAAATCAAATAAAGTCAAAATTTCATCTTTAACTTGGACATTAAACTCTTTAGCTATAAATTTTAAATCTTCTTTTTCATTCTTAGAATCCCTATCATATAAAGCTTTTATCATACTTGGAGTAAATTTTGTCCATTCTGCTGTAGAAGTGATAATGCTAGGTTTTAAAGGATCAAGCATTTTAAAACAAGTTGCGGTATGCGGATCAATTAAAATTTTACTTTGTTTGATAAATTGCATACATTCTTCATCGGTGCAAAAATCCGCCTCAAAATCTTCTTGCAAACTTTGTAATTCTTCTTTTTCAAGTTTAAAATATCTCTCATTTTTTAACAAATTCATCAGTTCTTTAGTTCTTTTATCTTTAAATTTCGCAAACAAAAGTCTTTCGATATTAGATGAAATAAGTATATCCATAGCTGGAGAAATAGTCTTCTTAAGACTTTTTTCACGCAAATCATAAACGCCTTGATTAAAAAATTCACTCAAAATATTATTTGCGTTTGAAGCGATTTTGATTTTTGAAATTTTAGCTCCCATTTTTTTAGCATAAAAAGCTCCTAAAGCATTGCCAAAATTTCCACTTGGAACGATGATTTGTACTTCTTCTAAAAACTCATTAAAAAGTTTTAAACTCGCATAATAATGATAAATAATCTGAAATAAAATACGCCCAAAATTTACAGAATTAGCTGCGCAAAGCTCATAATTTAAAGCTTTAATTTCATTTTGAAAATCTTTTGAAAAAAGCAATTCTTTTAAAGTGCGTTGCGCTGCGTCAAAATCCTCATCTATGGCAAAAACTTTCAAGTTATCCTTATCTAAAGCTCGCATTTGCAACTCTTGAACTCCACTTGTGCCACCTTTTGGATACATACAAGCTACTTTAACATTTTTTGCATTTTCAAAGCTTTTTAGGGTTGCAGGTCCTGTATCGCCGCTTGTAGCACAAATAATTAAAATATTTTTATCCTTTGAAAATTCACTTAAAAGCACGCCAAAAGGCTGCAAAGCCATATCTTTAAAAGCTCTTGTAGGTCCATGCCAAAGCTCGTTAATATAGGTTTTTTCAGAGATTTTTTGCAAAGAAATAGGTGTATTTTTATCATCAAAGCTTTCGTAACTTTTCAAAGCCTTTTTAAAAAGCTCTTCTTCGCCAAAACCAAAACTTTCTATAAGCTTTAAAGCAAAATCTTTATAAGACAAATTGGCATATTTTTCTCCTTCAAAAATAGGCAAATTTAAAGGTGAGTAAAGCCCTCCTTCTGGGGCGTTTGGGTTAATCAAAGCTTCCTTAAAACTTGATACATTTTTTACATTTCTACTCTCGACCAATTTCACTGTTCAAACTCCTTGATATAAGTTTTTATTTTTTCTCTTAATGAATCTTTTAATTCTATATTTAATTCTATAATTTGACATTTAAAACCAAAATCTTTAACTTTAACAAAATCCTTAAAAGTAAGCATTAGTGTATCGCAATTATGTTTTTTTAGCAAATTTTCTAATTCTTCTTTTTTAAACTCATAATGATCTTTAAAAAAATAACAAGCCCTTGCTTTGATAAAATGCTCATACAATCTAAAAGGTTTAGCAATAGCAGTTACCAAAACAGCCTTTGGATTTTCTTTTACAAAAGAATAACGCACAAAATCCCTGCCTTCTAATGCAATAAAATCAGCCCTTTTTTCATAAAATTTCGGCAAACGATAAGCTCCACTTGGCAAGGTAAAATTAAAATAAGGTTTGATTTTGCTTTCAAGTAAAATATCAAATTTTTTAATATGAAATTTAGAAAAAGCATCATCAAGTACAACGATTTTAGCTCCCAACTCAAAAGCTTTTTCAATACCTTTTACTCTATCTTCGCTCACAATCACACCTTTGATATTTTCTTCAAAAGCATACTCCATAGCTTCATCGCCACTTTGCGTTAAGGTGCATAAAATTTCATTTTGATTTTTAACAACAAACAAACCTTTAGACTTTCTTTTATAGCCCCTAAGCACTATAAAAACGCCATCAAATTCCCTTGCTATAGCTTTACAAAGCGGGGTTTTTCCATTACCTCCAAAACTTAAATTACCAACGCTAATAACAGGCTTTTTAAAAACTATTTTTTTACGAAAAAAAGTATTTAAAATCGCAAAAAAAGCATAAAACACACTTAAAGGTAAAAGTATAAAAGCAAGGCATTTTTGCCAAAAATTAGGCTTAAAAAAATAATTATCAAGCCAAAGTTCATAATTTTTTTCTTCACTCATTGTTTAAATTTCCAAAATTTCAGGCATTTTTCCCTTAAAAGTATTTTTTTGCATGCGATTTTTTAGCATAGCAATCAAAGAAGGATCAAGCGTTCTTAAAAGTTTTTCATCATTAGTTTCTAAGGCTTTTAAACCTTCATCGATTTTTGCATAAGAAAAACCCAAATCCGCCTCATCGCTTTGATTTTCCCAAAGATCCGCACTTGGAGCTTTTTTGATAAAATTTTCATGCAAGTTAAGGTATTTTGCTAAGGTATAAATTTCACTTTTATAAAGCGATCCTATAGGATTAAAAGCACAAGCTAAATCTCCATAAATCGTACCATAACCCAAAAGTAATTCGCTTTTATTAGAAGTGCCTATGACTAAAGAATTTTTCAAAGCAGAATAATCATAAAGCAAACTCATTCTAATACGCGCTGCAAAATTTCCCAAAGATACTAGAGTGGTATTTTCACTTTGCTTTATAAAAGCATCTAAAATGCTTTGAATTTCTATGATTTTATATTCAAGATTTAAATCCGCACAAAGCCTTAAAGCATCTTCAAGATTGGCTTTGTTTGAAATTTGAGTTGGCATTAAAAGAGCAAAAACATTCTCTTTTAAAGCTCTTTTACAAAGCGTTGCTACCAAAGCAGAATCAATCCCGCCACTAAGCCCCAAAACCACACCTTGACTTTGAGAATTTTTCACTTTTTCTTGTATAAAATCACACATTTTTTCCGTAATCTTTTGCCAATCCATAAAGCTTGCCTTTTAAAAATTTAATGTATAATTATATTTATTTAAGGCAAATTTTTCATTAAAGAGGTAAAAAATGCAAATTATCAAACAAGCTTGTGGAGCTTATGAGACAAATTGTTATATTTTATTTGGTGAGCATGGAGAAATTATCATTGATCCTGGTTTTGATGCACTAAATTTCATCAAAAAACATGTAAAAAATCCTTTAGCGATTTTAAACACTCACGGACATTATGATCATATTTGGGATAATGCCAAGGTTAAAAAAGAATACAACATCCCCATTTATATTCACAAAAATGATGCTTTTATGCTACATGATGATTTCAATCAAGGCTATGATTCTAGCGATGCGGATTTTTTAGTAGATAATGAAGATATTTTAAATATTTACGGAGTTGATTTTAAATTTCACTTTTTACCAGGACATACACCAGGTTGCACCATGATAGAAATTGTAGGTAAAAATATCATGTTTAGTGGAGATTTTTTATTTTATAGAAGCATAGGAAGATGGGATTTTCCTTATTCAGATGCAAATTTAATGAAACAAAGCTTAGAAAAAGTTATGACTTACAAAGAAGATTTTAAACTTTTGCCAGGACATGGACAAGAGACTACTTTAAAGGAAGAGCAAGTCCATTTACCCTCTTGGCTTAGATACTTTTAAGGTATATTAAAATGGAATTAGATCAAATTTTATTATATGCTTTTATTTTTTTAAATCTTTTTGCCCTTTTTGGTTTATTTTTGGGAAATAAAAAGAAAAATCAATTTAACGATAAAAAATTTTATAAAATCTGCCCATGTAAAAAAATGGCAGAAAATGGATCTTTAAGTACGATTTGTATTTATTCAGCTGTGGGAGGATTTTTTTACAGCGTATTATCTATAGGTTTTATAGGTTTTGGTAATTGGACCTTAAATTTTATTTTTTTACTTGCATTATTAAGTGTTTTTTTAGGATGGAAATTAAAACTTGATTGAAAAATATTTTTAAGAAAAATCCATTGATTTTTCTTAATTTTTATTTAAAAGTTGTACCACCATCAACGATGAAAGTATGTCCTGTTACCCAACTTGCCTTACTTGAACAAAGAAAAAGACATGCTCCAGCCAAATCTTCAGGCTGTCCCATGCGATTTAAAGGGCTTAAATTTATAGTAGCCTGTTTTACTTCTTCATAATTTGTAAAAGCTCTTAAAGCATCAGTTTCAATAGGCCCGCCACTTACGACATTTACACGGATATTTTTTTCTCCAAGTTCAGTAGCCGCATATCTTGCCATAGCTTCTACGGCAGCTTTTGCTGTGCCATGACCTGAATAATTTTCTATATACACTAAATTTCCCGTAGATGAGATAGAAATAATGCTTCCACCCCCTACTTTTTCCATCCTTTTAGCTGCTTCTTGTGCGCCCACAACAAAAGCATTCACTGTGGCTGTAAAGATGTTATTAATTCCTTTTGGTTTTAATTTCATAAATTTAGTATAACCACCTACAACCGCACGTCCTGAAATGATAGCATTTGAGATAAAATAATCCACCCTATCAAAATCCACATCAATTTTTTCAAAAAGTTCTTTATAAGTTTCAGGTTCTAAGATATTAAATTCATAAGCTCTAGCTTTGATTTTATAATTTTTCTCCAAATCTTGCACCATTTCATCAGCAATTTGCGCATTAGAATTATAAGTAAAAGCTATATTTGCACCCACTTTAGCAAATTCATAAACTATAGCTTTGCCTATCCCGCGAGTTCCACCGCTGATTACTAAAGTTTTTCCTTGAAATTCTGTATTCATTAAAATCCTTTGATCTTATATTTTTTCATCACTTCTTCAATTTTAGCAAAATTTTCCTTACTTGGAGGACAAAGAGGAAGTCTAAACTCCAAACTTTCTATCAATCCAGCTATATACATAGCCGTTTTAATAGGAATAGGATTACTTTCGCAAAATAAAATTTTATTGATATTATAAAGCTCATCATTGATTTTTTTAGCTTCTTTATAATTTTCATCTAAAGCAAAATGAGTTAAAGCGCTAATCATATCGGGTAATAAATTTGAAGTTACTGAAATCACTCCCTTTCCACCATTTGAAAGTATAGGATAATTGATCGCATCTTCTCCCGAAATAAGCATCATTCTAGGTTCGTGTGCAAGCAAATCCACACACTTATCGATATTTCCACTCGCTTCTTTTACTCCATAAATATTTTCACAATCTCTAAAAAGCTTGATAGTAGTATCTGTTGAAATTTCACAACCTGTTCTTGCTGGAACATTATATAAAAGCACAGGAATATCTACACTTTGCGCAATAGCCTTATAATGCTCGTAAAGTCCTTGTTGTGTAGGTTTATTATAATACGGTGCCACACTTAAAATCCCATCAGCACCATGTTCTTTAGCAAATTTAGCCAAACCCACTGCCTCATGAGTTGCATTACTTCCCGCACCTGCTAAAACCTTAACCTTAGTTCCTTTGCAAGTCTCAACGGCTATCTCTATACAAGTTCTATGTTCTTCATGAGTTAAAGTTGCACTTTCTCCTGTTGTTCCTACTGGAACTACTGCATCGATGCCATTTTCTATTTGTCTTTTAATCAATCTTGCATAACTTTGCTCATCAACTTTTCCATTTTTAAACGGTGTAATAAGGGCCGTCATTGCCCCAATAATAATATTTTTATCCATTTGAATCCTTTCTTAGAATTACCGTAGTTGAATTTTCTTGAATAAAATATTTTTTAGCACAAGAAATCAAATCTTTTAATTCCAAATTTTGTATATCTTTCTCATAATTTAACAAAGGATCGATATCCCCTCTTGCTAGATATGAACCATAAATATTTGCCACTGCACTAGCATTGTTAAGTGAGAAAATAAAATCACTTTTGACATTATTTTTCACTCTTTGCAAATCTTTTTGAGAAATTTTACCCATTTTAAGTTTATCAATGATTTTTAAAAGCTCTTTTTCTACTTTTTCTGCATTAACATTGGGGTTACAATTACAAATAAAAATAAATAAATTTTCATCTATACAATCATTAACATAAGCATAATAATCATTGATTAAATTTAATTTATCAATCAAAATTTCACTCATTAAAGAACTTTTTCCACTTCCTAAAAGCTCGGATAAAGCATTTAAAGCAGGTATATCTTTGTGCTTGAAATTTGGAATTTTATAAGCAAGGGCTAATAGTTCAGTATCTGAGTTTTTATGCAAATATATTCTTTTTGCTCCATCTTGCTTAGGCTCTTTTGTGTGAATTTTAGGTATAGTCTTAGTATTTTTAATCTTTTCAAAATGTTTTTTTGAAAGCTCAAAAACTTCTTTACTTTCTATATCGCCACTTACAAGTAAAATCGCATTTTTAGGTTGATAGTAAATACTGTGAAATTCTTTAATATCTTCAATGCTCCAATTTTCTATATCCTTAAAAAAACCTATAGGAGTCCAATGATAAGGATGATACATAAATGCGTGATTGAAAAGTCTAAAATAAAGATATCCCAAAGGATTATTATCTGTTCTCCATCTACGCTCTTCTAAAACCACTGCTCTTTCAGGCTGAAATTCTTCATCTTTTAAATTTAAATTCGCCATAAGTTCCGCAAAAAGCTCTAAAGCTTTATCTAAATTTTTCTTCGCACATTTAATATAATAATGAGTATAGTCAAAACCTGTGCTTGCATTATCCACACCACCAAAACCCTTAACAATCTCATCAAATTCGCCAGCTTTTAAATTTTTAGTACTTTTAAAATTTAAATGTTCTAACATATGAGCTATGCCACTTTTTCCCATGATCTCATTTCTTGAACCCACCTTATAAAAAATATCAACGCTAATCACATCGCTATTTTTATTTACAGGCAAAGCATAAATTTCAAGCTTGTTTTTTAATTGAATTTTTTCATAAGCAATCATTTTAAATTTACCCCAACAGCTTCGCTAATGTGTAAAAAACCATCTTTTCTCAAAAGCTCTATAAGATTTTGATTGATATTTTTTACCAAAGAAGGACCTTTAAAAATCAAAGCTGTATAAACTTGCACCAAATTAGCCCCATTTTTAATACGCTCATAAGCAATATCAGCACTATCAATCCCTCCACTTGCAATAAGCAAGGTTTTGCCAAAAAGAATTTTAGCTACTTCTTTGAAAAAAATACCACTTTTTTCTGTAATCAGCCTTCCGCTAATACCACCAAAAGTACGATTATTATCTAGCAAGCTATAATCAACACTAGTATTGGCTAATATAAACCCATCTGCACCTTTTTTAATGGCATTTTCACATAAATTTAAAGCATCATCTATTTTCATATCAGGAGCAATTTTTATCAAAATAGGCTTAGAAGTGATTTTTTTGGCTTCTTCAAGCAAGGTATTTAAAAAATCATCATTTTGCAACTCTCTTAAATTTTTAGTATTAGGAGATGAGATATTAACGATAAAATAATCACACAAATCCTTAAAATCTCTAAACAAAGTAAAATAATCCTCCAAGGCTTTGTCATTTGGAGTGATTTTATTTTTCCCTATATTTACCCCTAAAGGCAAAACAAAAGGATAAGTTTTTGCGAGTCTTAAAGCAATCTTTTCAGCACCTTCGTTGTTAAAACCCATAGCATTTTGTATACTTTCTTGTTTTACAAGTCTAAATAGGCGTGGCTTTTCATTGCCTTCTTGAGGTTTTGGAGTAAAAGTTCCCACTTCCAAAAAGCCAAATCCTAAAGCACTCAAAGGTCTTATCATAGTGGCATTTTTATCAAAGCCTCCTGCTAAACCTACAGGATTATTAAAATCAAGTCCAAGTAAATTTTGCCTTAAACTTTCATCATCAACTATATATTTGTGTGCTAAAAAACTTAAAGCTCCTGGAAAACTAGCACTTAAAGCCCTTAAGCTATATTCAACCAAAGCATGTGCATGCTCAGGGTTTAACTTAAAAAGTAAAGGTTTTATCATTTCATAAGCCATTTTTTAATCCTTTTTGAAATTCTAACTAAAATTAACTAAAGCTAGGCTTTGTTTTTTCTTTGCTTTTAAATTTTTGATACAAAGAACAAGTTTGCAAAAGCTCTTCATCTTTACCTATTGCCAATACCTTGCCCTTATCCAATACTACTATTTTATCTGCATTTTCTATAGTGCTTAAACGATGTGCAACCACTAAAATCAATCTGTCTTGTTTTAAGTTTTCTATAGTTTTAACTATTGCTTTTTCACTTTCATTATCCAAAGCTGAAGTTGCTTCATCAAAAATAAGCACATCAGGATTTTTATATAAAGCTCTAGCGATTGCTATTCTTTGTTTTTGCCCTCCACTTAAGTTCTTACCATGTTCTTTCACTTCAGCCCAAATCCCGCCCATTTCTTTAACAAATTCATAGGCATTGGCCAATTTTAAAGCTTGGATGACTTTTTCTTCTTCTAACTCTTCGCTATAAGCAATATTTGCAGCAAAACTATCATTAAAAAGATAAATATTTTGCGTTACAAGTCCTATTTTAGCATGTAAGCTTTCTATGGTAAAAGTGCTAATATCTTCTTGATTGAGTAAAATTTTACCTTTTTGTTTTTCATAAAAATACATCAAAAGATTAATAATAGAAGATTTACCACCCCCACTTGTCCCTACAAGAGCAAGCATTTGCCCTTTAACAAAATCAAAATTTACGCCTTTTAAAACACTTTTATGCGGGTTTTCATAAGCAAATTCAACATTTTCAAAGCTAATTTTTTCAATGTTTTTTAATTCTTTGCTTCCACCTTTAATTTGAGGTTCTAAATCCAATAAATAAAAAGTTCTTTCACTTGCCGCAACAGCACCTTGAAGTTTTCCATATAAAGACGAAAGACGCTTTAAAGGAGTATATATCGCAAAAAGTGCCGAAACAAAACTGATAAAACTTCCCACACTCATAGAACCATTGATAACCTCTCTACCCCCTACAATAATCACCACAGCAACCCCAACAGAGCCCATCATATCCATTAAAGGACTTGTAAGTGCATCAATACGTGCGGATTTTAGGTTTAATTTACACAAAGTATCATTATGCTTAGCAAATTTATCACTTTCTTTTTTTTCATTATCATTAGCTTTGATCAATTCAATATTTGAAAAAATTTCACCCAAATAAGAAAGTAAATCCGAATTTGTTTCTTGTATATTTCTTGCATATTTTTTAAGTTTTTTAGCAAACCATACCAAAGGAAAAATAGCTAAAGGCAAAATCACTAAAGCAAAAAAAGCCAAAGTAGGACTTTGATACAAGACTACTGCAAGCAGTCCTATAGCAGTTAAAAGCTCTCTAAAAAAATCAGGAATAATGTTTGATACTATGCTTTGAAGTGCATTAATATCATTAGTACAACGACTTACAAGCTCTCCGCTTCTATAGCGTTTAAAAAAATCCATATCCAAGCGTAAAATATTTTTTAAAACCCTAGCACGCAATACTCTTAACATATCTGTTCCTATAAAGGAAACATAAAAACTTTGCAAATAAGTTCCAAGATTTTTAAAAAAATACATCAATACTAGCAAAAAAGGCACTGTATAAAGTAAAGCTTCATTTTTTTCAACGAAAATATAATTTAAAATAGGCTCTAAAGCATAAAAACTTCCAGCAGTTCCTCCGCTTGCTAAAATCATACCAAAAATAGCTATAGCAAATTGCTTCCAATATCTTTTATAAAAGGGCTTAAAGCGTATTAAAACCTCTTTTAAATTCATCTCATTATGCATTTATTTTCTCCCAAATTGTTCCATTTGGAGTATCTAAAAGAGTGATTTTTTTATTACTTAGTTGTTCCCTTATTGCATCAGCTGTGTTAAAATCTTTGTTTTTCTTAGCCTCAGTTCGTTCTAAAATTAACTTTTCAATTTCTTCTCGTTCTTCTTTGCCTACACCCCATTGAAAATATAAAGTTGTATCCATAAAACCAAAGCCAAAAATTTTAGCTAGCTCACTTAAAGCTTTTTTGATATTTTGTTTTAAAATTTTATTTTTGCTTTCTTTATCCAACTCTAAATTTGCATTACTTATAAAATCATCCAAAAGAGCTAAGGCTTTAGAAATATTTAAATCATCATTTAAAATCTCTAAAATTTGCTTAGCAATTTCGCTTTTTATTTCAATATCATTTAAAACATCAAAATCAGAAATTTCACCTAAATCCAATCTTTTTTTAAGGCGATAAAATTTATCTAAACGTTTTTTAGCATTTTCTAAATCCGATAAAGAATAATTAAAATGAGATCTATAATGAGAACTCAAAAGATAAAATCTTAGAGCCTCGCCCATAAATTCTTTTAAAGCATCTTTTATGAAAAAACTATTATTTAAACTTTTACTCATTTTTTCACCATCGATTTTTACAAAACCATTGTGAAGCCAAATATTTGCTAATTTTCTCTTACATCCACAACGACATTGCGCAGCCTCATTTTCATGATGAGGAAAAAGCAAATCTATCCCTCCAGCATGTATATCAAGAGTATTTTCAAAAATAGAATCAATCATAGCAACACATTCAGTATGCCAACCCGGACGCCCTTTGCCAAATTCACTTTCGTAAAAATTTTCATCAAATTTCCAAAGCACAAAATCGCTTTCATTTCTTTTTTGCACTTCATTACTTAAACGAGAGATATTTTCTTCTAAATTGCGATTTGATAGGCTTAAATATTTTTCATCTTTACTTGTATCAAAATAAATTCCATCTTCTAGAGTATAAACAAACCCATCCTTGGCAAGCTTTTTAATCAAATCAAGCATAGCTGTTATATAATGCGTTGCACGAGGCTTAAAATCGGGATCTAATACATTTAAAGCCCTCATATTCTCTTCATAACTTTTGATGTAAAATTCCGTAATTTCCTCTAAAGTTTGACCACTTTGAGCCATTTTTTTTAAGATTTTATCATCAATATCTGTGTAATTTCTAGCAAATTTTACCCTATTGCCCTGAGCAAGTAAAACCCTACGCAAAAGATCAAAGCAAACACTACTTCTTGCATGTCCTAAATGTGCATCATCATAAACCGTAGGTCCGCATAAGTAAATACTAATATCTTTTTTATCAAGTTTTATTTTCTCTTTTACTACACTGTCTAACAATCTCATTAAAAAACTCCTTTAAAACTTGTAAAAATTCCTATAAAAAAACTTAAAATATAAGGTTTGATCAAAATAAGTAAGATTGTAAAAACAATCAAAGCAACTATAACCAATAAGCAAATTTTAATAGATATTAAAGCAAAAAATTTCTTAAAACCAAATTCTTTGATATTAGCTCCAAGCAAATAAAAAGCACTAATAGAGCTTGAAAGTGCTACTGCAACAACCTTTAAACTTTCATCTTTAATCAAAAATATAAAAGCCATAGAACATAAAGCACTGATAATTAAAGATTTTACCGCGATCCAAGCTGCTGTTTTTTGTTTAAATTTTGCATAAAGCCACAAAGAAAAAAGCTTTTGCAAACCAAAAGGTAAAAGCCCTATAAGATAAGCAATCAAAACATAAGCCGTAATCACACTATCTTCGTGAGTGAAATTTCCTCTTTCAAATAAAAGCTTTGAAATTTCCAAAGCAAACACAGAACCTACAATACTAGAAGCAATAAGCAAAATGCTTAAAAGTGCTAATGCTCTTTGCATAAATTTTAAGGCTAAATTTTCTTGATCACTTTTTAAATGTTTTAAAATTTTTGGAAAAGAAACTTGAGTTAAAGCAATAGCAAAAAGTGCCAGGGGGAGTTGGAAGACACGATTTGCATAATAAAGATAAGAAATACTCCCGCTCATTAAAAAACTAGCTATAGTTGTATCAAGCAATGAGCTAAATTGAGTCGCAGAAGAACCTAAAACTCCATGAAAAAAATTGCCATAAAAACCTTGTAATTTCGCCTTGGCTTTTTTAAATTTTATACTTAAAGTCATAGCACGTATTACAGGATTGTTTTTTAAAACAAGCAAATGTAAAATAAGCTGTGCCACCCCACTTAAAACCGTTGCATAAGAAAAATAATAAAGTGTATTTTGCGGTGCATTTTTATCCACAAAAAAGGCAGCTATAACAATACTTAAGTTAAATAATGCCGCAGAAAAAGAGGTAATGAAAAATTTTTGTCTATAATTTAAAATAGCTCCTAAAAAAGTAACTAAAAAAATAAAAAACAAATACCAAAAATTAATCGCCACCAAAGGAGCCGCTAAAGCTATAGTATCTGCGTTAAACCCAAAAGCAAAAAGCTTGGTAAAAAAAGAGGAGAAAAAACTTACCAAAAGACAAAATAAAAAAACTATAAGGCTAAATTGCATCATTACACTAACGCAAAAAGCTCCTTTTTTTTTCGCTTTTACAAAATTAGGCAAAAAACTTTGTCCAAAAGCCCCTTCTGCAAAAATTCTTCTAAAAAAAGCAGGCATTTTTAAAGCCACAAAAAAAATATCACTATAAAGCCCTGCTCCTAAAAAAAGCGCTATTAAAACATCTCTAGCAAGCCCTAAAATTCTTGAAAATAAAATTCCTAAAGCATTGATAATAAAATTTTTAAATACTAAACTCTTCATTAAATTTTTTCATAAATTTCAAAATATAAAGAGAACTATTTTAACTAAAATTGATTAAAAATTGACTATAATTACATTCTTAATTTTTTACAAGGGGAAAGTTTTGGCTTTGGATGAAAAAATTATTGCCTATACAGAAAATCCAGCTCGAGAGCTTTTAAGCGTAGCTTCACGAACAAACCTTAGCTTAAATGAGCTTGATTTTAGTTTATTGGCATTTTCTACACAATATCGTTTTGGAGATTTAGAATGGGAAAAAATCTCTGAAAAAGAATTAACTCTTTTTGATAAAGATGAAATTTTTTTAAAAAATGATCTCCAAATCAAGCAAGAATACAAAATAGAAATTTTCCACGGTATAAACCAAAGCAAAGCATCTCAAGCAGTCAAACTAGTTGCGAATAAAAATTTAACCAAAATAATTGCTCAAATTGATTTTACAAATTTAGACTTTCATGAAAAACTAGCACTAGAACTTTTGCAAAATATTTATAAAAAGATGTTGAAACTTAAATTTTTAATAGGTATCCGCATTTTTGATTTTAAGAAAAATTTAATGTCTTTTTGCAATCAACATAAAAACACCCCTTTAAATAAAACTATACAAATCACCGTTGCACAAGGTATTGATCCTATAGAAAGTCAAGATGAATCCCTGATCTTGACTTATAAAGAAAAAACCAAAAACTACACTATCGATGAAAAACGCTCAGGTATTATTGTTGTTGATGAAAATGAAGTTGTTTTAAAACACGCCAAATTTAAACAAGGTAAAGAAGGAAAAGACTTAAATTTACACACCTTAAAAGTTTTAGCCACAAATGAAAATAAAGTTAAATTTTCTTGTTCTTCGGCTTTTAAACAAGTAGAGCAAGATGGATACACAGAATATATAGCTTTAAAAAAAGGTTATGTAGTACAAGATGGTGAAAAATTTGATATTGCCAATGAACTAGATTTTAATGGGGTAGATTTTAAAAATATAGGGATTATAAGAGCTGGACTAGACAAAAATGTCAAAATCAATATAAAATTTCTTTCAGAAGTAAAAGATGCTGTAAATTCTGGTGTTGGGATAGAATGTGAAGAATTAAATGTAGTCGGAAGCGTAGGAAGCAACACTCAACTTAATGCCACCAAAATGAAAATTGAAGGCACTACACACTCTAAAGCCAAAATTCAAGCCAAACAAGCCTATATAAAAACTCATAGAGGATTTGCGGAAGCCGAAATTTTAAATATAGATTTGCTCGAAGGTGGAACAATCAAAGCCAAAGAAGTGAGAATTAAAAAAAGTTTAGGCGGAAATATACAAGCTGATAAAATCTATATAGAAAATTTAGAAAGTAATAATTCTTGTGTGTTTTTTGAAAACACCACAATAGAACGCATTAACGGGGGTAACAATAAATTTCATGCTAAAATTAAAACTCTTGATAAAAATTATGATGAAGAATTTGCGATTTTAGGAGAGCAAATTTCTAAGTTAAATCATAAAATAAATAAAATAAGACAATACATTTTATCAAGTAAAAATGGAATTTTAAGCGTTGAAAAAAAGATAACAGAACTTAAAAATCAAGGTCAAAATGTTCCTGTACAATACGAAAAAACCCTAAAAGATTTCTCTTTACAAAATCTTGAATTAAATAAACTACAAAATGAAGAAAAAGAACTTCTTGAACGCAAAAAATCTTTACAATTAGAATTAATCAATTTACAAAAAATGCTTTTTGAAGCAACTTTTATAAATAAAAGTGGCAAATGGACTGATATGAATGAGATCAAATTTTCACTTCTAGAGCCTAAAGAAGATATTTTTTACTCTTCATTTGTTAATGAAAGTGCTAAATTTATAGGCATTAAAAAAGTCATACAAAACAACCAAGAAAGTATAGAAATACATAAAAAATTAGATTATGAAGAAAAGGATATAGCATGGTTGTCGGCATCGAAGGAATAATCACAAAAAAAGAACCTACTTTTATCATTGTTAAATGCGCTAGTGGTTTAAGCTATGGGATATTTATTTCGCTTTTTTGTTCTGCTAAAATTCAAACTCAAGAAAAGCATGAGTTTTTTATTACTCAAATCATCAAAGAAGATTCTAATAAATTTTATGGTTTCTTGGATAAGGACGAGCAAAAAATGTTTGAAATGCTTTTAAAAGTCAATGGAGTGGGTGCAAATACTGCTATGGCAGTATGCTCTAGTCTTGATGTAAATTCTTTTTACAGAGCATTAAGTTTAGGCGATGAAAGTGTGCTTAAAAAAGTACCTGGCATAGGTCCAAAAAGTGCAAAACGCATTATAGTAGAACTTTCTGACACAAAAACCAAACTTGAAAATGTAAGCGATGATAAAAGCGAAGCCTTAGCCGCACTTCTTACTCTAGGCTTTAAACAAGAAAAAATCATAAGTGTTTTAGCAAGTGCTCAAGCAACAAGCACAAGCGAACTCATCAAAGAAGCTCTTAAAAAACTAGGATAAAGGAATAAAATGAAATTTGCAATACTTTTTGGCGGAAATTCTTATGAACATGAGATCAGTATAGTAAGTGCTGTGGTACTTAAAAAAGTTATCAATCAAAATTTAGAATTTATTTTTTGCGATGAAAAAAGAAGGTTTTATCATATCCCAAGTGAAAAAATAAATTCTAAAACTTTTAGCACCAAAGCTTATAAAAAAGAAAAAGAACTCTTCATCAAACAAGGAGGTTTTTTTAGCAAAGGTTTTTTAAAAGAAAATAAACTAGAGTGCGAATGCGTGATCAATCTTATCCATGGTAGAGATGGAGAAGATGGAAAAATTGCAGCTTTATTTGAGTTTTATTCTATTAAATTTATAGGACCTAGGCTTGAAGCTAGTGTATTATCTTTTAACAAAGAACTTACCAAACTTTATGCCAAAAGCGTTGGAGTAAAAACACTTGATTATACCATGCTAAGAAAAAATCAAAACTCTAAAGAAAAGCTTAGTTTTCCTTGCATTATCAAACCTGCAAGACTTGGAAGTAGTATAGGTATTAGCATAGTAAAAGATGAAAAAGATTTAGAATACGCCAAAGATGTAGGTTTTGAATTTGATAATGATCTTGTAGTAGAAGAATTTAAAAACAATATCAAAGAATACAATCTTGCAGGATGCATGATCAATGATGAGTTTGTTTTTTCTATCATAGAAGAGCCAAAGAAAAAAGAATTTTTAGACTTTGAACAAAAATATCTTAGCTTTTCAGGACACAATGAGCTTATAGAAGCAGATTTAAGCGAAGAATTAAAAGAAAAACTCAAAGATAGCTTTAAAAAGATTTACAATCCTTTGTTTAAAGGTGCTTTAATACGCTGCGATTTTTTTATACTGGATAATGAAGTATATTTAAATGAAATCAACCCAAATCCTGGTTCTTTGGCTAATTATCTTTTTAAAGATTTTAATACCACTTTAAACGCTTTAGCTGATCAAATTTCACTTGAAAAAATGATAAAAATCAACTACAACTTCCTTCACTCCATCAACGGACAAAAAGGAAAATTATAAGCTTTTAAGTCAAAATACGTTAAATTATACATAAAATTTAGCGTATTTTAGGAAGAAAAATGCTCTCTTTTAAACAAGATGAAATTTACACTGCCACTGAAGTGGTAAGAAATTTTAGCCCCATTATGGAAAAACTTAAAAAAAGTGAAAGTGGAAAAATAGTTATTTTAAAAAATAACAAATTTGAAGCTGTAATGCTTAGTATGAAAGAATTTGAACGCTTACAAAACGCCATGCAACTTTTAGAAAATATCTACAAAAATCAAAAGGCTTAAAATGGCTCAAACTCAACTTTCTTATAAAAACAAAACTTATCAAATTTCTTATGAAATTTTAGGTGATCTTTCCTTACCGCAAATACTTATCTTACACGGCTGGGGAGCTAATAAAGAACTTATGAAGCAAAGTTTTTGTCCTTTTTTAAAAGATTTTTGTCAAATTTATATGGATTTAGCAGGTTTTGGAAATTCAAGTGTGGAAGAAATTTTAAACACTCAAGATTATGCCAATATCACAGAACTTTTTTTAAAACAAAAAAAACTCAATATCTGTTTTTTCATGGGGCATTCTTTTGGTGGAAAAGTAAGCACCCTGCTCGCAAAAGAAAAAGACATCCTAATCTTACTTTCAAGTGCGGGAATTTTGGCTAAAAAATCCCTAAAAGTGCGTTTTAAAATCCGTATTTTTAAAATTTTAAAACTCTTTGGTTTGGGGAAATTTTATCGCTATTTTGCTAGTAAAGATGGAGCAAATCTTAGTCCTATGATGTATGAAACCTTTAAAAAGGTTGTTGATGAGGATTTTAGTGAAATTTTTGCCAAGCAAAAGGCTAAAAGTTTGATTTTTTGGGGAAAAAGCGATGAAGCTACGCCTTTATATTGTGGCGAGAAAATGCATCAATTTTTAAAAAATAGCACTTTTTATCCTTTAGAGGGGGATCATTTTTTCTTTTTAAAACATTCTGCTTTCATAGCTCAAAAAATTAAGGAAATTTAAATGCTTATCAATACTCTTTATTTTATCAATTCTTTATTTTTTAATTTTTGTATAGCTTTTTATCTTATGAGTGCTTTACAATGGTATTCTTATAAATTTAAGCGCGTGTTTTTTCATTATCATAAACCTTTGTGGCATTTGTATTTTTTATTTATTCCTTATTTTTTATTCTTAGCTTTTCCTTTATACTCTTTGGCATATTTTGCATTGATCCATACTTCGATTTTGTACTTTTGGAACAAAGGTATAGATAAAAAGCTTGTTTTTACAAGCAAGGTCAAATGGTTTTTTGTTTTTGTTTTTGTTTATAATGCTATTTTTGCTATCCTTGCTTTGCGTTTTTCTTTTCTTTTTAATCTTTTTAGTCTTCCTTTTGCTTTATTGAGTCTTAAAATTTATGAGTTTTTTACAAATTTATATTATAAAAAACAAGCCAAAGCCAAACTAAGAGCCAATGAAAATTTAAAAATCATACTCATTACCGCAAGTTTTGGAAAAACAAGTATTAAAAATTTTCTATACGAACTTTTAAAAGATGACTTTAAAAGCTACAAAACACCACGCTCTGTCAATACCTTGCTAGGTATAGTTGCTGATATCAATACCAATTTAAGCCAAGATACTCAAATTTACATAGCTGAAGCAGGCGCTAGACTTAAAGGCGATATCGATGAAATCACGCGTTTTTTACAACCTCACATCAGCATAGTAGGAGAGATAGGCAATGCACATTTAGAGTATTTTAAAAGTGTTGAAAATATCCGCTCAACCAAACTTGAAGCCTTAAATTCCAAAAGACTAGAAAAGGCTTTTTTACACTC
This sequence comes from Campylobacter sp. BCW_6877, assembly GCF_001762445.1. NCBI lineage: Bacteria > Pseudomonadati > Campylobacterota > Epsilonproteobacteria > Campylobacterales > Campylobacteraceae > Campylobacter > Campylobacter sp. BCW_6877. Next base: position 1,931 of record NZ_MJWW01000050.1, on the reverse strand, counting down.
TAGCGCCCAAAAAGAAGAAGATAAACTCATTAGCCTTTATGATGATAAATTAAGTCTTATTCATTCAAGTCTTGAAGGTTTAGAATTTAGGGTAAATATAGAAAATAAATCCTATGATTTTAAAAGTCAAATTTTAGGGAATTTTAACGCGCAAAATCTTTGTGTTTGTATACTTTGCGCTCATTATCTTGGCATAAAGCTAGAAAAAATTCAAAAGCAAGTTTTAAATATAAACTCCGTAGAACATCGCTTGCAAGTGCTTTCAAGAGAGCCTAAATTTATCATAGATGATGGTTTTAATGGAAATTTTAAAGGTATGAGCACAAGCTATAAACTTTGTAAAAGCTATAAAGGACGAAAAGTTTTAGTAAGTCCTGGTATAGTGGAAGTAAGCGAAGAAGAAAATATAAAACTTGCTAAAATCATCAATGAGTGTTTTGATCTTGTTATCATTAGCGCACAAATCAATGCTGAAATTTTCAAAAAAGAGTTAAAAATAAAAACCATTATACTTAAAGAAAAGAGTCAGCTAGTTCAAACTCTGGCTAAAGAAACAAAAAACGGAGATTTAATACTCTTTTCAAACGATGCGCCTAGCTTTATGTGATTCGCATAAGTATTTGCAAATGTCATCATTTTTAATTTGACTTCGTGCAAATACTTCTTTAAACCCTAGTTTGTCCTATAAGATTATTTAATCTATCCATTATAGATCCAACATAAGAATTTATACTTTCACTACTTGCTTTCCAGCCATTAGCAAGAGCTTGTTTAATCTCAGCGTCTAAAGCCCAATTGCCTAAAGCTTGCTTAGGAGACATACCCTTTTCATACATATAAAGCTCTCCAGCTATACGACCTCTATCAAGTTCATATTTTAATAAACTTGCAAAATCAACCTTACCTGTCATGATATCAGTCAAATCAACGCTAGTGGTTGAAAAACTCTCCTTAGCCATAGCTGTATTGTAAGCTTCTACTTTTGGATTAAGTGTAGTTTTTGGACTCTCAACGGGTTGTCCACCTTGAGATTTTAAAAAACTCATAAATAAATCTTCTTTAGTATAAGTTCCATCTTCATTTTTTGGATAAAATGACATATCAGGTTTAAAATCACATTCATATTTAGCTTGAGAAACATTTTTTATTTCTTCTAAGGATAAACCTAAGGTTTCAGGTTTTAAACCATTAATCATATTTCCAGAATCAGCCCAAAGATCATCAGCTTTCTCTGCTTGTTCTGATGTTTGATAGACATTTGAAACTAAAGCTCCAGAAAAGTCTTTTAAATGAGTAATATTCATTCTATTATTTGGATCATTAAAATTCATACATTTATCTCCACCTACAGCATATCCACTAGGCATAGAATTTATATCTGCTTCACTAAAACTTGTTTTATCACTTGGAAAACTTTGACCTAAAGCATTAGAAAAAAGATTATAATATTGTTTTATGGTTTCAGCCATATCTATATTAGAATAATATTTATCTACACCTAGATATTCTCTTATATCAGAAACATTATATTCAGCCACTCTTTCTATCTCATCTAAAGTAGATTTATGTATCTTAAAATCTTCAGGAAGTCCTGCAGCTTTATTAAAATCACTTCCCATATAACCATCTTTATCTACACTATAACCATAAGCTGTATTAGTAGAAGTATTACTTATATCTGCTTGTTTATATTTTAGAGTATAAATAGAGTTTTTAAATTCACTAGATATATCATAATTAGGAGAACTTGTTTTACTACTTATACTAAAATTAGTATTATTGCTAGTATTTGTTGTATTAGTAGAATTTAATACTTCACTTCTTGCTAGAGTTTGTGAATTTGCATTTTGAATTTCATTTAACTTACTAGCATTTTGTTTTAAAAAAGCATTAGCAAAACTTATTTTAGAATTTTCTTTACTTTCTTTATT
>NZ_MJWW01000049.1:0-2063 GCF_001762445.1 Campylobacter sp. BCW_6877 | reverse complement strand
ATATTGTATTCTTTAACCAATTGTTCCCAAGTCTTAGCACCTGCTTTTTTTAAGATTGTTTTATTTTTATTTATTCCAAAAGAAATAGCTTGATCCAATGGAGTATTAGGTTTAAAATAATTAATTTTATCATCTTTAGTTTTATTGATAGTGCAATTAGCAGCATTGACATCAGCTCCATATTTGATCAAAATTTCCAAACAAGTTCCAATAGGTTTTTTATCGGATGTTGCAGCTATATGTAAAAGGGTTGTTCCTGCATCGATATAACTGTGTTCATGTTCTGTTTTAATATTTCTCATATTTACATCAGCGCCAAATTGTAAAGCCACTTCTAAAGAATTTACAGACTCAGGATCGCCAAGCAATATCCAAGAATGCAAAGGGGTGGCACCTCGTTCATCATAAACTTCAAATTTACATCCTTTTTTAAAAAAATAATCAATCATTTTTTTATTTTTTCCACCCACTCCAATATAATCAGTAAGGGCATTATTTCCTAAACACTCATCATCAGCTTTAAGTCCTAAACTCTCAAAATACTCCATCATTTCAAAACTTTGACTCTTATCATAAGCGATCCCTGCCCAAGCTAAAGTAGAACTAGGATTAAAAAAAGGTATAGGATGACCACACCAATATACCTTACGACGTTTCTCTAAAAATACTTCAGGCACGGGATAATCTTTTAAAAACTCTTTCACTTCTTTAAGTTTATTATTTTTAACAAGTCTAAAAAACTCCCAACCTAACTCCCTTATAGCTTCTTCATCCATAGCTTGCATTTCTTCTAAAGTTTTCATTTGTTTTTCCTTAAAATAATTTTTTAATTTTTTTTATTTGTTAAAATTTTCCAAAGCTTTATCTAAATCTTTAGCCTCTAAAAGTGATCGAAGAATTTTGCAAATCTCACTTAAATCTTCAAAGCAAAGTACATTTGTAATAAACCACTCATCAAATTCTTCCTCAGTAGCATCACGATAAGATATTCCTGTTTCTTCTTCAAAAGCGACTTCGTATTCTTCTGGATCGATATGATCATACGCATCACTTAAAAAACCCTCTAAATGAGAATTAACAGCCTGTAAAACTTCTTTGCTAGGTTTTGTTTTTAAGAATTCTTTAAAATTCTCAAGATTGTCTAAAATTTCAACATCAAATTCCATAATATCTCCTTTTTATTATTTTTTTATCTTTCTTCTTTCTTCATACATTTTAATTTGTTCTGGTTCTTCCAAGCTTGTATCGATATTGTATTCTTTAACCAATTGTTCCCAAGTCTTAGCACCTGCTTTTTTTAAGATTGTTTTATTTTTATTTATTCCAAAAGAAATAGCTTGATCCAATGGAGTATTAGGTTTAAAATAATTAATTTTATCATCTTTAGTTTTATTGATAGTGCAATTAGCAGCATTGACATCAGCTCCATATTTGATCAAAATTTCCAAACAAGTTCCAATAGGTTTTTTATCGGATGTTGCAGCTATATGTAAAAGGGTTGTTCCTGCATCGATATAACTGTGTTCATGTTCTGTTTTAATATTTCTCATATTTACATCAGCGCCAAATTGTAAAGCCACTTCTAAAGAATTTACAGACTCAGGATCGCCAAGCAATATCCAAGAATGCAAAGGGGTGGCACCTCGTTCATCATAAACTTCAAATTTACATCCTTTTTTAAAAAAATAATCAATCATTTTTTTATTTTTTCCACCCACTCCAATATAATCAGTAAGGGCATTATTTCCTAAACACTCATCATCAGCTTTAAGTCCTAAACTCTCAAAATACTCCATCATTTCAAAACTTTGACTCTTATCATAAGCGATCCCTGCCCAAGCTAAAGTAGAACTAGGATTAAAAAAAGGTATAGGATGACCACACCAATATACCTTACGACGTTTCTCTAAAAATACTTCAGGCACGGGATAATCTTTTAAAAACTCTTTCACTTCTTTAAGTTTATTATTTTTAACAAGTCTAAAAAACTCCCAACCTAACTCCCTTATAGCTTCTTCATCCATAGCTTGCATTTCTTCTAAAGTTTTCATTTGTTTTTCCTT
>NZ_MJWW01000048.1:0-4967 GCF_001762445.1 Campylobacter sp. BCW_6877 | reverse complement strand
TTTTATAGTATTATCTTGATCTAATTCTCCAAAGTAAAAAGGATTATTAGGAAGTTCATTTGAGCCTGTAAGGAGGGTGGAGTTTAGGAAGATTTTTATATCTAAACTTTTAAAATCTATTTGATATTTTTCTTCTATGTCCTTTATATCCAAAACACTTCTATCTTTTGCAAAAATATCACAATGATTATCATAAATATGGATCAAATTTGACATAGAGATGAAAGAAGTATTGTTAGAATTATCTTGCAAATCTTGTAAATTTACTTTATCTAAGAATATGATTTTTATATTATTTGTCTTTAATACTATGGTATTGGTATTTTTATCATAAAATTGCTCTATGTTAAATACTTCGTTTAAAATTAAATTAACATCATTTTCCTTAGTATTAAAGCTTTGATTATTTAGATTATCTTGTAAGGAAATTTCTTTATTTAAATAGTCTTGGATATCTTTTATTTTTTCATTTCTTTTTTCTTTTAAAGTATTGATAGATTTATAAAGCCTTTTTCTAGCATCAAGATAGGTATCATTGAGCTTTTCTTTATCTAGGATGAAGATTTTTGTGAAAGTAGAATTATAGCCTATAACACTGCTATTTAAAAAAGTTTCATTATTTTCTTTATAAAATACATATTCTTTGCAAACATAAAGAGCTCTTAAAAGTGAAATATCAGATTCGATATTAATCTCATCTATATCTTTTAAATCTAAATGTTTTATATAAAAATTCTTATCTTTTTGCATTAGATTAAAAATAGCACTAACAAGACTTTTTGTTTTTTTCGTATGATGATAGTTTAGTTCATAAAGAAAAGTATTTAACATTAATATCCCTGAAAATCTCTAAAAAATTCTTCCCATCCATAAAAAAATGTAATGACGGCTCATCATCTTTAATTCTAGATTGTTTTAACAATTCTTCACATATATCTTCTATAGAAATTAAAACAAGAATCCATTTTAAATTAGTGGCTTTTTTAGCAAAACCAAAAACACTTTCTGCAGATTTTTTTGAACCATCAAATTTAAAATTAAGTTGCAACTTAAAATAATCTAATTTCAAAGCTATAATTTCATTAGGCTTTATATGCGTTCCAAACTTTTGAAATATTTCTTCAGAGTCATCTAAATCAATGGTGTATATTTTGTAAATTTCTGCATTTAGCAGCTTTGAAAATTCTTCATTCCCTTTTAATAAATTTTCTATTAAGTTTTTAAATCCTCGCGCTTGGATTGGAGTTAGTGTATAAACGCTATTATAATCTAATTCTTTGAATATCACACTAAAATCCAAAGGAGCGTTTTGTATTTGTAAATAAAGCTGAGTTGTATTTTTTTGACTCTTTATATTGTTGGGAAACAATTCTTTAACCTCATAAGGAGTATCTTCCTTAAAAGCTATAGAATTATCTTTTAAAATAATATTATTTTTAAGCTCTTGTGTTATTGGAATCAGCTTAATATTTTTTAGATTAGCATCAAAGATATTAAAATTGTATCCCAAAATTTCAATTCCATCATCAAATTTATTTCCTATATAATTTGTATATTTTGTATATTCATTTTCATATACTCCCATGGCATTATAGGTGTATAAAGCTTTAACACTTTGTGGAAAAGACAAAACAAAAAGCTGTGCCAAATATCCACCAAAACAATGTCCAGTAACAATAAGTTTATCATTACCTAAAAAATGCCTGACTTTATCATCGTAAAATTTTAATAATTGCAAATAATATTCCAGAGGAACTTGAGATCTGAAAATTTGTGCACCGGCTTTTATACTATCCCAAAAAGAAAAACTAAATTGAAAAATATCTATACCTCTAAATGCAAGAATTAATTCATTATCTTTAGTATCTTTAAAAAGCGTAGCAGAAAAGCTTGTATCATCATCTTGAATAAAGGCTAATACTTCATAGCGATTTATAAATTCATTAGCATTATCTTCGTCAAAACTAATATTATAAGTATCTAACACAAGCATAGAACTTTGGGTTATGGCTTGGAAGTATGTGGGAGAATTAATGTTATTTTCTTTTAACATTTCTATATCCTGTTTTGTATAATATTGTGTTTGATTTTTCAACCCCCATTTTTTATCTTCTTTTCCAAACATACCCTCATTTAAACCTGTAGAATAACTAGCCCAGCACATTCTAGCATATTTATAAAGTTTCATATATTTGGCTTGTTTTTCATACATTAGTAGCCTCTTTTTTCTTGTAATTCTTTATATTTTTGAATATCATAGCATATCATTTTTCTTTTGTATTTAGCAAACATACCTATGTCAAGCCAAGAGTATGTATTGTCTATTTTATATTCTTGTATTGTATTTTTGCCGTCCTTATAGTACCATAAAATAATAATTTTTTTTATTCTAAAATCTACATATTGCTCTGTTATGTTGAATAAAATATCCTTGTTTATTTTTTTATAATTATCCCAAAGACTTATAATATTTTTTGCATCATAAATAACCGCCTTAGAATCAGCCTTCTCACACAAACTCTCAAATTCTTTAAAACTACTTTGCCATTCAAGAGGTACAAAAGAGTATCCAAACCAAAGAAGCATGAATAATGGATAAGGTAAAAATAAATAAAACTTTTTAATTTTTTTATCAATATTAAAAATTTTAAAGACAAGATAAAAGACAAGCTTTAAAAATAAATATACCCATATAGTAGAAAGTATAAACAAGCTAATCCATCCAAAGAAAGGAAAAGGGAAAAAGGTTAAAAGAGTTAAATAAGTAATATTATAAAAAGTTAAGATGACAAGAAAAAGATAAAATAAAGCTTGTTTTATATTTTTAAAGAATTGTTTTTTTAAATCATTTGAATTTTCTTTATTGTTAAAATAATGATAGAGCTTGTTTTTCATATATTTTTATCCCATATTACTTTGATTATTATCTTTAGTATCTTCAAACAAAATAGCACTAAAGCCACTTAAAGTGTTAGACTAATGTTTTAAAAGTTTAAATCTATTTATAAAATCAATGATTCTTTTACTAAGTGTATCATTTAACCCCACCCTACTAATATCATTATCCAATGTTATTTCTTTACTATCAAAACAAGTATTTATAAGAGAAATACAATATTTAGGTTCTATTTTAACTATTTTATTTTGTTCAAAACGAGCTTGTATAGCTCTTGCATAGGTAGAATTTTGATTATTATGTTTATCACCTAGTCTTTGGGTATCTAAATCTTTTTCTAATTCCTTTTCTTGTTTATCAATAATAACACCTGTAAAAACTGGATCTAATAAAGCATAACTAGCATCTGCACAATTAGCATAGTCTAGAAATTTAGTGATTAAGTCTAATTTAGCTTCTTGTGTTTTAATGTTTTTGCTCATTTATATCCTTACTTAAAATTATCAAAATAGCTACAAGTGAATACTTCTTCATATCTAAAATATAATCCAGAGCCCTCATCGCCTCTTAAGAATACACCATCATTTTCATATTTATATCTTATATATGTAGCAAAAGGCTTGGGCATTTTTTTATATTTTTTATCATATACTATGGTTATAATATTGCCATTTCGTTTCTCGGATTTTATCGTATCTTTTATATCATAATAAGTAAATGTTTCATTAAGTTTTTCATAATAAAAATATTCATAACCATCATCCTTAACTCGTTTTTCTATAGAAGGCTTTTTTTTGTAAAATCGCTATACAATTCCCAATAAGCTTTATTGTAAATTATTACTTTATTATCTATATCTTTACACAAGCTCTTAAACTCATAATACTGCGGATCCATATATTTATAAGAACAGCCTCCTGTTAAGAATAATAAAAGATATACAGGCAAAAGAAATAAAGTAAGTTTTTTAAATATTGTTTTAAAATTTATAGTTTTTGTTTTATTTTTTAATTTATAAAAAATTTTAAAGATAAAATATAAAATAATAGAAAATATAAAAACAAAAAAGAAAAATATAAGAATAAATATTAAAAGATTAACAAAGAATTCTAGCATTTATTAATTCCTCTTAATTTTCTCTGTTTTTTCATAAGACAATTTGTAGTGTTGGGCTGATGAAATTTAATCTCATATCTTTGAGAAAAATTTCTAGCTTGTAATTCTCTAAAATCTCCATTTAGTTTCACATAAAAAATAAAGAATCATCTATAACCAAATATCCATTATATTCATCATGTAATGCTTTAAAATAGTCCAATTTTTCTAATTCACTCTTATCTTTAAAAAATCTAGTTTTAGATATTTTAAATCCTAAAGCTTTTTGTCCTTCAGTATAAACAAAATTAAAATAACTAGCTTACACAAATTCTGTATAATCTTTTAAATTGTTGATTTATTCCTTATATTATTATTGATAAAGATTACCACAAGCGAGCCCATCCTCTATAAACTCAAAATTCATATTACCCTCATTGCCTTCTAACACATACCTTCTAGTATTCCAATATGGACTTATATGCATATCAACAATCTTGTGTAAAGACATTTGCATATTTTTTGTTTTTAGTACAATATTATCCATCTCTATCTTTTCTTGAAAATTTGAAGGAGTTTTGAAGTATCATCGTAATATATAAAGCCACATTTCTATCCTACTATATTTTTTTACATGTCGAAAATCATCTATGCCGCCTAACTTTTTATCAAAATACCCTAGAATCTTATTATACTTTAGGAAGTTCATTTAACTTACACATATTCCTAAATTGCCAATAACTAGGCTCTAAATAATAAGAATAAGGAGTATAATAAAAGATAATTAAGCCTATACTTCCAAGAAAGACTAAAAACTTTGAAACGCTTTTTGTAGATTTAAAGATGATTTTATAAATAAATTTTAATATAAGATAAGAAAGAATAGTAGAAATTATAATAAGAAGTAATATATATGTCATGGGTTATCTCCTTAGATTCTCTATTTTATTAAAATTAAGATGTAATTTTGTGGTTT
>NZ_MJWW01000047.1:0-5956 GCF_001762445.1 Campylobacter sp. BCW_6877 | reverse complement strand
TTTTATAGTATTATCTTGATCTAATTCTCCAAAGTAAAAAGGATTATTAGGAAGTTCATTTGAGCCTGTAAGGAGGGTGGAGTTTAGGAAGATTTTTATATCTAAACTTTTAAAATCTATTTGATATTTTTCTTCTATGTCCTTTATATCCAAAACACTTCTATCTTTTGCAAAAATATCACAATGATTATCATAAATATGGATCAAATTTGACATAGAGATGAAAGAAGTATTGTTAGAATTATCTTGCAAATCTTGTAAATTTACTTTATCTAAGAATATGATTTTTATATTATTTGTCTTTAATACTATGGTATTGGTATTTTTATCATAAAATTGCTCTATGTTAAATACTTCGTTTAAAATTAAATTAACATCATTTTCCTTAGTATTAAAGCTTTGATTATTTAGATTATCTTGTAAGGAAATTTCTTTATTTAAATAGTCTTGGATATCTTTTATTTTTTCATTTCTTTTTTCTTTTAAAGTATTGATAGATTTATAAAGCCTTTTTCTAGCATCAAGATAGGTATCATTGAGCTTTTCTTTATCTAGGATGAAGATTTTTGTGAAAGTAGAATTATAGCCTAGATTGTTTATAGCAGTAGCTTGGGTGAAAAGATCTTCTTGATTATAATTTATAGCTATGGAATTTTCACATTGATATAAGGCTTTTAAGTATGCTATGGATGAATTTTTATCTATTGTGTCTATTTCATCATTGTTTATAAAAGCAAGCCTTGTTATAAATAATTCTCTATCCATTTTTTTTCTAAATATTTAAGATAAATGAATATTATATCAAATATATTAAATTTTTGATAGTCTTTAAAGATTTTCATATACCACATACACACTCGCAATTAATAAAAAGATATTACACACAAACCCTATAAGCCAACTTAATTTTTTGCGTTTTTCTCCTGTGCTATAACATTTAAATAAATAAGCTTGCAATAAACAAGGAAGTATAAAAAATGTGATTGTAAAAAAAAACATAGTTATACAAGTCAAAAATCCAAAATAATTATATGCTTTATATTCTTGCGGTGACAATTCTTTAGCTTCTAGAGAGCTAAGTAATGCAAGATCCCTAGAAGTTTCAATACCATAGGTAAGATAAAATATGATAACAATAGCCATAAAAAAGATAATAAAATATACTAAAAAATAAGATTTTACAAATTCTTTTATGTTAATTCTCATCCAATAATTTAAAATAGAAAAGGCAATAAGAACACTTAAAGTTGTAAGATAAAATTTTATATTAGTAAAAGCAAGAATAAATCCAAATAAACCCCAAAAAATAGAAAATGTAATATCTTCTCCCATTTAAACTCCTGTATTATAAAGCACATTATAAGCTTTATCTTTAAAATCAAGTTTAGCGATAAAATCCTTACTATAAAGTTTAAAGTCCAAACCATAAGGAGTGAATTTTTGATAGTCTTGGTAATCTTGATTGTAAAGATAGTATTGCTTGGTTTTTGGGGATTGTAGAATATCAGCAAAGGTTATTTGTGGTATAAAAAATAAATATTTCTTTGGTTTATAAGTTTCCATCTGTCTTGTAGAACCCCAAATACTAAAACTCTTTTCATTAAAATCCCAAGCTCCAACAGGTTGTCCTAGCTTGATAAAATTTCCCTTATCATCAAATTCATGTCCTTGATCTAAAAAATCAAAGCTATCATAAACATAAACAAGCATTTCATCAACGCGGTATGATACCTTTTCTCTATCTCCTTGAATTTCTTTTTTAATGCTTAATTTCGAAGGAACAAAATTAAAAGAAAATTTACCACTACAAGCATAAAGAGATAGATCTTGCATGAGTTCATCATAAGTTTGTTCCCCAATCTCCGATGTATCATAACCTAACATAGTGCTCATTGTCAATGGTTGCGTTCTTAAATATGTTTTAATAAACCAAGTAAGAGAAAATTCTGTATCAAATTGCTTTGCGATATTTACTTGTAAATTTTCCCGAATTTGTCTGAAAAACTCATCATCACCCACACCTATATATTGACAATTTAAAGTATCAAGCTCATAGGGCTTACAGTCTAAAATGCGTTTATAATCTTTTGAAATTTCATCATTTTCTTTAATGATGATATAAGATTCTTCATTTTTATCGCTTCGATTTTCTTTTATATCGATAGCAAAATCAAATTTATATTCTCCTTGAGGCAAATTTTTTAATATCAAAATATTATGAGTTTTTTGTAAGATTATTTCTATTTGCTTTGTAAAATTTTGAGTGTATATGTCTTCTTTTGTATGAAATTTTTTACTTAGTCTTTTTATTATAGGAAAATGAGAATAAAACTTATCCCAATCTAGCGTAGTGTAAAATTTAATAGAACGCCTTTCTTCTCTTACTTCATTTGTTTTATTATCTATATGGCGAGAAAAACGCTCTGAATTTTGCCTTAGTCTTTTCATCTCTTGGGTTTGTGTGTTGTTTGGATAAGGGGTATAATGTAAAATAAGGGGTTCTATACCTTTACTTTGTAAGAAATTTTGTATTTCTTTTAGTCTTTGTTCTGCTTGGGGATTATTAGGTTTATTTTGTTTTACGGGGAGATGATAATTTTGTATTGTATCTATCTTAGGGCTATTTTGCCACAATACTTGAAGTTGATAGCTAATAGCCCAACCTAGTGTTGCTATTTCATTATTGCTTTTTTGATAGTATTTAAATTCATTATAACAACACTCTAATTCTGTAGGTAAAACTGTTTCATCATATTGCAAAGTGCTAAAATTTATATTATTAATATAAATTTGGCTCTTTAAAGTTTCTTCATTAATATGTCCTACCGGAACAATGTTTTCCCAAAAAAGTTCTTCATCCATTATTTCATCCTATTGTTTTTATATTTTTTAGAAATTCCTTAAGCATGTTCTCATTTAAATTTATAGAATACCTAGTCCAGCACATTCTAGCATATTTATAAAGTTTCATATATTTGGCTTGTTTTCATATATTATTTTATCCTTTATGATTTGCATTTGAATTCATCTTTAGGAGAAAAATAATAACTAGGTGTATCTTGTTTTATAGTATTATCTTGATCTAATTCTCCAAAGTAAAAAGGATTATTAGGAAGTTCATTTGATCCTGTAAGGAGAGTGGAGTTTAGGAAGATATAAGCTTGATAGTTTTGAAGTTCTTCAAAAGTAAAATCTGTCGTTGCTTCTAATTTATAAAGTTCATCATAAATACTTTGACAATCAATGATGCTTTTATTTTCACAAAACAAATAAATACTTTTTTTATCTTTATGAATAGAATATAAAAAGTCTTTACCTATCATAATTTTCCTAAATAATACCTATTTTAGCTTTTCCATTAAAATACAAAGCTTGTGATATTTTACAAACTCCACCTAAATATTGCTCATCCCAAATTTGATCTTTTATTTTATAACTTTTTGAATTATATCCATATATTTTTGTTATATTATTAATATTTTTAAGACATTTCATATCTTTATAAACCACAATAAAAATTCTAAATTCCCCAATGGCAATTTTATGAGCTAAATTTTCTTGATTATTAATAAAGGAACAATCTTTTCTGTATTTATTAAAATCATTTTTATCAAGAATTAAAATGTATTTTTCTTTTTCTTGTGCCTTTAAAATAAAATCTATGATTTTTGTTTGACTAATGGTAGGAGTTTTATAACTTGTATAATAATTATCTCCAAGCTCTTCTAAAATACCATTTGTTTCTTGCATTATGGTGGCTATTAATGAAAGAAAATATTCAAAATGATTGATTTTTTCTGGAGAACTTCTAAAAAGTCCAAGAGGTCCATTTTTAAGAGCGAAATTTTTATTATTAATAGCATTATTTTTTAACACAAAAGTTTCTGTATAAATTTGAATATTTTTCATAAAATGATTAAGATACTCTATACACTCACTAAGGCTTTTATCTTTGACTTTGTTATAGTTAGCATCTAATTCTAAAAGATAGGAGTAGAAGTAAAGAGTTTGAGTTAGGGGGATTATGGAGTGCTCCCCTGTTACTCCAGAGCTTGTATTGATTGTATGAAGCAGTGTTGTATCGCTATATTGATTGTCTTGATGTAATCCTAGCTTAATCCCTAGTTTTGATATAGGAGAGCCGATATACCATTCATTTTTATATTCATTATTACTTGATTCACAATGAAAGATAGAATCTTGAATTGAGAGTTTGTATATATATCTTTCATCTCCTTTAAGTTCAAAATTTTGAGGTGTTCTCCTATCTTCTTTAAAATGTTGCCAATAATTATAAGCAAGTTGTCTATAATATGGTGCAATATCTGCTAAGATAGGAATGGCATTAATATCAAGTGTCATCATTGTTGTATGAGTAGAAAGACTCATTGTTATCCCATAGTATTGACTTTGTTTTTCTTGGATTATCTTGTGTAATATCTCTCGTATCTTACTTTCTAAGAAAATATTATCTTTGCCTAAATCTCTTGCTCTATTTGCTATATTTTCTATTTCTTCTTTTATAAATCTTTCTTGTTGTTCTTTACTGTGAAATATAAAGAGTTTTACTATATAATCATAAGGAGGTGCTATCTTTCTAGCTCCAGGTGCATTATAAGTATATAAAGCTTTGATATTGTTTCTATTCCTATCATCACAGATACTTAAAGCAAAGAGTTGTGCAAGACAGCCTCCAAGAGAGTGTCCTGTAATAGTAAGAGAATCTTTTTCTTTGATTTGTGGATAATCTTTAATACAAGTTTCATAAAAGTTTAGCATATCATCATATTGGGCTTTAGGTATAGAGCCTATGGTTAAAGAAGCATCAGCTACAAACAAATCTTTAAAGGAACTCATTTCTGTTCCTCTAATGGCTAAAATATAATTGATATAGCCATATTCACTGGTATAGCCTTCTTCTTTTGTTTTACTATCAATTTGTTTTCTTTTTTCTCCAAACAAAGTAGCAGAAAAGCCTGAATTTGTATTAGGACAATGTTTTAATAAATCATAGCGAGAAAAGAATTGTTTGGCTTGGAGTTGGGAGAAGTCGCCACTAAATAACTCATCATCAAAGAAGCCATTTTTAGCTTTCCTGTTTTTTCATCTTTAAAATATTTGTATTCTATGTTGAGAATATCAATTAGGGTGGGGAATACAGATTGGGTTGTATCTTCTTTAATATCTCTAAAATATTTTAATCTTTTCCAATCCTTACTATTTTCCTCTGGCTTATAACTTTCATTAGCTAAATGAAAATATCCATAGGCTGCCCAAGGAAGTTCTGCATTGTCTCGTAATTTAGTGATTAATCCTTTATTGTCCATTTTTGCTCCTTTGTATTGAAGTACAAACTGCAATATTCTTCTATCTCTATCCACTCAATATTATAACTAGCCACAGATTCTTACTCTAAATTGTAACGTCTTGTATTCCAAGTATCAAGTAAAATTATTGATGTAATGTTATCTTTAGAGATAAGTTTTTTATTGCTATACAGAATAGCCATTATATCATATCTAGTCTTTTTTATTTCTCCTATATATGTTGCATATTCTCTAAAATTTTGCAAATAGAATTGCTATTCTTTACTTATTTTATAAGCTCTTCTATTCAGCTCCTCCCAATCTAATGTATCCAAACTTAATCCAAAATACCCTAGAATCTTATTATACTTTAGGAAGTTCATTTAACTTACACATATTCCTAAATTGCCAATAACTAGGCTCTAAATAATAAGAATAAGGAGTATAATAAAAGATAATTAAGCCTATACTTCCAAGAAAGACTAAAAACTTTGAAACGCTTTTTGTAGATTTAAAGATGATTTTATAAATAAATTTTAATATAAGATAAGAAAGAATAGTAGAAATTATAATAAGAAGTAATATATATGTCATGGGTTATCTCCTTAGATTCTCTATTTTATTAAAATTAAGATGTAATTTTGTGGTTT
>NZ_MJWW01000046.1:0-1082 GCF_001762445.1 Campylobacter sp. BCW_6877 | reverse complement strand
TATACCGAAGAATATTCCAAAGCCCTTTTTGAAGCCGATCGCATATTAAGAAACTCCCCCTACAAAGACTATAAACCCCAATACCTAGATCCTAACTTTTATACAGGACAAAGTTCTACTTTACTTGAATTTAAAGATTGGCAAAGTATATATTTAAAAGATCCTATCAAAGGAGCTATAGCTCCTTGGACTAAAGCAGAAAAAGCTTATTATAAATCTTTAAAAACTAAAAGAGAAAGATATAAATATCTAATTATAAGAAGTGGTATAAGAAGCACTGTTATAGATATACCCTATGATGCTTATGCTAATGTAGATGAAAAAGGATATTTAATCAATGAAGAATACGCCTATATTTATGATGAAGTTAACAATAATAAAGAAACCTTAAAATCTTCTCTTTTTAGACAAGAATGGGGTATAGCAGCAGGAATACTAGGAAAACCTGAATATTTTGTGCGTTCTAAAAATCATGGCTTTAATGCCAGAATGATACAATGTTTTATTTTATATATTCAACTCACAGGTGGAGGATATGAAGAATTAGGTATAAAAAGAGGAATTTATAATTATGCTGATAATCTTTTAGAAATAGGTATAGGTATGGCAGGGATACATAAAAATCCTTTAAGGGCCAAATTAGTAAAAGATTTAGCTAAAACTATACAGCCTGATGAATTTGGTATGCTTCCTTTTATAGATGAGATTATGGGAGTAGATTGGGTGATTGATTTAAATAAATATGATTTTGCCTATGATGAAGAAGGCAGGATCATTTGGGCTTTATATGATGATATTGAAAAAGGCAAATTAAAAGATCCAAGAGATATAGATTCTACTCCTGAAAGTAGAAATAAATTTGATGATGCTATGGATGGATATAGAAATGGGATGAAAACTAACTTTGATGTAGATACTCCAAATGATTGGAGTGAACAACAAGCTACTTTATTCAAAGATACCCTAGTATTAAGCGCCAAACTAGCAGCCCTCACTCCTCCTCAAGGCTATCCTAATGCCCCTTATTATTTTACACCTGAAAGATTAGAATGGATTTATAAAAGAGGATATTTAGACAAACT
>NZ_MJWW01000045.1:0-6040 GCF_001762445.1 Campylobacter sp. BCW_6877 | reverse complement strand
CAAAATACCCTAGAATCTTATTATACTTTAGGAAGTTCATTTAACTTACACATATTCCTAAATTGCCAATAACTAGGCTCTAAATAATAAGAATAAGGAGTATAATAAAAGATAATTAAGCCTATACTTCCAAGAAAGACTAAAAACTTTGAAACGCTTTTTGTAGATTTAAAGATGATTTTATAAATAAATTTTAATATAAGATAAGAAAGAATAGTAGAAATTATAATAAGAAGTAATATATATGTCATGGGTTATCTCCTTAGATTCTCTATTTTATTAAAATTAAGATGTAATTTTGTGGTTTGATAAAGATTAGCTCGCTAGCATCCAAACATAGAAGACAAAAATTGCTCATTAAGATAAATGATTTCATGTATGAATAAATAGTATTATAATTTAGAAAGTAGTTTTGTAATTAAAACCAAGAAAACAAAATATATTTTTAAGATATAACCCCGACTATAATTACGCATTTTAGTCGGGATTTTTTAAGATAATTATAATTAAGCTTTACCTTCTCTCCAATCATCACTTCCGCTAGTTCCAGCAGCAGTATGTTCCCAAACTACTTTTCTATAACTCATTGAAACTTTTAAAAGCTCGGTTTTATCATGATTACTTGACTCTTGTGCATTTGGCATTATTAATTCAATATTTGTAATAATTGCATCTTCCAATTTTGTAGTAAAAAAATGTTCAGATCCGCCACTTGCTGCAGTTCTAAACCAATGAACTTCGACTGTTGGAAGTCTTTCTCCTTTGGTAAGTGCATTATATAACAAAGGCACGGACTTATTCAATGAGCAAGTAAAAGAAAAGGGCTTATGAACTCTTTGTCCAGAAGGTTGCCCACTTTGCTGATCAACGGGTACAGTTACGATATGAGATACCTCTTGCGCCATGATTTCATCTTCATGACCTGATTTATATCTATTGCCAATACTCGCTTCAGTAGATGCACCACTTGAAATCAAACCTTGTGTGGAACCTTCAATTCTTATAAACGCTGGTTCAGCCATAAAAAGAACCTCCTTTAATTTTTTTTAACATTCAAAATTGTATCATTTTAATCTTAATCTATATAAATTTTTGTAAAATATTTGTATATTGATATTAATATTTATTTGTTTTTACTTTAAATAAGGAATAACGATGTTTAAAAAAATATTTGATTTTATAAAATCAAGATTATTTATAACTGCTTTTTTACTTTGTTGTATTTTTCTTTTTAGTGTTTTATTTTGGTTTTGGGGTCCTTTAATAGCTTTTAACGACATATATATTTTTAGTAGCTCATTTTTAAGATTTAGTATTATCTTGATAATTTGGCTTATTGTTTTTTTATTTTTTTTATTAAAGCCTATTATAAATTTTATATCTTCTTTAAAAAGTGAAAAAAGATTAAAATTTAAAGACCTAAAAAAAGAAGCTGATGAGTTTATTTACAAATCTAAAAGAAACTTCTTTTTATCTCTTAAAGATGCCAAAGAAACATGGAAGAATGATTTAAAAACAAAAAATTTACCCTTAATTATCATCATAGGAAATGAAGGGGCTGGAAAAAGCACTTTTATCAATTATTCTAACATCGAATATCCACTTAGCGATAGTTTAGAGTCTTATAAAAAATTCCATAAGTCTACTAGAAATTTTGCACTTTATGTATCAAAAAAAGGCGCTTTGTTAGATACAGAAGGAAACTATTTTTCACAAGAAGAATTTTTTAAGCCTACAAGTAGCGATGAAATACCCGAAGATGATATAGATAAAAATAGAGATTTTTTAATTAAAAAAAATATATGGAAAAAATTCCTTACTTTTCTCAATAAAAATTTTTTTCATAGCAAACTAAATGGAATTATTTTAGTTGTTGATACTGTCCTTTTCTTAAATAATCCTAAGGAGTATTCCAAAAATCTTATTAGATATCTAACAAAAAGAGTAAACGAATGTGAAAAAACTTTGAATTTAAAGTTGCCCATCTATATAGTTTTTTCAAAACTTGACTTGATGGAAGGCATGAAAGAGTATTTTGATATTTTCGATAAAAAAATTTCGGATAAAATTTTAGGATTATCTTTTGATAAAATCTTAAGTGAAGAATTTTTAAATAATGAATTTAAAGAATTAAGTGATTCATTATTATGCTCTTTAATGAGTAAAAATTCCCATATTTACAATATGGAAAATAAAAATAAAAGCTACTTATTTTTAAAACAATTTGATAATTTATTTGCATTAGCAAAGACTTTTATTTTGGAAGTACAAGAAGAAAATAAGCTTAAAAATAATTCTTATCTTAGAGGAGTTTATTTTGTTAGCGCCTATCAAGAAAATATTCCTAGAAATTTCTTACTCGATGCCATATGTGAGAAATATAACTGCAAAAAAGTATTATCAAAATCCAATATTATACATAATAAACAAAGCTATTTTGTTAAATCACTGCTCGAAGATTTAATTTTTACAGATTATTCTTTAAGCGCTATGAAATCTTATTCTAAAAAATTATCTTTTTTAATTATAATTTTAATCATAAGCTTTGGAACATATGCTATATCTTCTTATTTTATAAGTAAAAACAATAAAGAATTCGAAAAAAGCCAAAATACCTTAAGATCTTTACAATTGCTTCTTAAAGATCAAGATTATCAAAATTTAAATATTAAACAAAAAGCTGACTTCTTAATTGAATTGAGAAATATTTTAAATACTTATCCTGAACTTTGGCAAGATAATAATATATTTCAATATTTAAATCTAAATCTCTCATACAAAGGATTTAAAGAAGCTAAACAACTTTATTATAAACTGAATGAAGATGTGTTAAAAAATACTTTATTAAAAGAAATGGAATATACTTTACTTACCGATACAAATAAAGAAAATTTAATCAAAACATTATATATGTATAGATCTTTATTTGAACAAAAATATTTTAATAAAGAAATACTAAAAATTTGGATTAACGAGAATTGGAATACTTTAAGTAAGTATTCAATCTCTAAAGATGACTTTCTAGAAGGGGTGGATGAGCTTAAACAATTTAATCTTAAATCTTTTACAGAAGATGAAAACAGTATACATACAGGAAAAAGAAAACTTGAGAGTATAAGTAGAACTCAAAGAATTTACATTCTTCTTAATTTTTTAAATAGCGATAAACCTAAAGAAAAATATCTTATAAAAGAGGATTTAGGTTTTGCTGCAAATAGTGTATTTTCAAATAATTCTCAAATAACTTCTATAGATAAAATATATACAAAAGTTGGTATGATGGACTTTTTAAATGATTTAAATCAACAAGTTGACACCGCAATCAATATTGAATCTTGGATGCTAGATAACAATTTTAAAGAAAATAAAAACACTTTGACTATGGGTATTTTAAAATTATACTTAAGTGAATACCAAAATGCTTGGCAAAATCTACTCGCTTCATTGCAACCTGTTAGGTATAATACCAAAGAGGCAATGCTTAATGAGCTTAATATCTTATCAAAAAAAGAAAACCCCTTATATTCTTTGTTAAAAATTGTTAGTTCTAATACAAATTTAAATGATGCAGTTTTACTAACTCAAGCCTACAATTTAGGATTAAATGCTGGGGAAATTAGATCAAATTTTATTGGGGTAAGCAATGCTTTCACACAATATCATAAGCTAGTAAACAAAAATACACTTTTAAGTGTTGGTAATATAGAAGTGGGTAAAGGCACTGATGATGAAAAAATATTAGATATTCTTAATACAAATATTACAAATATATCCAATAAAATTATAGATTTTAGTTCTAATAATAACCAAAGCGCTGAAGAAAAAATTTCATATGCTCTTGGAGGCAATAAAGATGCCAATGATCCTTTTGCTGTATTTCAAATGAACATAAAAAAATTACCTAATGATTTAGAGAGATATTATAGTCAGCTTTCTAATTATTCGTGGAATTTTATAGAAAATCATGGTATTTCTTTATTTAATACCGCTTGGATTAATGAAGTGTATAATCCATTTGTTAATGATATTGCACCATATTATCCTTTTAATGATGAGAGTGTAGCAGATCTTAGTATGGATAGTTTTAAAACATTTTTTGGAAGAAATGGGACATTAAATAGTTTTTATAAAAAATACTTGAACAATGTTTTAGTAAAAAGAAAAAATAACTATTCTGTCAATTCTCAATTTGCTTCAAAATTAAATTTCTCTAAAGAATTTTTAGATTTTATCACCAATGCAGGCAATCTCTCTAGTCTCATACTAAATGGTAATGATAATATAAAAGTTAATTTTACTATTCAAAGCCTTGATTTAAGTGCGGATTTTTCCTTTATAAAGCTTGGCTATGATAATAAAAATATCCAATACGATCATACTCTTAATCAAACCCTACAAATTGTAGCAGAAAAATTCAATAATGGAACAAGTTTAAATTTTACAGCCTATAACTACTCTAATCCTAATTTAAATTATACAAAATCATATAAGGGAGAATGGGCATGGTATAAGTTTATAAAAGATAATAAAAGTAATTCTATATACAGCATTATATTTAACAATAATAAAAACTTATATTTTGACTTTGAAATTATTAACGGTGCTAGTGAATTAAATAATATAGTTTATATTTTAAATAATCTTAAAATAGTAGAAAATATTACAGGGGTAAATAAACAATGATAGAAAAAGAAGAAATAGGAATTACTATTGAGAATTATGACGAATGTATTAGTGGTTCTAAAACATTTGTATTTAACACAAAGGGTGGAACTATAGGAAGCGGTGATGATTGCACTTTTCGTATTCAAGATAAACTAGAACAAATCAAAAATACCCATGCCATAGTATCTTATGAAGAAGGATCTTTTACAATTGCGGCTTTTGAAGATTCTGACATTTATTATAATAAGTCCTTTTCTAGAATGCCAAGTGGCTATGAAATAATAATCAGTATAGGCGATATTTTTAAAATCGGTAATTTAGAATTTAGATTTGTGGATGCAAAAAGCATTGAAGCAAGCATTAAAGAAAATAAAAAATACTTAGAAGATATTGAAAAACGCAATCATTTTGATGAAATTGAAATTAAGCCTAGAGGAAAAACAAGTATAAATTTTGACAAAAACAAAGAGTTAAAAGAGATTTTAGAAAATAATGATTATAAATTTATCGAAGAAGAAAAGGCAGATGATAGCTTTTTAAAAGAAATAATTCAAAAAAATCCAAATTCATTAGAATATGAAAATGTTTTAAAAAGTTTGGTAAAAAATTTAAAAGATATTAAAACAAAACAACAAAACTCTAAATTAAATAATGATTATTCTCCTATCAATATTAAAGATTTTGAAAGTATTATTAATAATATACCCTTAATCAAATCCACAAGATTGATCAATATTTTAGCCCTTAGCCTAATCGCAAAAGAATTATATACTCCAATATTTGAAGAAATGGAAGAAAATATGTTTATTAAATATATTGAAGCTGCCATACAAAATAATATTAAAGAAGATAAGATTCTTTTTGAAAATCTTACCATCAAAGCATTGGAAAAGTATATTAAAGATTTTGAGTGATTCTTTAATCTTTAATGCCATTTTCTTCAGCAAATTTGAGTATCTTAGCTCTAAGTTCCCTTGGGAAATTATATCTATATATGGCAGGAATTCTTGGGTCAAGGAGTTTGTCTAAATATCCTCTTTTATAAATCCATTCTAATCTTTCAGGTGTAAAATAATAAGGGGCATTAGGATAGCCTTGAGGAGGAGTGAGGGCTGCTAGTTTGGCGCTTAATACTAGGGTATCTTTGAATAAAGTAGCTTGTTGTTCACTCCAATCATTTGGAGTATCTACATCAAAGTTAGTTTTCATCCCATTTCTATATCCATCCATAGCATCATCAAATTTATTTCTACTTTCAGGAGTAGAATCTATATCTCTTGGATCTTTTAATTTGCCTTTTTCAATATCATCATATAAAGCCCAAATGATCCTGCCTTCTTCATCATAGGCAAAATCATATTTATTTAAATCAATC